>NZ_JBITDJ010000027.1:0-59630 GCF_044454085.1 Streptomyces sp. NPDC051569
CAAGGGTCAGATCTTCGTCAAGGGCGAGATCATCAAGACCGTCCCGGAGTCGAAGATCGTGGAGACCCTCATCGAAGAGGCGATGAAGATCGCCGAGCAGATGGAGCGCGACGGCATCGCCTCCGGCGAGCCCGAGGTCTCCGTCAGCGGCTGACCCCTCGCCCCCCGGCCGACCCGGTTCGTCACGGGCCCCGCTGCCTCCGCCCCAGGGCGCCGGCGCGGGGCCCGCTGCCGTACGGAACCCACCGCCCCAGGGGCCCGACCCGTACGGGACCGGCTGCCGTACGGGTCGGAACCGCCTCCCGTACGGGCCCCGAACGGCTGTGACCGACCAGGCTCGGCATACCGCGAAAGTGGCGGGTAAAGTGCGGAGAATCAGCAGACCGCATGGTGAGGCCCCTCGTGTTGACGCAGACCACCACCCGGGTCCTCGAACCCAGTGACCTCGGCGCCGCGCTCGCCATCCTGGAGAGCGAACCCGTCGCCAACGCCTTCGTGACCTCCCGTGTGCGGGTCGCGGGACTCGACCCCTGGCGCCTCGGCGGCGAGATGTGGGGCTGGTACGCGGACGGGCGGCTGCGCTCCCTCTGCTACTCCGGCGCCAACCTCGTCCCCATCTGCGCCACCCCCGAGGCCGTACGCGGCTTCGCCGACCGTGCCCGCAGGACGGGCCGCCGCTGCTCCTCGATCGTCGGCCCCGCCGAGCCCACCGCCGAGCTGTGGCGGCTGCTCGAACCGAGCTGGGGACCGGCCCGCGAAGTCCGCTCCAACCAGCCGCTGATGGTCACCGAAGAGCTCCCGGCCTCGGTCGCGCCCGACCCCCTCGTCCGCCGCATCCGCAAGGACGAGCTGGAAGTGATCATGCCCGCGTGCGTGGCCATGTTCACCGAGGAGGTCGGCGTCTCACCGCTCGCGGGCGACGGCGGGCTCCTCTACCAGGCGCGCGTCGCCGAACTCGTCGGCGCGGGACGCTCGTTCGCCCGCATCGACGACGGCAAGGTCGTCTTCAAGGCCGAGATCGGCGCGGCCACCCAGCAGGCCTGCCAGATCCAGGGCGTCTGGGTCGACCCCGCGTACCGTGGCCGGGGTCTCTCCGAGAGCGGCATGGCGGCCGTCGTACGGTACGCGCTCGCCGATGTCGCACCGGTGGTGAGCCTGTACGTGAACGACTACAACACCCCGGCCCGCGCCGCCTATCGCCGCGTCGGTTTCCGCGAGGTGGGCGCCTTCATGAGTGTGCTGTTCTGAAAGTAGGGTTCGGCCCATGCTGAGCATCCCCGGGGACGACCCCCGGACCCCGGACGTACAGGTAGGGCCGGTCGATCTCGCCGAACGCGTCGACGAGGCGCTCGCCGTACAGGCCCTCGCCTTCGGGCTCAGCGACGAGGAGATCGCGGTACGCCGCCACATCGTCCTGCGACACCTGATGTACCCCGGCTGCCGCGCCTACGGAGCGACGACCGGGAGCGGCCGGCTCGTCGCGTTCGTGTACGGCCTGCCGAACGACCGCGCCCACTGGTGGTCCACGATCGTCGAGCCGTATCTGCGCACCACCGGCTCCGACGGCTGGCTCGACAACTCCTTCGTGATCACCGAGCTGCACGTCCATCCGGAGTTCCAGGCACGGGGCATCGGCCGGGCCCTGATCACCACCATCACGGACGGCGCCGCGCAGCCCCGCTCCATCCTCTCCGCCATCGACACGGAGAGCCCGGCCCGCCGGCTCTACCGCTCGCTCGGCTACGAGGACCTCGCCCGCCAGGTCCACTTCCCCAGCGCCCCCAGGCCGTACGCCGTGATGGGCGCCCCGCTCCCGCTGCGCCGGGCCCGCTGAGAGCGGCCCCCGCGCGGCGGGAGCGGGGCTTACTGATTTCCGCCCGCCCGGGCGCCCCGGATAACCTCCTGGCATCACCCGAGAGAACGCAGGAGTGCTCCCCATGTCCCAGGTCCAGCGCATGTCCCGTTTGATGGTCAAGACATTGCGCGACGACCCGGCGGACGCCGAGACCCTCAGCCACAAGCTGCTCGTCCGCGCCGGGTACGTCCGCCGCTCGTCCGCAGGCGTCTGGAGCTGGCTGCCGCTGGGCAAGAAGGTCCTCGACAACGTCTCGCGCGTCGTCCGCGAGGAGATGGACGCGATCGGCGCGCAGGAGGTCCTGCTGCCCGCGCTGCTGCCCAAGGAGCCCTACGAGGCGAGCGGGCGCTGGGAGGAGTACGGCGACCTGCTGTTCCGCCTCAAGGACCGCAAGGGCGCCGACTACCTGCTCGGCCCCACCCATGAGGAGATCTTCACCCAGCTGGTCAAGGACCAGTGCTCGTCCTACAAGGACCTGCCGGTGACGCTCTACCAGATCCAGACGAAGTACCGCGACGAGGCCAGGCCGCGCTCCGGCGTGCTGCGCGGCCGCGAGTTCCAGATGAAGGACTCGTACTCCTTCGACACCACGGACGAGGGCCTCGCCGAGTCGTACGCGCTGCACCGCGCCGCGTACCAGAAGATCTTCACCCGCCTCGGGCTCGACTACCGCATCGTGTCGGCGGTCTCCGGTGCGATGGGCGGCTCCGCCTCCGAGGAGTTCCTGGCCCCCGCCGCCGCGGGCGAGGACACGTTCGTGGACTGCCCGGCTTGTGACTACGCGGCCAACTCGGAGGCCGTGACCTACACCGCCCCCGCCACCGGCGCGGTCGAGCACGGCCCCGTGGAGGAGCTGGACACCCCCGACACCCCGACCATCGAGACGCTCGCCGCGCTCCTCGGCGTACCGGCCTCGACGACCCTGAAGAACCTGCTGGTCAAGATCGACGGCGAGATCGCCGCCGTCGGCGTCCCCGGCGACCGCGAGGTGGACCTCGGCAAGCTCGGCGAGCTCCTCGCGCCCGCCGTGGTCGAGCTGGTCACGGCCGAGGACTTCGAGGACCGCCCCGACCTGGTACGCGGCTACGTCGGCCCGCAGGGCCTCAAGCTCCGCTACATCGCCGACCCGCGCATCGCGGGCGGCACCGCCTGGGTGACCGGCGCCAACAAGCCCGGCACGCACGCGCGCAACGTGGTGGCCGGCCGTGACTTCGAGGTCGACGAGTACCTCGACGTCGTCGTCGTCGAGGAAGGGGACCCCTGCCCGTCCTGCGGCACCGGCCTCAAGCTCGACCGCGCGATCGAGATCGGCCACATCTTCCAGCTCGGCCGCAAGTACGCCGACACGTTCCAGCTGGACGTCCTCGGCCAGCAGGGCAAGCCGGTGCGCGTGACCATGGGCTCGTACGGCATCGGCGTCTCCCGCGCCGTGGCCGCCCTCGCCGAGCAGACGGCCGACGAGCAGGGCCTGAGCTGGCCCCGCGAGGTCGCCCCGGCGGACGTCCACGTCGTCGCCGCCGGCAAGGCGCTCCAGACGGAGCTGGCGCTGGACGTCTCCGAGCAGCTCTCGGCGGCCGGCCTGCGCGTGCTCGTGGACGAGCGCCCCGGCGTCTCCCCGGGCGTGAAGTTCACCGACGCCGAGCTGATCGGGGTCCCCCACATCCTGGTGGCGGGCCGCCGCTCCGCCGAGGGCGTCGTGGAGCTGAAGGACCGCCGCACGGGCGAGCGCGAGGAACTGACGGTCGCCGAGGCGATCGCCCGCCTCACGGCCTGACGGCCCGCACGGACCGACCGCGAGGCCCGGCGCACCACGCGCCGGGCCTCGCGGTCGGTCCGGAACGGTGACGGACCGCCCCTGCCGGGCCCGGCAGATCAGGCCGTCCGCCGCCACCGCAGCAGCCGTACCCCCAGCTACAGCCAGCCCGCGAACTCCAGCAGCAGCTCACCGGTCTGCCGGCGGCCCGCCCGCAGTGCGCGGGTGGCCGCTTCCACCGCCCGGAAGAGGGTCCAGCCGCGCAGCCGCTCGGCGTCCACGTCCAGCGAGTCGGCGAGTCTCCTGACGCGGCGGCGGGCCGACGAGGCGCCGGTGGCGGCGGCGACCTGGTCCTCGACGCGGTCGCGCGGCAGCCGGGCGAGGTCGTAGGCGCGCTCGCCGACCAGGGGTTCGGGGCCGACCGCCAGCCAGGGGACACGATCGCCCGCGAGGACCTTGCCCTGGCGGAAGGCGCCGTGCAGCAGCGACGCCTCGGCGGGAGGCCCGGCACAGAGTGCGTCGCGCGCCGCGAGGGCCGGGGAGATGAACGGCTCCAGCGTCTCGTCGGTCACCGCCCGCAGCGCCGACGCCTGGCGGGCGGTCCGCTCGGCGACCGTCTCGAAGTGGTGCCCCACGGGCGGCTCGATCCACAGCCGCCGGACCGCACCCGCCGCTTCGAGCAGCGCCTTGGCCTCGGGCAAGGAGCGCAGTGACATCTCGGGGTGCAGGCGTTCCAGCAGGAGGGCTCCGTCGGTGGCGCCGAACGACTCGACCGCCCCCGCGCCCTTCCAGTGCTCCAGCGCCGCCTGTTCCTGTGCGGGGGCGGCGAACGGCGGGACGATCTTCAGGGTGGCGGGGGAGCCCCCGGCCCGCCGCACGAGCACGACCAGACCGCTCCGGCCGCCCGGTGCCACCACCCGCTCGACGTCCAGCTCCCGCCGCGCGAGCGCCGCTCCCAGGAGGCCGGGCAGCCGGCCGAGCCACTCGGCGGCGCTCTCCCCGTACGTCTCGCCCAGCGCGCGCGCCAGCCGCCGGGGCGGTTCGAAAGCCATGCGTGTGCTGTTCCCCTCCGGAGCGGCGGGGCTCACACGCGCTCGGCGAGCCCCGGAAAGGCTACGCCGGTCCCGCGCCACCGGACCGCACGCACCGCGGCCTCCCGCAGCGCGGCCGCCGCCTCCTGGCGCAGCGGACCTCCGGCGGCCCGTACGAGATCGGAGTAGACGTCCGCGACCCGGTCCTCCAGTTCGGCGGCGAGCCGCACGGCCGCGGCGGAGTCCGGGACCGGGAACGGCAGGGCGTACGCGGCCGCCGCCACGGCCGGCTTGCCGCCCAGGTCCCGTACGGTCCTCGTGAGGGAGTCGCGCCGGGCCCGGTGCGCGGTGTACGCGGCGGTGGCCTCGTCGCGGCGCTTGCCGCCGACCCTGCCGCCGACGACTCCGTACCCGTACACGGCCGCGTGTTCGGCGGCGAGAGCGGCCTGTGCGGCGGTCAGCGCACCGGTGCTGCTGCTCACGAGCGGGATCCTTCCGTCAGCAGATAGGCGTGGGCGGCGCTCGCCGCCGCCAGGGAGGCCAGCAGCCGGGCCAGCTCCGGGGGCGCCTGGAGGAGTGCGGCGGTGTGCGCGTCGGCGGTACGGCGCTCGGCGGCGGACAGCGCGGCGAGGGCCCCCGCCGGGTCGGCCGCGACCGCCGTGACGGGTTCGACGCCGGCCGGGTCCGGGGCCGCCGTGGTCGCGGAGGCGGTGGGTGACGGCTCCTTGGAGTGACGTTCCTTCGGCGTCAGCGCGGCGATATGGAGCACGACGGCCGCACGCAGCGGAGTCAGCCGCGCGCTCTGCCCGGGATGCCGCTCCAGCACCGCGTCGTACTGCCCCAGCAAGCCCCGGCTCGTGGCCGCGGAGCGCAGCCGCAGCGCGTTCTCGGCGCGTACGGCCCGGGCGGCGGCAGCGGCCGGGCCCCCGGAGGTGCCCCCGTCGCCACGATCCGCCGAGGAACATGCGGTCAGCAGACCGGCGGCCGCGGCGCCCGCGGCCATGAGGGCGTGCCTCCGTGTCGTCCCCGTGCGCCCCACGCGTCTCTCCTCGGGCTCGCGATGATCACCGCAGGCGAGCGTACCTTCGGGTCACTCGTTCGTGGACGGCAACACCCCTTGGGACCGGATACCCTTTGATCTGACACACGACGATCCCACAACAGCACACGCGGCCGAGGAGTCACCCGGATGAGCACGACCGAGAGCGAGAGGCTGCGCGGACTGCTGGAACCGCTCGTCAGCGCGAAGGACCTTGATCTGGAAGAGATCGAGCTGTCCCGGGCGGGCAGGCGTCGTGTGCTGAGAGTCGTGGTGGATTCCGACGAGGGCGTGGACCTCGACGAGTGCGCCGAGCTGAGCCGCACCATCTCCGATCTGCTCGACGAGACGGATGCGATGGGCGAGGACGAGTACCAGCTCGAAGTGACCTCGCCGGGGGCGGAGCGCCCGCTGACCGAGCACCGCCACTACCTGCGCGCCGTGGGCCGGCTGGCCAGGATCCAGCCTCACGAGGGCGACGAGGTGGTGGCCCGCATCCTCGCCGTGGACGACGACGGACTCGACCTCGAGGTGCCGGGTGTGAAGGGGCGCAAGCCCACCGCCCGCCGCGTCGAGTTCTCGCAGATCGCCAAGGCGCGCGTGGAGATCGAGTTCAACCGCAAGGACAAGAAGGAAGAGGAGGCGTAGCCGTGGACATCGATGTGAAGCTCCTGAAGGGCTTGGCACAAGAGAAGGAGATCCCCTTCGATCTGTTGGTCGAGGCGATCGAATCGGCCCTCCTCATCGCGTATCACCGCACGGACGGCAGCCACCGCCGCGCCCGTGTCGTGCTCAGCCGTGACAACGGCCACGTCACGGTGTGGGCCAAGGAGGACCCGGCCGATCTGGAGGAGGGGCAGGAGCCCAAGGAGTTCGACGACACCCCGTCGGACTTCGGCCGGATCGCCGCCACCACCGCCCGCCAGGTCATCCAGCAGCGGCTGCGGGACGCCGAGAACGACATGACGTTCGGCGAGTACGCGCGCCGCGAGGGCGACATCGTCGCCGGCATGGTGCAGCAGGGCAAGGACCCGAAGAACGTCCTGGTCAGGCTGGACGACAAGCTGGAAGCCATCCTTCCGGTGCAGGAACAGGTGCCGGGCGAGAACTACACGCACGGGCTGCGGCTGCGTACGTACGTGGTCCGCGTGGCCAGGGGTGTGCGCGGTCCTTCCGTGACACTCTCCCGTACCCACCCGAACCTGGTGAGGAAGCTTTTCGCCCTGGAGGTCCCGGAGATCGCCGACGGCTCCGTCGAGATCGAGGCGATCGCCCGTGAGGCCGGTCACCGCACCAAGATCGCCGTGCGGTCGACGCGGTCCGGTCTCAACGCCAAGGGCGCCTGCATCGGTCCGGTGGGCCAGCGGGTGCGCAATGTCATGGCCGAGCTGCTCGGCGAGAAGATCGACATCGTCGACTGGTCGGACGACCCGGCCGAGATGGTGGCGAACGCGCTCTCCCCGGCCCGGGTCAGCAAGGTCGAGATCGTCGACCTCGGTGCCCGCTCGGCGCGGGTGACCGTGCCGGACTACCAGCTGTCGCTGGCGATCGGCAAGGAAGGGCAGAACGCCCGCCTGGCCGCCCGGCTCACCGGCTGGCGCATCGACATCCGCCCGGACACGGAGCAGACCGAGGACGAGGGAGCGGCCGGGGCGGACCGCGGCAACGACCGCGACCGCGGCAACGACCGTGGCGGTGACCGCGACCGCGACCGCGATCGCGGCCGTGGCGCCGAGCGTCGCTGACCACCGCTGACCGTCACCGGGGAATGATCGACGGCGGGATCCCTCGCGTTTCGCGAGGGGCTCCCGCCCGGAGCCGGCGCGATCTTTTTCGCCCGGCGCGTGTCCGAACCTTGCCCCCATGGGGTTGGCTCGGCGCGGGGAGGTAGACTTGAAGATGTCTGGCCGGACGAGCGACCGAGCCTGCCCTGAGCGAACCTGCGTGGGGTGCCGGGAGCGAGCGGCCAAGAGCGATCTACTGCGCATCGTGGTGGTCGGCGGACAATGTGTTCCCGATCGACGCGGTACGCTGCCCGGCCGGGGTGCGTACATGCACGCGGCCTTGGTCTGTTTCGATCTGGCGGTCCGCCGCCGGGCGTTCCCCCGGGCCTTCCGGGTCCAGGGACCGCTCGACAGCGCGGAAGTGCGCCGGTGTGTCGAGCAGGCAGAACGGTAAGAAGAAGCACGGCACGGGTCCCCGTGCGGTTCAAGTACCTCGCGAGTTGGAAGTAGGTCGAGATTGCGATGAGCACTCGATGAGTACGCGATGAGTACGCCCATGAAGTAGAGACGGTCCGGCGGTAACCCGGACCTAAAAGGAGCGAAGTGGCTAAGGTCCGGGTATACGAACTCGCCAAGGAGTTCGGCGTAGAGAGCAAGGTCGTCATGGCCAAGCTCCAAGAACTCGGTGAATTCGTCCGTTCGGCTTCCTCGACGATCGAGGCGCCGGTTGTACGCAAATTGACTGATGCTTTGCAGGGTCCCGGCGGCAACGGCGGCAAGACCGCCGCGAAGCCCGGGGCGCCCCGTAAGGCGACCCCCGCACGTCCCGCCGCGCCGTCCCCGGCGCAGGCCGCACGTCCCGCTGCCCCCAAGCCCGGTGTCCCGGCTCCCAAGCCGGCCGTCGCCGAGGCCCCCAAGAGCAGCACCCCCTCGCCCGCGCCGAGCCCCGGACCGCGTCCGGCCCCGGCCGCGCCGAAGCCCGCCGCTGCCGCGGCGAAGCCGGCACCGGCCGCTCCGGCCGTCCCGGAGTTCACCGCGCCCCCGTCGGCCCCGGCTCCGGCCGCCGGCCCCCGGACCGGTGCGACCCCCGGCCCGCGTCCCTCCGCCCGCCCCACCGGCGGTCAGGGTGACCAGCGCCAGGGTGACCAGCGCCAGGGCGCCGGTCAGGGCGATCAGCGTCAGGGTGACCAGCGTCAGGGCGGCCGCCCCGGCGGTGCGCGTCCCGGCCAGGCCGCTCGTCCCGGTGCCCGCCCCGCGGGCCCGCGTCCGGGCAACAACCCCTTCACCTCGGGTGGTTCCACCGGCATGGCGCGCCCGCAGGCGCCCCGTCCCGGCGGCTCCCCCCGTCCCGGCGGCCCCGGTGCTCCCGGTGGCGCGCCGCGTCCCCAGGGCGCCGGTCAGGGCGGACCCCGTCCGCAGGCCGGTCCCGGTGGACAGAGTGGTCGTCCCACCCCCGGCGGCATGCCGCGTCCGCAGGCTCCCCGTTCCGCGGGTGGCCCCGGCGGCGCCCCCGGTGGTAACCGTCCGAACCCGGGCATGATGCCGCAGCGTCCCGCTGCCGGCCCGCGTCCCGGCGGCGGTCCCGGTGGTGGCCGTGGTCCGGCCGGCGCCGGTCGTCCCGGTGGCGGCGCCGGTGGCGCCGGTCGTCCCGGTGGCGGCGGCGGCTTCGCCGGTCGTCCCGGTGGCGGTGGCGGCGGCGGTGGCTTCGCCGGTCGTCCCGGCGGTGGCGGCGGCGGTGGCGCTCCGGGTCGTCCCGGTGGCGGTGGCTTCGGTGGCGGCGGTGGCCGTCCCGGCTTCGGCGGACGTCCGGGTGGCCCCGGTGCCCGTGGTGGCACACAGGGCGCGTTCGGCCGTCCCGGCGGGCCCGCCCGTCGTGGCCGCAAGTCGAAGCGGCAGAGGCGCCAGGAGTACGAGGCCATGCAGGCCCCGTCGGTCGGCGGCGTGATGCTGCCTCGCGGCAACGGGCAGAGTGTCCGCCTGTCGCGCGGTGCGTCCCTCACCGACTTCGCGGAGAAGATCAACGCCAACCCGGCGTCGCTCGTCGCCGTGATGATGAACCTCGGCGAGATGGTCACTGCCACGCAGTCCGTCTCCGACGAGACCCTCCAGCTGCTCGCCGGCGAGATGAACTACGTCATCGAGATCGTCAGCCCGGAGGAGGAGGACCGCGAGCTTCTCGAGTCCTTCGACATCGAGTTCGGCGAGGACGAGGGCGGCGAGGAGTTCCTCGTGTCCCGTCCGCCGGTCGTCACCGTCATGGGTCACGTCGACCACGGTAAGACCAGGCTGCTGGACGCGATCCGCAAGACGAACGTCGTGGCGGGCGAGGCCGGCGGTATCACGCAGCACATCGGTGCGTACCAGGTCGCGACCGACGTCAACGGTGAAGAGCGCAGGATCACCTTCATCGACACCCCCGGTCACGAGGCGTTCACCGCCATGCGTGCCCGTGGTGCCAAGTCCACCGACATCGCGATCCTGGTGGTCGCGGCCAACGACGGTGTGATGCCTCAGACGATCGAGGCGCTGAACCACGCCAAGGCGGCCGACGTGCCGATCGTGGTCGCGGTCAACAAGATCGACGTCGAGGGCGCCGACCCGACGAAGGTGCGCGGTCAGCTCACCGAGTTCGGTCTGGTGGCCGAGGAGTACGGCGGCGACACGATGTTCGTCGACATCTCCGCCAAGCAGGGTCTGAACATCGACAGCCTGCTGGAGGCCGTGGTCCTCACCGCGGATGCCTCGCTCGACCTCCGGGCCAACCCGGAACAGGACGCGCAGGGTATCGCCATCGAGGCTCACCTCGACCGTGGTCGCGGCGCCGTCGCCACCGTGCTCGTCCAGCGCGGCACGCTGCGCGTCGGTGACACGATGGTCGCCGGTGACGCGTACGGCCGAGTCCGGGCGATGCTCGACGACAACGGCAACAACGTCGAGGAAGCGTCCCCGTCGACGCCCGTCCTGGTCCTGGGTCTCACCAACGTCCCCGGTGCCGGCGACAACTTCCTGGTCGTCGACGAGGACCGCACCGCCCGGCAGATCGCCGAGAAGCGTGCCGCTCGTGAGCGGAACGCGGCGTTCGCCCGCAGGGGTGTCCGGTTCTCCCTGGAGAACCTGGACGAGGCCCTCAAGGCCGGTCTGGTGCAGGAACTCAACCTCATCATCAAGGGCGACGCGTCCGGTTCGGTGGAGGCTCTCGAGTCCTCGCTGCTCCAGCTCGACGTCGGCGACGAGGTCGACATCCGCGTCCTGCACCGCGGTGTGGGTGCGGTCACCGAGTCGGACATCGACCTGGCGATGGGCTCCGACGCCATCGTGATCGGCTTCAACGTGCGCGCCGCCGGGCGTGCCGCGCAGATGGCCGAGCGCGAAGGTGTGGACGTCCGGTACTACTCGGTCATCTACCAGGCGATCGAAGAGATCGAAGCGGCCCTCAAGGGCATGCTCAAGCCGGAGTACGAAGAGGTCGAGCTCGGTACGGCGGAGATCCGCGAGGTCTTCCGCTCGTCCAAGCTGGGCAACATCGCGGGTGTTCTCATCCGCTCCGGCGAGGTCAAGCGCAACACCAAGGCCCGGCTCGTCCGCGATGGCAAGGTCATCGCGGAGGACCTCAACATCCAGGGTCTGCGCCGCTTCAAGGACGACGTCACCGAGATCCGCGAAGGCTTCGAGGGCGGTATCAACCTCGGAAACTTCAACGACATCAAGATCGACGACGTCATCGCGACGTACGAGATGCGCGAGAAGCCGCGAGGCTGACAGGCGTAACCGATCCGGGGCCGGTCGACGGGACGTATTTCCGTCGATCGGCCCCGGCCGTTGCGTGTACGGTTCTTGTGCCCCCGCCAAGCGCTGGCAGGGGTCTGAACCCGCACCGGCGGGACATCCGGACACGCATGTATGTGGGGACACTGTCCTTCGATCTGCTCCTCGGCGACGTACGGTCGTTGAAGGAGAAACGCTCCGTCGTCCGCCCGGTCGTCGCCGAGCTCCAGCGGAAATTCGCGGTGAGTGTGGCGGAGACCGGCGACCAGGACCTCCATCGCAGGGCCGAGATCGGCCTGGCGGTGGTTTCCGGGGACTGGGGACATCTCACGGACGTCCTGGACCGGTGCGAGCGCATGGTCGCCGGTCATCCCGAGATGGAGCTGCTGTCGGTACGCCGGCGGCTGTACGGCGCCGAGGACTGACCCGGCGCCACGCGTGCCCCGGCGCCAGGACCGACCCGGAGCCAAGACTGACCTGCACGACAAGAAACCCAGAAGGAAGAGTGACGGACCGGTGACCGACAACGCGCGGGCCCGCAAGCTGGCCGACCGCATCCAGGTCGTGGTCGCGGAGACCCTGGACCGGCGTATCAAGGACCCCCGACTCGGCTTCGTGACCATCACGGACGCCCGCGTCACCGGCGACCTGCGGGAGGCCACGGTCTTCTACACGGTCTACGGCGACGACGAGGAGCGCGCGGCCTCGGCGGCGGCTCTGGAGAGCGCCAAGGGCGTCCTCCGCTCCGAGGTGGGCCGCCAGACCGGCGTGCGCTTCACGCCGACGCTGACGTTCGTCCCCGACGCCCTGCCGGACAACGCCCGCACCATCGAGGACCTCCTCGACAAGGCGCGTGCCAAGGACGCGGAGGTGCGGCAGGTGTCGACCGGCAAGACGTACGCCGCCGGGGCCGACCCGTACCGCAAGGACGAAGAGGACGACAGCGCCGACGAGGCCGGCGGCACCGGTGCCACCGGCGGCACGGACGGCGCCGCCGCCGAATGACTCAGCACAACAGGACGCCCGACGGGCTTGTCATCGTGGACAAGCCGTCGGGCTTCACTTCGCACGACGTCGTCGCCAAGATGCGCGGCATCGCCAGGACCCGGCGCGTCGGCCACGCCGGCACGCTCGACCCCATGGCCACGGGCGTCCTCGTCCTCGGCCTGGAGCGGGCCACGAAACTCCTCGGGCATCTCGCGCTGACCGAGAAGGAGTACCTCGGCACGATCCGGCTGGGCCAGGACACCGTCACCGACGACGCGGAGGGGGAGATCACCTCCTCCACCGACGCGTCCAAGGTCGCGCGCGAGGCCATCGACGCCGGGATCGCGGCGCTGAGCGGCCCCATCATGCAGGTACCGTCCAAGGTCAGCGCCATCAAGATCGACGGCAAGCGGTCGTACGCGCGCGTGCGCGGCGGCGAGGAGTTCGAGATCCCGGCCCGGCCGGTGACCGTCTCCTCCTTCCGGCTCTACGACGTCCGCGAGGGCGTCGCGGAGGACGGCACCCCGGTGCTCGACCTGGTCGTCTCCGTCGTCTGCTCCTCGGGTACGTACATCCGCGCCCTCGCCCGCGACCTCGGGGCCGGCCTCGGGGTCGGCGGCCACCTCACCGCGCTGCGCAGGACCCGGGTGGGTCCGTACGCGCTGGACGGGGCGAGGACGCTCGACCAGCTCCAGGAGGAGCTGACCGTCATGCCGGTCGCCGACGCGGCCGCGGCGGCGTTCGCGCGCTGGGACGTCGACGAGAAGCGGGCCAAGCTGCTGCTCAACGGCGTACGGCTCGCCATGCCGGAGTTCGCGACCGGACCGGTCGCCGCGTACGACCCGGAAGGGCGCCTGGTGGCCCTGGTCGAGGAGCAGCACGGCAAGGCCAAGAGCCTCGCCGTCTTCGGCTGAGCGCTCCCGCCGGTCATCCGTGCCACGGTCCCCCTTTCCAGGGGACCGTGGCCGATGCGGGCGGTGAGCACCGGGCATGGCAGTCTTAGAGCTGCGTAACCGGCAATGACGTACACAGTTTCGGGCGAGGAGCGGTCACAGTGCAGCGCTGGCGTGGCTTGGAGGACATTCCCCAGGACTGGGGGCGCAGCGTCGTCACCATCGGCTCCTACGACGGAGTGCACCGCGGGCACCAGCTGATCATCGGCCGGGCCGTGGAGCGGGCGCGCGAGCTGGGTGTGGCCTCGGTCGTCGTCACCTTCGACCCGCACCCCAGCGAGGTCGTGCGCCCCGGCAGCCACCCGCCGCTGCTCGCCCCGCACCACCGGCGCGCGGAGCTGATGGCGGAGCTGGGCGTGGACGCGCTGCTGATCCTGCCGTTCACCGTCGCGTTCTCGAAGCTCTCGCCCGCCGACTTCATCGTGAAGGTGCTCGTCGACAAGCTGCACGCCCGGGCGGTCATCGAGGGCCCCAACTTCCGCTTCGGCCACAAGGCGGCCGGCGATGTCGCCGTCCTGTCGGACCTGGGCGTGACCTACGACTACGAGGTCGACGTCGTCGACCTCCATGTGACCGGCGTGGCGGGCGCCGGGGAGCCCTTCTCGTCCACGCTGACCCGCAGGCTGGTCGCCGAGGGCGACGTCGCCGGCGCGGGAGAGGTCCTGGGCCGCCCGCACCGGGTCGAGGGCGTGGTCGTGCGCGGTGCGCAGCGCGGGCGTGAGCTCGGCTATCCGACGGCCAATGTGGAGACGCTGCCGCACACGGCGATCCCGGCGGACGGTGTGTACGCGGGCTGGCTCACCGCCGGCGGCGAGCGCATGCCGGCGGCGATCTCGGTCGGTACGAACCCGCAGTTCGACGGCGTCGACCGGACCGTGGAGGCGTACGCGATCGACCGGGTCGGGCTGGACCTCTACGGCCTGCACGTGACCGTCGACTTCCTGTCGTACGTACGCGGCCAGCAGAAGTTCGAGTCCATCGAGGCGCTGCTGGAAGCGATCGCGGACGACGTCAAGCGCTCCCGTGACCTGGTCGGGGCGTACGACGCCCGGTAGCGCGGGCGGGGCGTCGCCGCGCTACCGGGCGCCTTTCCCGGTGCCGGGAGAGGGACTAGTTCCCGACGCCCGCCCCCGCGCGCGCCGCCGCCCAGTGGCAGGCGACCTGGGCCGTGTCACCGCCGGTGAGTACGGGCAGCGCCGCCGTACGGCACCGCTCGTCGACCCCGGCCCGCGCGGCCTCGCCCGAGGCGAGGATCTGGCAGCGGGCGTGGAAGCGGCAGCCGCCGGGGATGCGTGACGGGTCCGGGGGCTCGCCCGTCAGGACGACCGGCTCACCGTCCGATTCGGGAAGGACGGACAACAGCGCCTGGGTATAAGGATGCTGAGGATTCGTCAGCACCTGCTCGACCGGCCCTGTCTCGACGATCCGGCCGAGATACATCACCGCCACCCGGTCCGCGATGTTCCAGGCGAGCCCCAGGTCGTGTGTCACGACCAGCGCGGACAGACCGAGTTCGTCGCGCAGCGACAGCAGCAGCGCCAGGATCTCGCCCCGTACGGACGCGTCCAGGGACGCCACCGGCTCGTCCGCGACGATCAGCTCCGGCTGCAGGACCAGGGCGCCGGCGATGACGACCCGCTGGCGCTGGCCCCCGGACAGCTCGTGCGGGTAGCGCAGGAAGAACCGCTCCGGCGGACGCAGCCCCGCACGGGACAGCGCCTCGGTGACGGCTTCGCGTTCATCTCCCGGGTAGCCGTGGATCCGGAGCCCCTCGGCCACCGCGTCGTACACGGTGTGACGCGGATTGAGCGAGCCGCTCGGATCCTGGAGCACCAGCTGCACGCGCTTGCGGTACGCCTTGAGGGCGCGGGAACCGTACGCCAGTCCTTCCCCGGCGAAGGTGATCCTGCCCGCCGTGGGCGGCACCAGACCGAGCAGGCTCCGTGCCAGGGTGGTCTTGCCGCAGCCCGACTCGCCGACCAGGGCGACGATCTCCCCGGCGCCGATGTCGAGGTCGACGCCGTCGACGGCCCGGGCGGGAGGGGCGCCGCGCCGCCCGGGGAACGTGACGTTCAGTTCGGCGGCCGAGAGCAGCGGGCCGGGCGGCGGAGGGGTGGTCGTCATGGGTGGCTCCTGGGGGTCGCGGTCCTGCTGCCGTGCGTGCGGGGGCGTCGGGGAGAAGCCCCGTCCGGCCCGTCGGGCCGGCCGGCCGTCATGACCGCGGCTCCGCTCCGGCGGTCGCCGCCGGAGCCGCCGCGTCCACCCGTACACAGGCCGCGCGCCGACCGGGTCCCGCGATCCGCAGCGGCTGGTCCTCCGTCGCGCAGACGTCGAGGGCGACCGCGCAGCGCGGGTGGAAGGTACAGCCGGACGGCAGCGCGGAGGGGTCCGGCGGATCGCCGGGCAGCCCGCGCGGGGCCCGCCGTGACGCGGGGTCCCCGATGCGCGGGAAGGCGGCGGAGAGCGCGCGCCCGTACGGATGCGCCGCCGCGTCGTACACCGCCCGCGCCGGCCCGTCCTCGACGACGCGTCCCGCGTACATCACCGCGAGCCGGTCGCAGGTGTCCGCGAGCACCGCGAGATCGTGGCTGATCATCAGCAGGCTGATGTCCTGCTCCGCGACGAGCCGTTCGATCAGCCGCAGGATCTGCGCCTGGATCATCACGTCCAGCGCGGTCGTCGGCTCGTCCGCGACGATCAGCCGGGGATCACAGGCGAGCGCCATCGCGATCATCACCCGCTGGCGCTGTCCGCCGGAGAGCTCGTGCGGATAGGCCTGCGCGCGGGCGGCCGGCAGCCCGACCTGTTCCAGCAGCTCGGCGGCGCGGGCGCGGGCGGCGGCCGGGGTGGCGCCCCGGTGCAGCAGCACCGGTTCGGCGATCTGGTCCCCGATCCGGTGCACCGCGTTGAGCGAGTGCATCGCCCCCTGGAAGACGATCGAGGCCCCGGCCCACCGCACGGCGCGCAGCCGGCCCCACTTCATGGTCAGCACGTCCTCGCCGTCGAGGAGGATCTCGCCGGACAGCTTCGCCGAGGGCGGCAGCAACCGGAGCAGTGCCAGTGCCAGGGTGGACTTGCCGCAGCCGGACTCGCCCGCGATGCCGAGCTTCCGGCCGGCGTCGACGGTCAGGTCGACGCCCCGTACGGCGGCGACGGCCGACGCCCCCGAACCGTACGTCACCCGCAGGTCCTTGATCTCCAAGGTGTTCAACGAGCCACTCCCAGCTTCGGGTTGAGCACGGCCTCGATGGCACGGCCGCAGAGCGTGAAGGCGAGCGCGACGCAGGCGATGGCGATGCCGGGCGGTGCCAGGTACCACCAGTGCCCCGACGACACCGCGCCCGCGTCGCGCGCGTCCTGGAGCATGCCGCCCCAGGAGACGACGGACGGGTCGCCGAGGCCGAGGAAGGCGAGCGTCGCCTCGGTGAGGATCGCGCTGGAGATGCCGAGCGTCGTCTGGGCGAGCACCAGCGGCAGCACGTTGGGCAGTACGTGGCGCCTCATGATGTGGCCGTGGCCGCCGCCGAGGGCCCGGGCGCGCTCGATGTACGGACGGGACTCCACGGCGATCGTCTGGGCCCGCACCAGCCGCGCCGTCGTCGGCCAGGTGGTCACCCCGATCGCGATGATCACCGTCCAGACGGAGCGGGACATGACGGTCGCCAGCACGATCGCCAGGACCAGCGTCGGCATCACCAGGAACCAGTCGGTGATCCGCATGGTCACGGTCGCGAACCAGCCGCCGTAATGCCCGGCGATGACGCCGACCAGGGTGCCGATCGCCACGGACAGGGCGGCGGCGAGCAGTCCCACGGTCAGCGAGATCCGGGCTCCCCAGACCAGCAGTCCGAGCAGAGACCGCCCGAACTGGTCCGTTCCGAGGAGGAACGCACCGCTGGGCGCCTCCAGAGCCGTCCCCGGGGCGTTGGTCACGCTCTGTACGTCACCGCCGACGAGCAGCGGCGCGAGAAGCGCGGTCAGCGCGATCAGGACGAGGCCCGCGAGGCCGGCCAGTCCGGCCCGGTGGGTGCGGTACTCCCGCCAGAAGCGGGTGACCGAGCCGCGCCGTCGCGCCCAGGCCAGTGCGGAGGCCGAGCGGGGCGCCGGCGGCAGGGAGTCCGGGGCGGGCCCCTCCGGCGGGGTGCTGTCCGGCGGATTCTTGGCGAGAGTCATCGGCCCACCCGGGGATCGAGCAGCGGATAGAGCAGGTCGGCGAGGAGGCTCATCAGGATCATCGCACCGGCGATGACCACGAACAGCCCCTGCACGAGCGGCAGATCGGGCACACTCAGCGCCTGGTAGAACAGTCCGCCGAGGCCGGGCCAGGAGAAGACCGTCTCGACGAGGATCGAACCGGCCGCCACATGACCCAGGTTGATGAAGACCATCGTGACCGTGGGCAGCAGGGCGTTGGGCACCGCGTGCCGGCGCCGTACGAGATCGTCCCGCAGCCCCTTCGCCCGCGCCGTCGTCAGGTAGTCGCTGCCCATCTCGTCCAGCAGCGAGGAGCGCATGACGAGCAGCGTCTGGGCGTAGCCGACCGCGACCAGCGTCGCCACCGGCAGTACGAGGTGGTGCGCCACGTCGAGGACGTACGCGAAGCCGGTCGTGTCGCCCGACTCCATGCCGCCGGTGGGGAACAGACCGGGGACCGGCCCGATGCCCACCGAGAAGACGATGATCAGCAGCAGACCGAGCCAGAAGGCCGGGACCGACCACAGGGTCAGCGCGACACCGGTGTTGAGCCGGTCGCCGAGGCTCCCGTTGCGCCAGGCGGAGCGGGTGCCGAGCCAGAGGCCGAGCGACGAGTAGATGACCACGGCGATGCCCGTGAGCAGCAGCGTCGCGGGCAGTTTGGCGGCGATCAGCTCGCCGACCGGCGCGTGGAACTGGTACGAGGTGCCGAGATCACCGGTCAGCGCGCGGGCGCAGTAGTCGGTGAACTGCTGCCACAGCGGCAGATCGAGGCCGAACTGCTTGCGCAGGGTGGCCATCTGCGCGGCGGACGTCGGTATGCCATGGGTCATGGCCTTGACCGGATCACCGGGGATGACCCGGAAGAGGAAGAAGCTGGTGACGAGGACGGCGAGCAGCGAGACGGCCGCGCCGCCGAGCTTGCCCGCCACGTACAGGGGATACGCGGTGTTCCTGCCGGAAGTGGTACGGGGAGTGGAGCCGGACGGCCCGGTGTGCGCCGGGCCGTCGGCAGCGTCCCGCACCGCACCGGGGGTGCGTGCGGTAGTCATGCGTTATTCACGGTCTCCTGCGGTGGAACGGCGGCGCTTCGTGAGGAAGAGCCCGAGCGCGGCGGCGACCACCACGACCCCGGCGACTCCGATGATCATGCCGGTCGAGGAGGACGAGGAGCTGCCGGAACCGGCGCCGTCATCGGCGGGCACGGCGGACCACCAGCTCCAGTAGCCGTCCTGGCCCCAGAGGTTGCCGGCGGCCTCCGGCATCGTCGTGATGGACTTGATCTGGTCCGTGCGGTACGCCTCGACGGCGTTCGGGTAGGCCATGACGTTCATGTACCCGGTGTCGTACAGCCGCGACTCCAGCTGCTTGACCAGATCGGCCCGCTTGGCCGCGTCGTACTCCACCGCCTGCTGGGCGTAGAGAGCGTCGTACTGCTTGTCGCAGATGAAGTTGTCGGTGGCGCCGCTGTCCTTCGGCGTGGCCGGGAGCGCGTCGCAGGTGTGGATGGAGAGGACGTAGTCCGGGTCGGGGTTGACCGACCAGCCGTCGAAGGCCAGGTCGTAGTCGCCCGCGAGCCAGGGGTCGGAGACGTTGTCGAGGCACTCGACCTTCAGCCCGACGCCGAGCTTCCCCCACCACTCCTGGAGGTACTGGCCGACGGCCTTGTCGTTCGGGTCGGTGGCGTGGCAGAGGATACGGAAGTCGAGCGGCTTGCCGTCCTTGCCGACGCGCTTGCCGCTGCCGTCCTTCTTGTAGCCGGCCTGGTCGAGTGTCAGCGCGGCGGCGGTCGGGTCGTACGCGAGCTTCTGCGCGTCCGAGGGCTGCCAGAAGTACGAGTCGAAGCGCGGCGGTATGTAGCCCTGGCCCTCGACGGCGTGGCCCTGGAAGACCTTGTCGATGAGGGTCTTCCGGTCGACGGCCTGGAAGAGGGCCTTGCGGACCGCGGGGTCGAGCAGCGCGGGATTGCCGTTGCCGAACTTCGCGCCGTCCCTGGACCGGGCGCCGGGGTTGGTGGCGAGGGCGTAGAAGCGGCGGCCCGGGGCGTCGTTGACCTTGATGTCCGCCGCGTTCCCGAGCGCCACGGACTGGGCCGGGGTGAGGTTCGAGACGAAGGAGACCTCGCCCTTGCGCAGCGCGGCCACGGCCGCGTCCCCGTCCTTGTAGTACTTGAAGACCAGCTCGTCGAACTTGGGCGCGCCACGCCAGAAGCTCTTGTTCGGCTTGAGCTTGATGTACTGGTCGACCTTGAAGTCCGTGATGACGAACGGCCCGTTGCCGACGACCGGGAAGGTCTTGTCGTTGTTGAACTTGGAGAAGTCGGTGACCTTCTCCCAGACGTGTTGCGGCACGATCGGCACGTCGAGCGCCGTCATCGTGGCCTGCGGCTTCTTGAGCTCGATGACCAGCGTCCGCGGGTCCGGAGCCGTGACCTTCTTGAAGTTGGCGGTGAAGCTGCCGTTGGCGGTGGCCGCGTTCTCGTCCGTCATCATCGTGTTGAAGGTCCAGGCCGCGTCCTTCGCGGTCGCCTTCCGGCCGTCGGACCACGTGGAGTCCTCACGGATGGTGAAGGTCCACGTCAGCTTGTCCGCGGACGCCTTCCACGCGGTGGCGAAGCCGGGGATCGGGTGGGCGTCCTTGGGGTCGTAGTTCGTGAGGTACTCGTACGACAGCCGCTGAATGCTGGTGCTGGTCAGCTTCTGCGCCAGGAAGGGGCTGAGCGAGTCGATGCTCTGGTTGACCGCGACGGTGAGGACCTTCTTGCCGTCCTCGGCGGCCTGGGCCTGCTGGGGCGCCGGGAGCAGCGGACCGAACGGGATCACGGTTCCGGCCACGAGCGCGGCGGAAGCGGCACCGGAAGCCAGCAGCAGACGGAGGCGGGGGCGTTGCCGGGCGGGCTGCCGCGATGTGCGCGGGGAAACTCTCTGGGCCATGGGACGGTGACCTCGTGTCATCACTCGTACGGAGAATCCGGGTTGATTCTGGTGTGCCAATTGATGAAGCGAAGGTCTATCAGCGCTGGTCGGGCCCCGTCAACGGTCGTCCAAACCCCTTGTGGTCTGCGGTAATGCGAGTGAAGGCCGATATCACGGCGGAGGCGTCGCCGTCATTGGTTTACACCAATACCGCCTCGCTGTTGAGGAACTGAAGTGGCCGCCGACGGGCTGACGGTACAGTCCTCGCAGCCCGTCAGGACCAGTGGATCGGAGTGAGCGCGGTGGCGACCGAGCAGGAGAAGGCAGAGCTGTACGCCATGGACATCAGTGGTGCCGAGTGGCTCAGCGCACCCGGTGACCCGCAGGACGAGAAGGTCGAGATCGCGTATCTGGAGGGCGGGGCCGTCGCGATGCGCAGCTCCGCCGACCCGGACACCGTGCTCCGCTTCACGGAGGCGGAGTGGACCGCCTTCGTGCTGGGCGCCCGTGACGGGGAGTTCGACCTCACCTAGGGCGCGTTGCGCAAGTCCCGCCCGGCTCGCGACCGCGCCGGCGCGCCGTCCCCCGCGTAGCACCGTACCCGGGTACGTGACAGGGTCCGACACCGTGCTGGTGCCGGACCCTGTCACGTAGTCCACCGGGACACCGCCGCTACTGCGTCCAGCCGGACGGCGGCGCCCCGGGGGGCTGCTGCTGCGGAGGTTGCTGCTGGGGCTGCTGTTGCTGGGGCTGTTGCGGGGCTCCCCAGCCCTGGCCCTGCGGCGGGAATCCGCCGGGCGGAGCGTACGGCTGCTGGGGCTGCTGGGGGTATGGCGACTGCTGGGGCGGATACCCCTGCGGCTGCTGCTGCGGGGCTCCCCAGCCCTGGCCCTGCTGGGTGCGGGCGATGTCCTCGGCCACGAGCGCCGAGAGGTTGAAGTACGCTTCGCGCGTCTTGGGCCGCATCATGGGCAGATCGACCTCGGCGCCGGCCGCGAGATGCTCGTCGAAGGGCACCACGACGACCGCGCGGCAGCGCGTCTCGAAGTGGGCGACGATGTCCTCCACCTTGATCATTTTTCCGGTCTCGCGTACGCCCGAGATCACCGTGATCGACCGCTGGACCAGGTCGGCGAAACCATGCGCCGAGAGCCAGTCGAGCGTCGTCGACGCGCTGCTCGCACCGTCCACCGAAGGGGTCGAGATGACGATCAACTGGTCGGCGAGGTCGAGCACTCCGCGCATCGCGCTGTAGAGCAGCCCGGTGCCCGAGTCGGTGAGGATGATCGGGTACTGCCTGCCCAGCACCTCGAGCGCGCTGCGGTAGTCCTGGTCGTTGAAGGTGGTGGACACCGCCGGGTCGACGTCGTTGGCGATGATCTCCAGGCCGGACGGTGCCTGCGAGGTGAAGCGCCGGATGTCCATGTAGCTGTTCAGCTGCGGGATCGCCTGCACCAGGTCGCGGATGGTGGCGCCCGTCTCCCGCCGCACCCGCCGGCCGAGTGTGCCGGCGTCCGGGTTGGCGTCGATCGCGAGGATCTTGTCCTGGCGCTCCGAGGCGAGTGTGGCACCGAGCGAGATGGTCGTGGTGGTCTTGCCGACACCGCCCTTGAGACTGATCACCGCGATCCGGTAGCAGGACATCACCGGCGTACGGATCAGCGCCAGCTTCCGCTGCCGCTCGGCCTCCTCCTTCTTGGCACCGAGCTTGAAGCGGGACGGAACCGCGTTGTTCTTACGGGACTTCGGCTGGTTGCGCAGCAGACGGTCCGACGACAGTTCGACGGCCGCGTTGTAGCCGAGGGGGGCGCCGGGCATGGCCTGCGGCGGCTGGTGGCCGCCGGAATACGGGCCGGCCGGGGCCGACCAGCCCTGCGGGTTCTGCGGGTGCTGCTGCGGCTGGGGGTTTTGCGGCTGCGGCTGCTGTGACTGCGGGGGCTGGGGCTGTGACTGCGGCTCAGCCGACTGCGGGGGCTGCTGCGGGTAGCCGTAACCGCTCTGATCTGCCGGGTGCTGCGGGTAGCCGTACCCGGGAAGCGGGCCCGCCTGCTGCGGCGGGGTCTGCTGGTACTGCTGCGGCACCGGCTGCTGGGGTCCGGGCTGCCCGTACTGCTGCGGAGCGGGCGGACCTCCCGGCTGGAACTGCTGCGGCTGCTGGTACTGCTGGTACTGCGGGGGCTGCTGCGGGTATCCATAGCCGTACCCGGCATCCGGCGGGAACGGCTGCTGCTGCGCGTCGGGCATCGGCTGCGGCGGACCGAAGCCGCCCTGGGGGGCGGCCTGTGGCGCCACCGGCGGTACGGGCTGCGCCGTCTGCGGCGGCAACGGCTGCTGCGGGAAGGGTGGTTGCTGTGCCGGCTGCTGCGCGGGTGCGGGCGCGGGCTGGTACCCCATCGGCAACGGCGGCAGTTGCTGCTGCGCGACGTGCGGGTCGGCCACCGGCTCTGCCATGGGCTCAGGTGCGGGTGCGGGTGCGGGTGCGGGTGCGGCGCCGGTCCCGGCCTCCGGCGGGGCCTGGGGCTCCGGCTCGGGGGCGGCGGCTTCGGCGCCGGCGTCGGCGTTCCGCTCCGCCGGCGGGGCCTCGGGGGAGGGACTGTCGAAGAGAGCCGCCGCCTCGGCGTCCTCGTCGGCCGTACGCAGTACGGGGAAGCTGGGCGGCGGGGGCGCCGCGGCAGGGGCCGGCTGCGGTGCCTGGGGCGCCTGCGGGGCCTGCGGGGCCTGCGGGGCCTGCGGGGCCTGCGGGGCCTGCGGGGCCTGCGGGGCCTGCGGGGCCTGCGGGAAAGGCTGTTGGACCGGCGACCCGCCCTGCGGCTGAGCCGGTGGCGGCACCTGCGGCTGCCCGGGAGCCGGCGCCGGCGGGAATCCGTAGCCGCCCGGCGCGGGGGCGTAGGACGGCGGCACGGGCGGCCCCTGTGGCGGGGGCGGCGGCACCCGCCCGTCGTCGTGCGGACCGGTGGGCGCCGCCGGACCGTTCGCCCCCGACTGGTCGTACCAAGCAGGCGGCGTGTAAACGATCTCGAACTCGCCGGTCATATCCAGCTCGCGTTCTTCGCCGTCCGGGGGAGGGCTTCCGGTGTACTCGGATCGGTCCCTGCTCACTGCACTGCCTCCTGGTCGACCGCCGTATGCGGCGTCACGAACGAGCGGATGGGGCGCGGCGTGCGCGTCCACCACGTCACCGCATCACCAGAAGAGACTAATCACCCCCGCCCGGCAAGGGACAAGCCCACCAGTCCTGGTGGCCGCCCGCCGCCGGCTCAGTCGAGCCGGCGGGCCGTGCCGAGCAGACCGGTCTCCGTATCCGTGGGCTGGGTCATCACGTACTTGCGGTGCTTGCGCGTCGACCACAGCGCGACGTTGTCCGAGAGCGACGGCAGCACATCGAGATCGCTCGCCGGGATGCCCAGGGTCTCCCGTACGACCACGGTCTCCTGGGGCGAGACGCGCTGAAGTCCGACCAGATGCGCCTGGGAGAGCCACCGGGGCGCGTACTCCCCGATGAACGGCAGTACCGTCACCACCGCCTGCCAGGGCAGGGAGCTCACCCGCCCGCGCGGCGGCCGCACACCGCAGTCACGGATCAGGACGACGGGGCTGGAGACCGAGGGCCCCTGGGCGGGTACCTGCCCCACCGGGTGCACGGTCACGCACTGCTGACCGCCGCCCGCCACCTGGGCGAGCTGCGTCCAGACCTGCGGGCGGCCGGTCTCCACGGCGACCCGCGCACCGGTCGCCGCCGAACGCAGCGCCAGCACCTGTGCCATCCACAGGCCGCCGACCAGGACCACGTCGAAGCGGGTCGGGCGGGCGAGACCCAGCACCGCTGGCTGGTTGTCCGTGTCCATGCCGATGACCACGCCGTCGTCACCGATCGGCATGCTGATCGCCGTGACCGCGTCGGACGTGACCACGTGCCGGTTGCGGCGCGGGCCGCGCAGCCCGAACCCCGGGCTGAAGATACGCCGCAACTGCTGCGGCGCCGCCGGCTGCTGGACGAGCGGGATCAGGCCGGTGTCCGTGGGCGAGGCCACGTGCGCGGGCCTGCGGTCGGGACCACCGGGCTGCTGGTTCGGGGGCGGGGACGGTACGGGGGTCGGGGCGGGGTAAGACATCAGTACGTGCCTCCCAGCGGCAGCGTGGCGAGCACTCCGGGCACCTGTTCCCGGTCGAGACGGACCAGGCCCACCTTGGCGGCGCCCGCGGCGCGCTCCAGTTCCTGGCGGACGTTGGTCAGTTCGTCCTCGCCCCGGCCGGTGATACGCACATGTCCGGCGACCGAGGTGCCCCGGTTGCCGGCGCGGCTCAGCGTCAGGCTGAAGGTCGAGGCCAGCACCGGCAACGAGGTGAAGCGCGTGACCAGGTGCGGCATCGCGAGCCCGTCGGCCCCGAGCTGCGGCCAGCGGGAGATCCAGTACGTGCTGTGCCAGCGGTCGTCGACACGCCAGCTCCGCACCGACTCGGCCGTACGGCGCTGCGGCGGCCGGCCGTCCTGACCCTGCTGCACATTGGCACGCGGGTTCAGGCAGCTCGACGTCGCGATCGCCTGCACGAGCTCGTTCTCGTCGAGGATCGTCGCCTCGAACCCGGCGCCCGCCAGCCGGCTCGCCAGCTGGTCGGCGACGCGCAGCAGCGCCCGCTGGGTCCCGGGCACACCGTCCCCGCGTGCCGCGACGGCCTCGGGGCACAGCTCGGGGTCGAGTTTCAGCGCGATCCACGTCAACCGCAGTGCGGGCGAGCCCGCTTGGGCCTGGATCGGCGCGTACGACCGGGCGGACACGGACTGCGCGGGCAGGTGCGGCGCCGGCGCCGGCTGGGTGTGCTGGACGACCTGCGCCGAGGCCAGCCGGATGCCGTCGACCTCCAGGGCGTCCTGGATCAGGTCGAGCGGAAGCTGACGGTCGCCGATCGCCGGGCGCAGCGGCTGGTCGCCGGGCTGCACGAAGAGCACCGCCGTCAGGAACGTGCCGTCCCCGATCATGCCGATGGAGCGGTCGTCACGGGAGACGAAGCTGTACGTCCGCAGCGCGGGATCGCACTCCACCGCCGGCGCCAGCCACGGGTCCGTGCCCGGCGGTACGGGCAGCTTGGCGGCGCGCTGGCGGCGTTTGAGGGCGCGCACCGCGTCGTACGACTCCAGCAGCGGACGGTGGTGCAGGCGCAGGACCGCGAGCAGCAGCATCAGCGCCGCTACCACGACGGCGGGGACCAGCAGCCGGTGGTCGATGACCCAGGCGACCACCACGACCGCCGCCGCGCCCTCCAGCAGCACGAGCTGCTGCAGCCGCAGGGGGCCGATGCTCCCGGGCCGGGGCAGCGTGCGCGGTGACGCGGAGGTGACGGCCGCGGGGGCCGGGGCCGGTGGCCGCGAGGTGCGTTGGTTGCGTCGTCGGGTGCGGGTTGGGCTGGTCATCCCCCGGGACATCCCTTTCCGAAGTGGTGGCCTACTCCGCGTCGTTCGTGCCTGTTCGTCGTGGTTCGTGGTCGGTCGTGCTGACGAGGCGGGAGACGCATGCGAGTGGTTACCGTACAACCCCCTTGCCCCCAGGGGGACAAGCGGGCAGTGCATAGTAGGGGGCTGCTCGGGTTGAACAGGCCACATGTACGACGTGATACGGGGAGAACAGGCATACATGGCAACGCGTAAGGATGAGCTCAGCGCCTACTCGTTCGCTCGCAAGCGCACCGTCGCCGCGTTCCTGGCGCCGTCGCCCGGCGGGTCCGACGAAGGGGCGCCCCGCCCGCTCCGTACCATCATGCCCAGCATGGTGGTGGGGGTCGTGCTGGTCGTGGGCTGTATCGGCTGGGGCGTCATCAAACCGACCGCGCCCAAGGGCTGGGACAAGCCCGGCGAGTACATCGTCGTCGACAGCGATTCCACGACCCGTTACGTGGTCGTCCCCGACCTGGCGGCCGACGGCAAGAAGGTCCCCACCCTCCACCCGGTCCTCAACTACGCCTCCGCCAAGCTCCTGTTGGACAAGGACAAGGGCAAGGTCATCGAGGTCCCCGGCGACGAGATCGACAAGAGCGGCCTCCCGCACGGGGCGACGCTCGGCATCCCGTACGCTCCCGACCGGCTGCCTGACGCCGACGACGCCGAGAAGGCGAAGGCGTGGGCCGTCTGCGAGCGTCCCGCCTCCGGCCCGGGGACCTCTGTCGACCGGGGGGTGTTCGTCCTCGACGCCGCCGACGCGAAGGCGGTCACCGGCAAGGGCGCGCTGTCCCCGCGCGAGGTGTTGTACGTGGCCGATTCCGCGACGGGCTCCGAGTACCTCGTCGACGGCGAGGGCACCCGCTTCCCGGTCGGCGACCCGGAGCACGGTGACCAGACCGGGATGGAGCAGCTGCGCACGGCGGTCATGGGTATCTCGCCCAAGCCGCAGAAGGTCAGCAAGGAGTGGCTGGCGACGCTCAACAGCGGCGGCACCATCGCATTCCCGGAGGTGCCGGACCTCGGCCGGCCCACCGAGGTCGCGGGAATGCCCGACGAGGCCGGCACGGTGGGCCGGGTGCTCAAGGCGCAGGCCGCCCAGGGCACGCAGTACTACGTGGTGCTGAAGGACCGGATCGCGACCGTCTCCCCGTTCGTCGCCGAGCTGCTCAAGGGCTCGCCGGACGCGAAGCAGGCGTATCCGGACGCCGAGATCGCCGACATCCGCGTCAACAGCCAGGACGTCATCGCCGCCAACGGTGGTCAGGCTCCGGGCTTTTACCAGGACAAGGGCTGGCCGGAGCAATTCCCGAGGCAGGCGAACAGGGCGGTGGGGAAGGCCGGCGAAGGGCGCACCACATCGTGCAGCGTCTACAAGGGCAGCGTCGGGAGCGACGGGAAACCGCAGCTCGCGACCTGGGCGGGAACGGCGTATCCGAAGAGCGTGATCGCCGATTCGCTGAACGCCTTCGTCTCGTCGGGATCCGGCCTGCTCTTCAGCGAGGTGAGCGGAGCGGCGGCGGGCGGCGGCGCGACCTACCTGCTGACGGATACGGGGCTGCGCTATTCGCTGCCGGTCAACAATGACACCTCGGCGGAGGGGAACGCGGCGGCGGTCACCGGAGACGGCGAGTCGGCCGAGGCGTCCGAGACGGACAAGGCGCGTACGCGGCTCGGCTACGAGAAGGTCGCCCATATCGCGGTCGTACCCGCCACCTGGGCGGAGTTCATTCCGAAGGGGCCCACGCTGGACACCGGCAGTGCGAGCCAGCCGCAGAGTCAGTGATAAGTGGTGGCCAACTTCCTTGGATGAGTCCATACTTGACGGGTAGTTTGGCATGCACATCGTTAATGTCACAGCTCTGTGTGAGGTCTGTGAGCGATGGCTTCCGCCCGTAGTTCCGCGGCGGGCGGACGCTAGACTCGGTGCGGCACTCAACGATGTGCGGCTTAGCCCGGGAGGCCGCGAGGGCGTCCCGGTCATCGACAAAGCATGGGGGAAGGTGCACCATGGCCGGTCAGTTTCAGGTAACAGAGGACGAGCTTCGCGTCCTTTCGGGGAAGATCGACACGGTTCGCGGTCAGGTTCAGGGCGAGATCTCACGTCTTAACGGCGTGATCGATCAGATCGCTTCCGGCTGGAAGGGGCAGGCGGCCTCTTCGTACCAGCAGCTGCAGAACCGTTGGAACGAGGACGCCAAGCGGATGAACGACATCCTGTCCGACATCAAGGAAGCCGTCGACTCCACGCGTACCAACTACAGCGCGTCGGAGGAGCAGCAGAACTCGGAGATCAGCAAGATCATGTCCGACTTCGGCTGATCAGCTGTTCTGAACCAGATCATTCCGAATTCCGACTTCCTTCTTCCGAAAAGGAGCGTTGGCGATGTCCATCCTCGTCAATTTCGCCACGATCACTCAGGCGTCCACCGACGTCCAGAGCACGGCCGGCCGCATCAAGCAGCAGCTCGACGACCTGGAGGCGGCCGTCAAGCGCGTCGCCAACACCTGGGAGGGCGAGGCTCAGCAGGGCTACCAGGCCAAGCAGCAGCAGTGGGACACGACTGCGGCTGACCTGCACGCCACCCTTCTGAAGATCGCCTCCGCGCTGCAGAACTCGGCCGACAACTACCAGTCGACCGAGAAGAGCAACGCGGCGACCTGGGGCTGACCCACGGCGCTGAGGGGCCGGCCCGGCAGCGGTGCTGACCGGGTCGGCCCCTCTCCGTATCGGTCATGAACAGTCCTCTGTCATGAAGAAGCGAAACACCACCGTCGTCGAAGCCCTGGGAGTCCTGAACATGGGGGTCCTGCTGCCCCGATCGCGCACGCGCGCACGTACCCGCACGCGGGGGACCGACACACTGCGGCGGGTCCTCGGCGTGCTCGCGGCCACCGGCCTGTGCCTGTCGGCGTCCCCGGCCGCGCCGGCCGACGCCTCCCCTTCCACCTCCGGCCCTTCCACCTCCTCCCCTTCCACCTCCTCCCCTTCCACCTCCGGCCCTTCCACCTCCGGCCCGGGCCCGGACACGACCGACTTCGGCCTGACCTCCAGCTCCGAATGCGTCTTCGGCGGCGGCAACATCACGGCGACGCCGTGGTCGCTGCAGCGGATCCTCCTCGACCAGCTCCGGGGCGAGTCGACCGGAAAGGGCGTCACCGTCGCCGTCATCGACACCGGCGTCGACGGCACCAGCGCCCAATTGGGCCCCGCCGTGATCGACGGCAAGGACTTCGTCGGCTCGACGAACGGCACCCAGGACGTCGAAGGCCACGGCACGCGGGTCGCGGGCATCATCGCCGCGCGCGCGATCAAGGGGACCGGCTTCGCCGGCATCGCACCGGACGCCAAGATCCTTCCGATCCGCTACACGGGCGCCGAGGACAAGCAGGGCGACTCGGCCACGATGACGGAGGCGATCAGATACGCCCTGTCCCGGGGCGCCGAGATCATCAACATCTCCTCGGACACCACGGGCCGCAAGGACAACATCGATCTGCGCAACGCGGTCCAGGACGCCGTCGACGCGGGGGTCCTGATCGTCGCGGCCGCGGGCAACGACGGCGCGGACGGCACGTCGGCCCGGACCTACCCGGCTTCGTACGACGGAGTGCTGGCTGTCGCGGCATCGGACCGCAACGACGAACGGGCGTACTTCTCCCAGGCGGGCGACTTCGTGGACGTCGCGGCCCCGGGCGTCGGCATGGTCTCGACGGTCCCGAAGGGCGGTCAGTGCACAGCGGACGGCACAAGCTTCGCCGCCCCGTACGTGACCGGCGTGGCGGCACTGCTGAAGGCCAAGAACCCGGACTGGACGGCGGCCCAGATCTCCACCCGTATCCAGGAGACGGCCAAGCGCCCCGGCCGCGGCCCCAACCGCTTCCTCGGCTGGGGCGTGGTCGACCCGGTCGCGGCCCTGACGGACGACTCCACCCCCGCGAACGCCCCGGCACTGACCCCCCGGGCGGACATGGGCGCGGCCAAGGTGATCCCGATGGAAGTCACCATGGGAGAGAGCGACGCGGACCGCGACCGCCGCGTCGCGATGTACGTGATGGGCGGCTCACTGGTGCTGGTGCTCCTGGTGAGCGGCAGCGGCGTGGTGCTGCGCGACTGGCGCCGCAAACAGGCGGCGGCCGCCGCGCGGTAGGGCCGTCCCGACCGGGCGGCAAGGACTGGTACACGGGGAGAGGAACGGGGATATGGCGGACGGCACCGGGATGCGGGTCGACCTGAGCGCGATGGACGAGGTCATCCGGAAGCTCTGGGGACTGCTCGACGACATGGACAAGGCCGGTAGCACGGCGAAGTACAACACGGAGATCCCGAAGCATGCTCTGGGTCACGACGACTTCATGGAGTCGGCGGAGCTCCATACGGCTCACACCGAGATGAAGTTCAAGGTCGAGAGCACCATCAACCTGCTGCACGGACTGATCAAGGAGTTCGGGACGAACACCTCCGCGGTCCGGGACAAGTACAACGACCAAGAGGGTGCGGTCAAGAACAACATGGGGGGCAACTCTGAAGCGCCCCGGCCCAAGAACGCGCTCTCCAGTTGAGCGGAATCCGGGCAGTGGTGTCTCACAGAGGGGATGTTCGATGACGTACCCGTATTCGCCCCAGGACTACGAGGCGATGGAGAAGGTCCGTAAGGACCGCATCAAGCAGAAGCACGACGAGCGGCTCGAAAAGCAGGCCAACGGCGGGCAGGGCCGGCCCACAGGTCTCGACACCACCTTCATGAACTACTCGATCAAGGGCCTGAAAAGGATGATCGAGAACACGGATCCGGGCCAGATCTACGAAATCAGCCAGCACTGGAAGCAGGTCCACCTGATCCTCTCCGGTGGAGACGGCGACGGGACCGTGGGGGGTGTGGACTCGGTCTCCAGCGGCGACAGTATCGCCGGCATGCTGGACAAGGCCGTGAAGGACGTCCTTGACCACTGGGAAGGCGCGGCCGCCCAGGCGTTTTCCCGCAAGGCTCAGGACATCTCCCGGAACATCAAGAATGCCGCGGCCTACGCCAACCTCGCCTCGGGTCAGATGCACTTGGTGCAGCAGGACCTGCGGCAGGCCAAAGAACAGATGCGGGAGATCAGGGAACCTGGCTTCTTCGACAAGGTCGGGGACGCGTTCTCCAACGACGAAAAAGACGACACCCAGTTGCAGAAGGACCTCGCGAACGGTGTCAACGCGAGGGCGGCGGCCGAGGCCAATGCGGACTCCCTGGTCGCGGCGAAGGAAGAGCAACTGAAGGCCGTGGCTCTGATGGAGAGCCTGGGGGCCAACTACAAGGTCTACGCGAAGAACCTCTCCGACAACGCGGTCCGTGACGACCAGCGCAGGGACATTCCGCCTCCCAGCAGTGATGTCGCGGTGCCTCCACCCGTCACCGTACCGACGCCGTCGGCGACCGGCCCCGGCGCGGCAGGCGCCGTCGCCAAGCCCTGGAGCGCCGGCGATGCGAACGCGATCGGTGGCGCCCCTGCGGCGCCGACCGGTTCGGTGCCGCCCGGTGGTCAGCATCTTCCCCCGACGATCGGCACCAACATCGACAGCTTGGCTCCGGGTCAGTTGGGCGCGGGCCCGGGCCTGGGCTCCGTCGGGTCCGGCGCGTCCGGTGGGGGCGGCACGGCAGGCGGTGGCTTCGGGAGTGGGGCCATCCCCCCTGTAGGTGGTGTCGGACTCGGTAGCGCCGGCGGAACTCGTGGCAGCCTCGGAGCGGCGGGCGGCCGGGGAATCCCGGGCGCCACTTCCGGCGCGACGAGCGGCCGTGGCGCCGCAGGCGGTGGCGCAGGTGGCGCCGGCGCCGCGGCGGGTCGCTCCGCCGGTGGCCGTCCTGGTGCGGGCGGTATGGGTGGTGGCGCCGGGGCCGGCGCCGGCCGTGGTGGTGCGGGAACCGGCGGCCGTGGCTCCCTCGCCCGGGCGCGCGGGGGTGTGGTCGGTGCGGCCAAGGGGGTGACCGGCAAGAGTGCCGGCACCGGCGCGGGCGGCGGTCTGCACGGCAGCCGGGGTGGCTCGCAGAGAAGTGCCACGCCAGGTGGTGGCATGGGGGGCGCGGCGGGACGCGGTGGAAAGCGGTCCGACAAGGAGAACGGCGGCGACCGTCCGGACTACCTGGTCGAGGACGAGGAAACCTGGGTCTCCGAGGACCGGCGCCGGGTGGTGCCGCCGACCGTCGAGTAGCCGCCGAGCGTTCCGGCGGATGGATTTGTCGATTCGCACCCGAGGGTCGGCACAGCTGCGTGTAGTGGAGTGAGGAGCAAGGAATGGGTGTCAAGCGAGTCTGGTCCGCGACGGGAGTTGCGGCCCTGACGGGAGCCTTGCTCCTCACTACGGCCCCAACGGCTTCGGCGGACTATATCCGCGACAAACAATGGGCACTTGAGGCCTTCGACGTGAAGAAAGTAGCGTCCGAATCCGAGGGCCAGGGAGTCACCGTGGCGGTGGTGGACTCCGGTGTGGACGGAAGTCATCCTGATTTGGCCGGTCAGGTGTTGGATGGAAAAGATTTCACTCAGGGCGGTACGGACGCCGGGGCGGACCAGAACGGCCATGGCACGCGCATGGCAGGGATCATCGCAGGGCGCGGGCACGGATCCGATCACTCCGCCGGTGTCATGGGATTGGCGCCGAAGGTGAAGATCCTGCCGGTTCGTGTCTCGCAGACAGGAAAGGGCGATCTCGATCCCACGCAATGGGGCGAAGGTATCCGATACGCAGTTGATCATGGCGCATCGGTGATCAATCTGTCCTTCGGGGACAGTGCCGGTACGCCAGGAAGTGATGGAGCGAAAGCCATCGCATACGCTCAGGAGCACGACGTGGTGGTCGTGGCGAGTGCGGGAAACGATGGAATCGACACCATTGAGTACCCGGCGGCGCTTCCGGGTGTCGTGGCGGTGGGCGCCGTCGACGAGTCCCTGAAAGTGTCAGACAGATCAAATTATGGTTCCGGAATCACCCTTACGGCTCCGGGCGAGAATATCACCAGCGTAGACCCGGCCAGTTCCAGTGGTTATTCGGAAGCCACTGGTACCTCCGACGCGACTGCTTTTGTTTCGGCCGAAGCGGCTCTGGTGCGCTCAAAATTTCCGAACCTTACGGCCGGTCAGGTCATTAATCGCCTCATCAAGTCGGCGACGTTCCTGGACAACAAGGTCGAGAAGGTGCCCGATGAGAAGTTCGGATACGGGATGATCCGTCCGTACAACGCTCTGACGATGGATATCCCGGCCGGTCCCAAGGAAGGCCCACTCGCTCAGGCCGCGGTGACTCCGGAACCGAATGCGGCGCCGGGTGGCAGTGATGCGTCCGCTGCCGGGAAATCCGCTTCTCCGGCAGGGGGTCTTTCCCCCGGGAGGATCATCGCGATCGTCTTCGGTCTGGCAGCCGTCGTCGTCATCGGGATCGTCCTCGCGGTGGTTCTCCGTCGTCGCAACCGTGGCGGCCCCGGCGGCGGAACCCCGGCCCCGGGCGGTTACCCGAACCAGCCGCCGTACCCCACCCCCTACCCGGGCCAGGCCCCGCCGAGCGGCGGCCCCAATCCGTATGGGCACTACGGACAGCAGCCCCCGTCTCAGGGCCGGCAGCCGGGCGGCGACGCCGACCCGTACCGCCGGCAGCCCCCATATCAGGGTCACTAGCGCGCGGATGGTGCGGCTACGTATGGCGGTGGGGGCTTAAGGGGCCCACGGGTGGGCCGACCAGCGGTGGACGTTGGCCCGGGTGAAAACGTTGATCGGCCGTCTGTTCCACGTCTCGTACACGTGGAGGGCACGTGGAGGGCACGTGGCGGCCGCTGCGGCGGCACGGCTGGTCCTGGCAGCAGCCCGCCCGGCGCGCGATCGAACGCGACGAGCACGCGGTGGGGCTGTGGAGACGGGAGGTCCGGCCACGGGTAAGAGCACTGCGGCGGCGTCTGATCGCTGGTCAAGCGCGACATCAACCTCGCGGCGGCCGACCCAGGCCAGATCACCCAGGCGGTGAAGCGCCGGCTCCAGCAGATCCAGTACCGCCCTGATGTGGTCGACGGCTGTCTCGCCGGCGCCGGCCTGAGCATGGATCCGGGCCCTGCCGGAAGCGGTGATGCGAATGCCCGACCGCTGACGGCGCCTGGTGTGGCAGCATCATCGATTTGCTGGGACGCGCGTACGCGGCCCGAGCCGCAGGCAGATTCGTCGGTCACGGTGGCTGCTGTGATCGTCGCCGACGCCGGCTGGGTGATTCACGGCAGCCTGCCGCTTGCGTGAAGCGCGTGAGCTTACCCCGCACAGCATCTCTGTCGATGAGGCGGCGGTAAGGCGGACGGTGCGCGAGGATCTCCGGCTGTGGGACCCGCGCGCGGAGTGGCCGCTCTTCATCGGCCCGCGGCCGCCGGCTTTCCGTTGTTGTTCTCATGCTTTGCGCGGGGCTGCTTCTGCTCGACATGGGTCCGGGCCCGCGCCGGCTGGTCGGAGGTATCGCTGTCCTCACCATGCTCCGGAGCCTTGCCTCGTATCTCGATGCGGGCAAGCCCCTGAGCGGCCGTGTATCCCGGAAAGGTGCCATCCCCGACTGAAGGCGGACCGGTGTTTCCACGAACGAGGCCTGTGGCGTGTCGAGTTGGACCTCTGCCGTCCACGGCGGTGGTACCGGTCCGTCGTCGCACCGCTGCGCTACGGTACCCGTCGGGACGCGTTCGCCGGGGTGGACGCGCAGACGGTCCGATGCCGCGCGGCAGCCGGCGGACGAGGCGTCCCGGCGCACTCGGGACGCGCGGTCAGGAGGCCGCCGGGAGTGGGTAGGTGCCTGGTCCGGTCCACGGGTTCCTGTCCGACCGGACACGACGAGAGACGAGGGCAGAGAGATGGCGAAGCAGACGCCCGACCCGGCGGACCCTTCCACGGTCCACGGCGGCGGGGTGTCGGACGAGGCACTGGAGCCCGCGCAGCTCCGCTCGCTGAACTCCGCGCTGCGCAAGCTCGCCGACGGCGGCGGAGAGGCGAACAGCGCACTGCGTGAGAGCGCGCAGAAGTTGCTGTCCGGGCGCCTGACCCTGCGCGACGCCCTCGACGACCCCTCGGCTTCCCGCGGGCTGCTGACCGGCACCGCCTCCCTGCGGAGTACGTGGGACGCGCTGTCGGAGGAGGAGCGTGCGGAGGTACGGGAACGTGGAGCCGAGCGCGCTTCCGCACCCGGGTCCGTGCCCGGCCCCGTCCCTGAGTCCGGGCACGCCTCCGAGCCGGAGCGTCCCTCCGGAGGGTCCGAGGGGCCCGGGAAGAAGGCTTCCGGGCGACACCGCGGCGGATTCTCGCTCTACCTTTGATCTTGGCCGGTGCTCCGCTGACCCGGCCGGTGCTCCGTTGTTCACGGCGGGGGTGAAGGCCGTCTCGGCACTGCTCGGACCCGGACGTGAGCACGGGTCCGCGGCTGGTCAGAGACGCGCTGGGCTGCCGCGTCGCATTCCGCGTCGCATTCCACGTCAGTTCCGCGTCCAGATCCTCGAAGCCGAGCCCGAGCCTCACCGTGGGCCGGAAGTCGTCACGAACATGGTCACGTCCGCCGAGGGGACTTTTCCCGAACACCAAGCGTGACGGTTTCCGCCTGGACCAGGTCAGCCGCGCCGATCGCCGGGATCTGTCATCGCTCAGTTTCCGCAGCCGCTGACAAGGGTCACGATCGTCATCTGACATGACCGCCTGATTCCTTCCACCTTGACGCATGCCGATATCGGCATACGATTGCCTCATGGCACGAGCAGCGACGACCTCGGACGTCTTCAACGCGATCGCCGAGCCGCAGCGCCGGGAGATCCTGGTACTTCTGCGGGCGGGCGAGCGGTCGGTGACCGATTTGGCCCAGGAGCTGGGGATGACCCAGCCGGGGGCGTCCAAACACCTGAGGGTGCTCCGGGAGGTCGGGCTGGTGTGTGACCGCAAGGCAGGCAAGCAGCGCCTGTACGGTCTTGACGCCGGCGGGCTGCGGCCCGTCCACGAGTGGACCGGCGGTTTCGAGCAGTTCTGGAACGAGAGCTTCGACCGACTGGACGCCTACGTGCGGGACCTGAAGCAGACAAGGAAAGCGGAGTAGCTGATGAGCACGCCAGAACAAGGAACGCCGGCGCAGTCGGCGACAGCCGACCGCGAGATCGTCACCTCCCGGATCATCGACGCCCCACGGGAGCTGGTGTTCGAGGCGTTCACCGGCGTCCGGCACCTGTCGCGATGGTGGGGACCGGAAGGGTTCACCACCACCACGCGGGCGTTCGAGTTCCGCGTCGGCGGAGAGTGGGACTTCGTGATGCACGGACCGGACGGGACGGACTACCAAGAGTGGATCACCTGGACCGAGCTCGCCCCGCCGGAACGGATCGCGATGCTCCACGGTGAGACCCGCGACGACCCGAACGCCTTCGAGTCGGTCCTCACGTTCGAGCCCGACGGTGCGGCGACCCGGATCGAGATGCGCACGGTGTTCCCCACCAAGGAGCTGCGCGACGAGGCGGTCGAGAAGTACCACGCGATCGAGGGCGGCCGGCAGACCCTGAGCAACCTGGCTACGTACGTCACCGAGATCGCGCGGAAGGGGGAGGAGGGCTGATGGCCGGGAAGGTGTTCTTCAGCGTGTCGATGTCGCTGGACGGTTTCATCGCGCCCGAGTCCCCCGAGGAATTGATGGGGCGGCTATGGATGGAACTGCAGCAGTGGATCTTCCCGCAGCGGTTCTTCCGGGAGAACGTGAAGCTCGGCGAGGGCGGCGAGGAGGGGCGCGACAACGACATCGTGCGGGAGACGTTCGAGCGCACCGGCGCGAGCGTGATGGGCAAGCACATGTTCGACGCCGGGGAGCAGATGTGGCCGGAGGAGGCGCCGTTCCACACGCCGGTCTTCGTCGTGACGCACGAGAAGCGTGACCCCTGGGAGCGGCCGGGCGGGACCACGTTCCACTTCGTCAACGACGGCATCGAGTCCGCCCTCGACCAGGCCCGCGAGGCCGCCGGTGATCGCGACGTCCGCATCGCGGGCGGCGGCGCGACGATCCTGGAGTACGTGAACGCCGGCCTGATCGACGAGTTCTCGATCGCGCTCTCACCCGTGCTGTTCGGCTCCGGAATCCGCCTGTTCGAGGGCGTGGACGCCGGCCGCGTGGCCCTGGAGCAGGTCCGCGCGGAGCCCTCCCCGAGGGTGACGCATGTGACCTACGCCGTCCGGGAGCGGTAATTGTCCCGACCTCAGCGCTCTCCCGCCGAGGTCGGCTGGCCGCGTACGGGCCCGGCCCGCCCTGGCCGCGACGACGGATGGCGATACGTCCGCTATCCGCGCGACCGCGACCTTCAGCGCGAGATCCAAGAAGGGCTTCGGCGTCGTCGAGGGCTGGAACGGCGCCAACGACATCATCTTCCCCGGCAAGAGCGGGGAGCTGAGTCGCAACCGTCGTGACCAGCAAGAACTCTCTGCCTGACCGACGAGGACAAACGCCACCTGACCCCGCTGTTCCGGATGCACATCCAGCCCGACGGCGAGGTACGGCTGACTATGGGCCGCCGACTTCAGCTCGCGCAGCCCGACCCCAGAACCTCACCCGACCCCAGAACCTCGGAGGACCCCGGCCACGGCCGGGGTCCTCCGACATGCGCGCATACGGAGCGCCTTCGGTCCGAAAGCTCCTGGCAGGTTACGTGTCACCTGGTTCGCCGCTCCTTCACGGCGCCCCCTGTTCCGCGTGCCGCTTCACCCCGCCCGGCTTCAAAGCGCGCTCAGAACAGCCCGTGCCACATCTGTTCCACCACCAAGGACCACCAGTTTCCCGCGTCGTCCAGTGCCGTGGCGTCCAGCGCCACGAGCCGCTCCTGGAACGCGGCGACCGCCAGACCCGCCGCGACGGGGTCCAGGCCCCGCATCCGCCGCCGGGTGGTGGCGAGCAGGGCGAGCGAGCCGAGGTACGCGGCGAGGGACTCGTTCACGCGCCGGCCCGTCGCGTCCTGCGCCGAGATCGCCCAGACCGGGCCGAGCGTCTCCGGCGGGTCCTCCGGTGCCGGGCACTGCACCGTGATCACCGCCGTCCCGTCGGATCCGATCCGGACATAGTTCTCCAGGATCTCCAGGGAGCGTGCGCCCACCTCGCTCCCCAGCTCCCGCAGATGCGTCGCGGCGTCCGTGAACAGACCTCCGGCCGGCGGCGCGTCGGACCGGTCGGCCGTGAAGAAGAACGGCAGGTCGGCCGGGAGACCGGTGCGGGTCAGCGTCGCCTTCGCGGTGTCCGGCAGCACGGTGCCCGCGATGTCGTCGGGGTCGTAACGGCGTACCCCATCAGCACCGAAGACCTCGGTCAGATGGTGGCCGAGCGCCACATCGGGCAGCGGCTCGGCCGGTGCCACGTCCGTCGGCACCGGAAGGCGGTACGGGCGCGGCGGGGGCTGCCGGCCGGCGATCCGGCTCATCAGCTCGGCCTGCTGGACGAGGCCGGCGACGCCCTCGGCACGCTCCTCGGGCAGGAGGCCGTAGTTCTGCGTGCACGAGAACCGGGCGCGGGGGAAGGCATGGAGAACCCGCGCGGTATAGCCGCCGGGCAGCAGGCTCGGGCGCAGGTCGGTGTGGATGGCGACGACATGGTCCGTGGGGACGTTCATGCGCCGCAGCTCGGCCCACGCCTGGTGCTCGACGGGCGGCAGGCCCGGCCCCGCACTGCGGGAGAGGCTGGTCTCCTCCCCGTTCGCCGGGTCCAGGTAGGTGAAGACGGCCGTGTTGCCCGGCCCGGTGACGGGCCTGGCGCTCGTGTCCGCCGTGGCGCCGCCGTGCTTCCGCTGATACATCCGTACGACTTCCTCGACGGGCACGGAAGGCCAGAGGGTCAGCTCGCCGGAGCGCCGGTCGACGACCCCGCAGGCGTTCCCGAAGTCGGCGGGAGGCCGCCGCTCTCCCGTCAGCGGGTCGCGCTCGGGCGGCGTCGGCGCGGCCCAGACGACCCAGCCGAGCTCGAATTCGTACATCGCGACCTCGCGGCGCGGCGCCTGTGGGTCAGGAGGATTGAGCCACTGATCGGCGGTGGCGAGTGCCTGCGCCTGGCTGATCACGACGAGACTCCTTGGTAGGTCGTACGGGGCGGGTCGTACGGGCTGGGTCGTACGGGGGGTGGGTACGGCAGAGGTCGTACGGGCACGGGCGAGGCTATCGCTCACGCGCGGGGGCGGATACGAAGGGCCTTGGCCCCCTGCCCGGTCGCGACCACCAGAATGCCGTCCGGCGAGAGATCGGCACCGGCGAAGGGGATGTCGGAGACCAGAGCGGCCACCACCTCCTCGGTCGCCCGCTCCCAGACCCGCAGGTAGTCGGCGCCACGACTGAGGACGAGCGGAGCGGCGGCGCGTTTTTCCTCGGAAGGGCGCAGAATCCGCCCCGGGTCCACCGCGCCGAGCCGCCCGGGCCCCAGGAGGCCGTGCACGAGTACCGCGGCGTCGCCGGAGGGGGACGCACCAGGTGTACCGAAGGGGACGACGAGGGCGGCGACCGGCAGGGGCTCCCCGTCCGGCCGGGGGAGGACGCCGACCGTGACGGCGCTGATCCCCGGGGCCCGTACGCTCCACAGCGTCTGCCAGGGCAGCTCGAAGCCGAGCCGGCCGATGGCGGCAGCGTATTCGGGCAGTTCGTCCTCGACGAACGCGGTCTCCAGCAAGGCGGCACGCGCCTCGGCGCCCACCTGGTTACGGGTGAGCAGCGGGGCGGTGCGCCGGTAGGTGAGGGCCGGCGGGCCCAGTGTCCCGGGGTCGACGGCCTCGACGGCCGCCCGCAGCACCACGGGATCGGCGTGCACGAACAAGCTGGGATCCGTGAGGAGTTGGGGAAGCAGACCCGCCGCGAGGGCGTGCGCGGCGATGTGATCGCGTACGTACGGGTCGGCCCGGCTCCAGTCCTGGTCGGGCACGGCTTCGAGGAGCGCGACCGCGATCCGTGACTGTGCGGCGCGGACATCGGGCAGCCGCGCGCGGATCTCGTTGCCGATGGCGGGGTGCAGCAGGCGCAGCGACATACGCCCGCCGCCCGCGCCCCCGTCCGTCCCCTCTTCCCCCTCCTCGTCCGCCGGTTCCTCCTCCACAAGCTCCACGAAGGGGCCGGCCAGCAGCATTCCGCCTGCGATCTCCTCGCTCAGGTCGCGCCCGGCGACGGCCCGGGCCAGCCGACCCCACAGCTCCGTCGGAAGCCCCGCCCCCTCGGCGAGGGCGAGAGGCGCGAGCATCAGCCGTAGCGTCCGTGGATCCGCTCCGAGCCGACGGGCGTGCAGATCGAGAGCTTCACCCACGCTGGACGGCAGAGCCGTCTCGTCGGCGGGGTCAAAGCCCTCCGGCGCCATCAGGACGCCGCTGACGGCGAGCCGTACGACGAGCGCGCTGGTGCCCGCCCGCCGGCCGATCGCCCCCGCGAGCGCCCGGCGGGCGCCGGGATCGGTGGTGAACGCCGGCTCCGGGGCACCGGCCGCCGGAGTCAGCGACGTCTCGGCATACAGGACGAGCCCCTCGGGATCGGCCCACGGGGGTTCGTCGAGATCGATGATCTGCGCGGTGCCGGGAGGCAGGTCCTCGACCAGCTCGGCGGCGTACGCGCGCGGCAGGTCGGCGAGGAGACGTACGGTCCCCGTCGCCGCGAGAGGCTTCAACACCTCGCGTACGAGCCTGGCCGGTTCGTCCGCCGACCGTACGGGCCCCGCACGGTCGACGTCGGGGACGACGACGGTGACGGGCCGGTCGAGCGCGGCGAATTCGGCGAATATCTCTTCGGCACGGGAAGCCCGCAGCCCGAAGTGGTCGGCGAGCGTCCACAGGACCTGCGCGGCGGTGAGCCCCTCCGGGCCGGGTACGGCGGGGGCGGGCAGCTCGGGCGGCACCGTCACGGGATCCAGGTCGTCGAGCGGCAGCAGCCCCCGGAACTCCGGGTCGCAGAGCATCAGGAACCCGGTGAGCAGTCGCGAGACCCCGCTGCCGGGGGCCCCGGTGAGTACGACCACGTGGGGTGTTCCGGGCCATTCCATCCGCCACGCGGCGAGCGCGCGGAGCGCGGTGTTACGGCCGCCTATGTGGGGGTGAGGTGCGTAGTCTCTGGTCGCCGTGGCCATGGGTTCCCGTCCTCCGTCCGTACGGATACGTACGTGTGAGCCCCCGATTCTATGATCGGGAGCCGGGGCGGTAGTGCCTGCGGAAGACTTCGGCGGCCTGCTCCGGCGGGTAGTTGGGGACGGTCGCGATATCGCCGCTGTCCTTGGTGACGACGAAGCTGCTGCCGCCGGGCTGTGCGGGCCGGGGGACGCCCCCCTGGTCGGTGGGCCGGGGGAGAACGCCGTACACCACGTATCCGAGGTCGAACTCGTGCACGTGCAGCGGTGCCGGTGTGTCGTCCGGCAGGGTCGGCTGCCCGAACCGTCTCCGCACCAGGTGCACGGCTTCCCCGGGCGTGCGTGGCACGGGCTGGTCCTCGGGTGAAGGGCTTCCTGGACTCATCACGGTGTTCCCTTGGCCGGGGACGGTCGGCCGCCCGCCGGCTCGATCGACGCTCTCGATCCGTCCTCGCGATCCACTTTCTGCCCGCCGCCGGCCGGTCGCGGCCGAGCGTCTCCGGGCCCCACCCGGCCTCGTCCGGCAGCATGATCGACTCAGCGGCACAACTTCCGTCGTACGGCAGGACCGCGACGGCGTCGACTACGTGCCACCGAGGAACCGGCTCCGGCCCTCGTCCGTACGGACGTCGGACTCGCGGTCCTTCATCAGCACCTCCGTGGATTCCTCGTTCGCCTCGTGCCGGGCGCCCATCTCCGTCAGCGCCGCACCCATCCCGCCGAGCCGGTCCGCCAGGCTGCCCATCGACTCCCGCATGCCGTCGCGAAAACCTTCGTAGACGACGCCGAACTTCTCCCCGAGGTCGTCATCGCCCCACGGCGGGGTCCCCGAGCCCTCCAGCGCGGACAGGCCGGTGCTGAGCCGGGTCAGCGCGTTTCCGAATTCCTGCCCGATCGTGGAGAAATTGGCGCCTTCGGCCCTGAGGACCGGAGTCTCCACCTCGAACTGCCCACTCGCCGACACAGGCACCGTCTCCCCTCATCGACATCTCCGTAGATCCCAGCAGCCTAGTGCCGTTCCCGGCAGGGTTCGCCCTGTCGGCCAGACATCGCCCGTCGCGGCAGTAGGCATCGGTGGCCGGATCCGCGCGCGGATGCGCCGAGAACTTCGAGCCCGGCATGGAGTACACCCGGCCCGAACCGACCGCGCCCTGGTGGGACCGGGCGGAGGCGGCGCTCGCCGCGCACCAGGGCGACGGCGCCGGGATGGCGCCCGTGGCGGCCCTCGTCCTCGACCGGTGCCGCTCCGGCAGCCGCACGAGGCGCGAGCGCGGCGCCCGCCCCGTGACGGGGCGGGCGCCGGCGCGTAGTGCGCCGGTGGACGGCGCCGTACGAGGCCGGCGGGCGGCGCCGTACGAGGCCGTCAGTGCCGCGACATCAGTGCCGCGCCGGCAGCCAGCCTGTCTGGACCATCTGCCCGCCACGCCGCCGGGTATGGAACGTGCCGCGCCCCGGAGGCAGTTGGGTCGGTGCCACATTGCCGAGCAACTGGCCCTCCGACTTGTCACCCGAGAGCACGATGCCCTGCGCGCCCAGCTCGCGCATCCGCTGCATCACCGGCTCGTACAGCGACCGGCTGGCGCCGCCCGAGGCGCGGGCGACGATGACACGCAGGCCCACGTCGCGGGCGAAGGGCAGGTACTCCAGCAGGGGTGCGAGCGGATTCTGGCCGCTGGCCACCAGGTCGTAGTCGTCGACGATGACGAACGCGTCCGGACTGCTGTACCAACTCCGGTTACGCAGCTGCTCGGGCGTGACATCCGGGCCCGGCATCCGGCGCTGGAGCGAACCGGCCAGCCCCGCGATCGTCTCCGTGAGCGCAGGCGACGACGCGCAGTAACGCGACAGGTGCGACTCCGGGATGCCCTCCAGGTGCGCGCGCCGGTAGTCACCCATGACGATCTTCGCCTGCTCCGGGGTGTACCGCTCGCAGATCTGCTTGACGAGCATCCGCAGCACCGCGGACTTGCCCGACTCGCTCTCGCCGAAGACGATGAAGTGCGGGTCCGACTCGAAGTCGACGTAGACCGGCGCGAGCGCCGACTCGTCGATACCGAAGGCGATGCCCCGCTCCGGATGCTCGAAGCCCTTCGGCAGCCGGTCCGCCTCCAGCAGCGTCGGCAGCAGCCGTACGACCGGGGCGGGCGCGCCCTGCCAGCTCTCGTTGACCGCCCGGATGAACGAAGCCGTCGCGTCCGACAGGTCCTCCGTCTCGAAGGAGCCGTCGATGCGCGGCAGCGCCGCCATGAAGTGCAGCTTGTCCGAGGTCAGGCCGCGACCGGCGACACCCGCCGGGACGTTCTGCGCCACCTTCCGGTCGACCTCGGACTCGGTCGGATCGCCGAGCCGCAGCTCGATGCGGTTCTGCAGCATGTCCTTGAGCGCGGGACGCACTTCCGTGTAGCGGCTCGCGGTCAGGACCACATGGACACCGAAGCCCAGACCGCGCATGGCGATATCGGTGATGGCCGGTTCGAGCTGCTCGTAGTCGGTCTTGAAGGTGGCCCAGCCGTCGACGATCAGGAAGACATCGCCCCAGATCTGGTCGGGCAGCTGTCCCGAGGCCCGGCGCTGCCGGTACGTCGTGACCGAGTCCACGTTGTTCGCGCGGAAATACTCCTCGCGTGCGTTGAGGATGCCGGCGACCTCGCTGACCGTACGGCGCACCTTCTCCCCGTCGAGGCGGTTGGCGACCCCGCCGACATGCGCCAGGTCCTCCATCGCGATCAGACCGCCGCCACCGAAGTCCAGGCAGTAGAACTGCACTTCACCCGGCGTGTGGGTCAGCGCGAACGACGAGACGAGAGAGCGCAGCAGCGTCGACTTGCCGGACCGGGGCCCGCCGACGAACAGCCCGTGGCCCGCGCCGCCCGCGAAGTCCCGGTACAGCACGTCACGCCGCTGCTCGAACGGCTTGTCCACCAGGCCGACGGGAACGGTGAGCCGGCCCAGCGCGGTGTAGTCGGGCGCGGTCAGACCGCGGTCGGGCGACACCGCCAGCGCGGGCAGCAGCTGGTCCAGCGACGGCGCCTCCTCCAGCGGCGGCAGCCAGACCTGGTGAGCGGGCGGCCCCTGGTTGGCCATCCTCCCCACCAGGACGTCGAGGACGGTCTCGGCCAGCGCGTCGTCGATCCGCGCGGCGGGCTCGGGCTCCTCCACCACCGGCTGGGGCGGCAGCTCCACATGCCCCGCGGTGAACAGAGCGGGCCGCAGCTGCGTGGAGCGCTGCGCCCGCGCCGGGCCCTCCCCGTGATAGGCGCCGGAGACGTAGGCGGCCTTGAACCGGACCATGGTGTCGGTGTCGTACCGCAGATAGCCGGAGCCCGGGATCGACGGCAGGTGGTACGCGTCCGGCACACCGATCGCCGTACGCGACTCGGCGGCGGAGAAGGTACGCAGACCGATCCGGTACGAGAGGTACGTGTCGAGGCCGCGCAGCTTGCCCTCCTCCAGGCGCTGCGAGGCGAGCAGCAGATGCACACCCAGCGACCGGCCGATCCGGCCGATCTGGATGAACATGTCGATGAAGTCGGGCTTGGCGGTGAGGAGTTCGGAGAATTCGTCGAGCACCATCACCAGCGAGGGCAGCGGCTCCAGCGGCGCCCCCGCGGCCCGCGCCTTCTCGTAGTCGTGAATGTTGGCGTAATTGCCCGCCGAGCGCAGCAGCTCCTGGCGGCGCTGCGTCTCACCGGTGATCGAGTCCCGCATACGGTCGATGAGTGTGAGGTCGTCGGCCAGGTTGGTGATGACCGCCGCCGTGTGCGGCATGTCCGCCATACCGGCGAAGGTCGCACCGCCCTTGAAGTCCGCGAGGATGAAGTTCAGCGTCTCCGACGAGTGCGTCACCGCGAGGCCGAGCACCAGCGTACGCAGCACCTCCGACTTGCCGGAGCCGGTGGCGCCGACGCACAGACCGTGTGGGCCCATGCCCTCCTGCGAGGCCTCCTTGAGGTCGAGCATGACCGGCTCGCCGTTCTCACCGACACCGATCGGTACGCGCAGCCGCTCGTGCAGGGTGCGCGGACGCCAGGTCCGGGAGACGTCGACCGAACCCGCGTCGCCGATGCCCATCAGGTCGGTGAAGTCCAGGTTGGACAGCAGGGGTTCACCCTCCTCGGCCGTACCGACCCGGAAGGGGGAGAGCTGCCGCGCCAGGGACTCGGCCTGGGCCAGACTCAGCACATCCGGCGTGCCCGTGTAGGCCGACTCACGGCCCACGTACAGCTGAAGCCGGTCCGGCCGCAGGTAGGCGGTCAGATTGCCGCGCAGCTCGTCCTCCAGCTCGCCGGGAGCGATCTCCAGGAAGGTGACCCCCTGGAGCCCCTCGGAGCTGGCGAGTTCGGAGTCCGGCGGCACCGTGCCCCCGTCCAGCAGGACGAGCAGGTGCGGCTGGTCGTAGACCGGAGTGGCCTCGCGGTTCCAGCGGGGCCGGTCGGCGAGCTGATCGGCCAGCGCGTCCTCCAGCTCGCCGAGGTCGTCGAAGAGGAGCCGGGCCGAGCCCGCGCCGTCCTTCGCCTTCGGATGCTGACTGTGCGGCAGCCACTTGATCCAGTCCCACTCCGCGGCCGAGGCGGGGTGCGAGACCACGGCGACCACGAGGTCCTCGGGGGAGTGCAGCGTCGCGAGCTGCGCGACGAGCGAGCGGGCGTTCCCGTACACCGTGTCGCTGTCACCGCACAGCGCCACGTGGTAGAAGGCGCGCAGCGAGACGGAGACGGGAAGGTCCGACACCCTGCCGTGCGCGTCGAGGAACGCCTTCATCGCCGCCGCCGTCAGCGGCTCCAGCTCCTCCTTGGGCGCGGTCTGCGGCGCGACGAGCGGAGTGCTCAGCTGCTGACTGCCGAGCCCGACCCGTACGGAGGCGAAGTCCGCGTCCATCGGGCGCCGTTCCCACAGCCGTTTCCCGTCGGCCGCCACCGCCCACAGCTGGTCGGAGTCCGGGTGCTGGTAGACCTGCGCGTGGTATTGCAGCTCCGCGGTCCTGTGGATGTCCTTGCGGATCTGTTCGAGATAGCGGAAGTAGTCCCGCCGCTCCTGACCCATCGCGGAACCCCCGCCGCGCCGGGACCGGACGAGCTGGGCGACCGCCATCGCGACCGTGGAGACGGCCATGAGGGAGCCGACGACCTTCATGTAGGCCGGAGCACCCGGCATGAAGAAGAAGGCCACCGAGCCGAACATGCCGAGCAGCGGCAGCAGATTCATCCAGACGCTGTCCTCGCCCTCCCGTGGAATCTCGGGCGGCGATTCGAGTTTGATCTCGCCGTCCGGCACAGCAGGCGGCTGGATCCGCGGCTGCCGTTTGATGATGACGACGCTCACCGATGCACTCATCCTTCGCGATTGTTACGTCTCTGCCCGACGCCCCCGTGTGCGGCGACGGCTTCCCGTCAGCGTCCGCCGATCCTACTGACACACGGGCAACTGGCGAGAGGGAGGAGGGAAGTTGTGGCCGGGCGGCGCGCCCGGGGCCGCCGCAGAACGATATGGTGGCGCACCGCGTCGCAATGGCGACGCCTCGCAGTCTTGCCGAACAGGGGGAAGAACCAGGTGAGCACGGGCACATCGACCGGCTTCTGCCGGGTCACCGTCGCAGCGCCGGACAGCCGGATCGATGTGGCGCTGCCGGAAGACCTGCCGATCCAGGACATCTATCCGGAGATCATCCGGCTCTCGGGCCTGGCCCAGGCCGACGGCAGCCTCGCCGGCTATCACCTGGTACGGGGTGACGGCGCCGTGCTCGACGCGAGCCGTTCTCTCGTCGAACACCGGGTCAGGGACGGTGAAGTGCTGCTCCTGCGCCCCTTCGCCGACTCGCTGCCCCCGGCCGTGCACGACGACGTCGTCGACGCCATCGCCACCGCCGTCAAACAGGACAACCGCGGCTGGAACGACAACCTGATGCGCGTCGCGGGACTCGTCTCCGGCGTCCTGCTGCTGACGATGCTCGGCTTCGTCCTCTGGTTCGCCGACCCGCTCCGCCACGACATGCACGGCTTCCAGGGCATCCTGGCCGGCGTGGCGGCCGTCGCCCTGACCGCGCTGGCCGGCGTACGGGCCCGGGTGTACGAAGACCGCGCCTCGGCCGTCGCCCTGGGTATCGCGGCCCTGCCCCACGCCCTCATCGCCGGCTCCGGGCTGCTGCCCCAGGACGCCGCCGAAGGCCCGGGCCGCCTCCAGTTCCTGGTCGGCTGCGTCTGCGTCCTGATCGTCTCCGTCGTCCTGATCATGCTGCTGCCGCAGGGAGACGCGCCCTTCGTCGCCGCCGCACTGGCCGCCGTGATCGGCACGCTCGCCGCGTTCTGCGCCGTACTGACCGAACTCCAGCCCCGCGGAATCGCCGCGGGCACCGCGGTCGTCGCCCTGGCCGTCGTCGGCTTCCTGCCCGCCTGGTCCTCCCGCTTCGCCAAACTGCCCATCGGCTTCCGCTCGCCGGAGGACCTGGCCCGCGCCCGCCGCGAAGGCACGGCCGAAGGCGGCCTGGAAGCCGTCGACATCCAGCGCATCGTCGCCCAGACGAGCCGCGGCCACGAACTGCTCCTCGGCCTGGTCGGCGGCTGCGCCATGGTGGTGGTCGGCGCCGGCGGCGCGGTGCTCGGCTTCAGCGAGAACGGCTGGGCCCAGCTGCTCGCCCTGGCCACCGGCCTCGCCGCGATGCTGCGCGCCCGGCTCTTCCGCTACACGGCCCAGGTCACCTGCCTGCTGGTGGCCGGCGTCAGCACGCTGAGCCTGCTGGTGCTGGGACTGGCTATCTCGCCCCCGTCCGGCATCATCAGGGACCTGGCGCTCGGCCAGCACGCCGCGGTGGACGTACGGACCCTCTGGCTCGGCGCGGCGGTCGCGGCCGGCGCCCTGCTGCTGATCGCCATCGGCCTCATCGTGCCGGACAGGGGACTCTCGCCCTTCTGGGGCCGCATGCTGGACATCGCGGACTCGGTGGTCCTGCTCTCCCTCATCCCGCTGTGCCTGGCCGTGCTCGACGTCTACGGCAAGGTGCGAGGCGGCATCTGACCTGGCGGAACGTGCTACCGCACGGGTGGCGGGGCGTATCGCGGGACGGGGGGAAGCCCCGTGCCGGAACCTGTCACGGACCCCGTGGCAGGGCGCACCGGACCATCCTGGTACGCTGTGTAACGGCCGTTTGTGTACGTGATCCCGGAGCCTGAGGTTCCCCGATCAGCGCGCAGCGGATCCCGCCTCCCGAGTAACGGAAGCTCCCCAGAGTATTCGACCTGGGGCACTCGGTGGCCTGATGACTCACGAGGAGTACGCGTGTCGCTCGACGCCGCTACGAAGAAGCAGATCATGACCGAGTTCGGCACCAAGGAAGGTGACACCGGCTCCCCCGAGGTCCAGGTCGCCATGCTGTCGCGCCGGATCGCGGACCTGACCGAGCACCTCAAGCTCCACAAGCACGACCACCACTCCCGTCGTGGTCTGCTGATCCTGGTCGGCCAGCGTCGCCGCCTGCTGCAGTACCTGGCCAAGAAGGACATCCAGCGCTTCCGTGCGCTGGTCGACCGCCTGGGCATCCGCCGCGGTGCGGCCGGCGGCGCCAAGTAAGACGCCGTGAAGGGAGCGGTTCCCACCACCCGGGAATCGCTCCCTTTGCCGTATGTACGGAGCAGGGCACGCACGGAGCAGGGCCCGTCGCGCCCCGCCGGGGCAGGCCGAGCGCCCCGCCCGGGACGGCCGGAATGTCATCCCGTGGTGAAGCTCAGTAATCTGGACCACGAGCACAACTGAAGAGGAGGAGCGACCTCCGCCGCCGCCGGTCCTCGGTAGTGGCTCCCGGAATGGCGCGGCCCACGCCGCCGCCCCGGGTGCTTCGATCGAAGACCGGCCCGCACCAAGGAGCGCTTCTCCGCCACGTCCCCTGCCACACGGGCACCGGACGAAGACGAGGAGAAAACACTAGTGGAGAACGAGACCCACTACGCCGAAGCCGTTATCGACAACGGAACCTTCGGCACCCGCACCATCCGCTTCGAGACGGGCCGGCTGGCCCGTCAGGCCGCCGGCTCCGCCGTGGCCTACCTGGACGACGACACCATGGTGCTGTCGGCCACCACCGCCTCCAAGAAGCCCAAGGACCAGCTCGACTTCTTCCCCCTCACGGTGGACGTCGAGGAGCGCCAGTACGCGGCCGGCAAGATCCCCGGCTCGTTCTTCCGCCGCGAGGGCCGCCCCTCCGAGGACGCGATCCTCACCTGCCGCCTGATCGACCGCCCGCTGCGCCCCTCCTTCCGCAAGGGCCTGCGCAACGAGATCCAGGTCGTCGAGACGATCATGGCGCTCAACCCCGACCACCTGTACGACGTGGTCGCGATCAACGCCGCCTCCTGCTCCACGATGCTGGCGGGCCTGCCCTTCTCCGGTCCCATCGGCGGCACCCGTGTCGCGCTGATCAAGGGCCAGTGGGTCGCCTTCCCGACGCACACCGAGCTTGAGGACGCCGTCTTCGACATGGTCGTCGCGGGCCGCGTCCTGGACGACGGCGACGTCGCGATCATGATGGTCGAGGCCGAGGCCACCGACAAGACGATCCAGCTCGTCAAGGACGGCGCCGAGGCTCCCACCGAGGAGATCGTCGCCGCCGGTCTGGAAGCCGCGAAGCCCTTCATCAAGGCGCTCTGCAAGGCACAGTCGGACCTCGCGTCCAAGGCCGCCAAGCCCACCGGCGAGTTCCCGATCTACCTCGACTACGAGGACGACGTCCTGGAGGCCCTCACCTCCGCCGTCCGTTCCGAGCTGGCCAAGGCGCTCACCATCGCCGGCAAGCAGGAGCGCGAGGCCGAACTGGACCGCGTCAAGGTCCTCGCCGGCGAGAAGCTGCTCCCGCAGTTCGAGGGCCGCGAGAAGGAGATCTCCGCCGCGTACCGCTCGCTGACCAAGACCCTGGTCCGTGAGCGCGTCATCAAGGACAAGGTCCGTATCGACGGCCGTGGCGTCACGGACATCCGTACGCTCGCCGCCGAGGTCGAGGCCATCCCGCGCGTGCACGGCTCCGCCCTGTTCGAGCGTGGCGAGACCCAGATCCTGGGCGTCACCACCCTCAACATGCTCCGCATGGAGCAGCAGCTGGACACCCTCTCCCCGGTGACCCGCAAGCGCTACATGCACAACTACAACTTCCCGCCGTACTCCACCGGTGAGACCGGCCGCGTCGGTTCGCCGAAGCGCCGCGAGATCGGCCACGGCGCCCTGGCCGAGCGCGCGCTCGTGCCGGTGCTGCCGACGCGCGAGGAGTTCCCCTACGCGATCCGCCAGGTCTCCGAGGCGCTGAGCTCCAACGGCTCGACGTCCATGGGCTCGGTCTGCGCCTCCACCATGTCGCTGCTGAACGCCGGTGTGCCGCTCAAGGCCCCCGTCGCCGGTATCGCCATGGGCCTGATCTCCCAGGAGATCGAGGGCGAGACCCACTACGTCACCCTCACCGACATCCTCGGTGCGGAGGACGCCTTCGGTGACATGGACTTCAAGGTCGCCGGTACGAAGACCTTCGTCACCGCGCTCCAGCTCGACACCAAGCTCGACGGCATCCCCGCCTCGGTCCTGGCCGCCGCGCTGAAGCAGGCCCGCGACGCCCGCCTCCACATCCTCGATGTGATGAACGAGGCCATCGACGTCCCGGACGAGATGTCCCCGAACGCCCCGCGGATCATCACCGTCAAGATCCCGGTGGACAAGATCGGTGAGGTCATCGGCCCCAAGGGCAAGATGATCAACCAGATCCAGGAGGACACCGGCGCCGACATCACGATCGAGGACGACGGCACCATCTACATCGGTGCCGCCGACGGACCGGCCGCCGAGGCCGCCCGCGCCACGATCAACGCCATCGCCAACCCGACCATGCCGGAGGTCGGCGAGCGCTACCTGGGTACGGTCGTCAAGACCACCACCTTCGGTGCGTTCGTGTCGCTGCTCCCGGGCAAGGACGGTCTGCTGCACATCTCGCAGATCCGCAAGCTCGCCGGTGGCAAGCGCGTGGAGAACGTCGAGGACGTGCTCGGCATCGGCCAGAAGGTCCAGGTCGAGATCGCCGAGATCGACCAGCGCGGCAAGCTCTCCCTCATCCCCGTCATCGAGGGTGAAGAGGGCGACGAGGACAAGGACGACGCTGCCTCGTGACGCGTAGTTCCAGGACGACGGCCCGCCCCTCCTCGGAGGCGCGGGCCGTCGCCCGTACCCAAACACTGCTCAAGGGTGAGAACGGGATCGGCACGGTCCGCCGTACGACCCTCCCCGGCGGCCTGCGCGTCGTCACCGAAACCCTGCCGTCGGTACGCTCCGCGACCTTCGGCATCTGGGTCCAGGTCGGCTCCCGCGACGAGACGCCCGCCCTCAACGGCGCCACCCACTACCTGGAACACCTCCTCTTCAAGGGCACGAGCAAGCGCAGCGCCCTCGACATCTCCTCCGCCATCGACGCGGTCGGCGGCGAGATGAACGCCTTCACGGCGAAGGAGTACACCTGCTACTACGCGCGGGTGCTCGACACCGATCTGCCGCTGGCCATCGATGTCGTCTGCGACATGCTGACCGGCTCCCTCATCGAGGCCGCGGACGTCGACGCCGAGCGCGGCGTCATCCTCGAAGAGATCGCCATGACCGACGACGACCCCGGCGACGGCGTGCACGACCTCTTCGCCGAGACGATGTTCGGCGACAGCCCCCTCGGCCGCCCGGTCCTCGGCACCGTCGACACCATCAACGCCCTGGACCGCGACCGGATCGCCCGCTTCTACAAGAAGCACTACGACCCGACGCGACTCGTCGTCGCCGCCGCCGGCAACGTCGACCACGCCACGGTGGTACGCCAGGTCCGCCGCGCCTTCGAGAAGGCCGGGGCCCTGTCCCGTACGGACGCGGTGCCCGTCGCGCCCCGCGAAGGCAGCCGCACCCTGCGCACCGCCGGCCGGGTCAATCTGCTGAACCGCAAGACCGAGCAGGCCCATGTCGTCCTCGGTATGCCGGGCCTCGCCCGTACCGACGAGCGCCGCTGGGCCCTCGGCGTGCTGAACACCGCCCTCGGCGGCGGCATGAGCTCCCGCCTCTTCCAGGAGGTACGGGAGAAGCGCGGCCTCGCGTACAGCGTCTACTCGTACACCTCGGGCTTCGCCGACACCGGACTCTTCGGGGTCTACGCCGGCTGCCGCCCCAGTCAGGTCCACGACGTCCTCCAGATCTGCCGCGACGAGCTCGACCGCGCCGCGTCCGAGGGCATCAGCGACGAGGAGATCGGCCGCGCCATCGGCCAGCTCTCCGGCTCCACCGTCCTCGGCCTGGAGGACACCGGCGCGCTGATGAACCGGATCGGCAAGAGCGAGCTGTGCTGGGGCACCCAGATGTCCGTGGACGACATGCTGGCGCGGATAGCCGCGGTCACCCCCGACGACGTACGCGCGGTCGCCCGCGACGTACTGGGTCAACGTCCCTCGCTGTCCGTGATCGGACCGCTCAAGGACAAGCAGGCGGCCCGCCTCGACACCGCGGTCGCCTGACCGCGCCGTCAGGCCGGCCGGCACCCCCGATCCCTGAAGGAAACAGAGCAATGAGCAAGCTGCGCGTGGCCGTTCTCGGCGCCCGGGGCCGTATCGGCTCCGAAGCGGTACGGGCGGTCGAGGCCGCCGACGACCTCGAACTCGTCGCGGCCCTCGGCCGGGGCGACAAGCTGGAGACCCTCGTGGAGGCCGGCGCCCAGGTCGCGGTGGAACTGACCACCCCGGCCTCGGTGATGGGCAACCTCGACTTCTGCGTACGCCACGGCATCCACGCGGTGGTCGGCACCACCGGCTGGACCGATGAACGCCTCGCACAGCTCGACACCTCGCTCGCCGCCTCCCCGGACACGGGGGTGCTGATCGCACCAAACTTCTCCATCGGCGCGGTCCTCACCATGACGTTCTCGCAGGCCGCGGCGCGCTACTTCGAGTCGGTCGAGATCATCGAGCTGCACCACCCCGGCAAGGCCGACGCCCCCTCCGGAACGGCCACCCGCACCGCCCAGTTGATCGCCGCCGCCCGTGCCGAAGCGGGCAGCGCCCCGCAGCCCGACGCCACGGTCACGGCCCTGGACGGCGCACGCGGTGCCGACGTCGACGGCGTGCCGGTGCACTCCGTACGGCTCCGGGGCCTCCTCGCGCACCAGGAAGTCATCCTCGGCGGCGAGGGGGAGACCCTCACCGTCCGCCACGACTCCCTGCACCACAGCAGCTTCATGCCGGGCATCCTGCTCGGCGTGCGCCGCGTGGTCTCCACCCCGGGCCTCACCTTCGGCCTGGAACACTTCCTCGACCTGAGCTGACGAGCTGACTCACATGCGTGCAAAGATCACTTACTGCGTCACGGCCGCCGTCCTGGTCGTCTACTTCGTCCTGGTCGGCAGCCGGGGTGTGCTGCTGATCCAGCACGGCACGGCGCTCACCGTCACCTTCGGTGTGGCGGTGCTGATCCTGCCGGTCATCGGCGTCTGGTTCCTCTGGAAGAACACCCAGTTCGTCCAGCGCGCCAACCGCCTCGCCGCGGAACTGGACGCCGAGGGCGGCCTGCCCGTCGACGAGCTGGTCCGCACCGCCGGCGGCCGGATCGACCGGGACTCCGCGGACGCCGTCTTCGCCGAGCGCCGCGCCGAGACGGAGGACACCCCCGACGACTGGCGCTGCTGGTTCCGTCTGGCCGTGGCCTATCACGACGCCCGGGACACCCCGCGCGCCCGCAAGGCGATGCAGCGGGCGATCGCTCTCCACGGCGGCCGGCCCGTACAGGCCTGACGGCACGGACAAGGCACCAGAACGGAACGGAGCGGGGCCCGGCCACAGATGTGGCCGGGCCCCGCTCCGTTCCGCCGGAAACGTCAGGCGCGGCTGTACTCCTCGCCCCACGCCTCCATGGTGTCCGCGGCCCGGTCGAAGGCCTCAGAACGGGAAAGGAAGTCCGCGTTGTGGTCGGTGAGCAGCGCGAGCTTCTCACCCTTACGGCGCTCCAGGAGCAGCGCCTGGCCCTGCACGGTGCGCGGCAGCCCGAGCCACCGCACCGGCTGCTGGACCGTACGGACCGCGGTGGTCCTCTCCCACGGCACGGTGACGGTCCTGAACAGACCCACCCGCCGGACACCGTGCCGGCTCACCCAGGTACCGGCACGCAGAATCCGCAGCGCGACGGCGATCGCCACCGCGGCGACGGCCAGGCAGCCGGTGGCACCGGGGAGATCGCCCGCGGCGGCGATGATCACCGTCGCGAGCAGGACGAACGAGGCCAGCAGCAGAAGCAGCGCGGCCGCCGCCACCCGCCACGGGCCAGGGCGGTACGGACGCCGCCAATGATCATGATCGTTGAACGGCAGCGCGACATCCTCGCTGGTCGCGTCAAAAGCCCGGTCGGCCGTCAGGAAGGGCAGGGGCACGACTGATCCTCACTCACAAGCACGCTCGAATTGCTGTGCCCGGTGAGGCTACCGATGACGCCCGGTCCGGACCACCCGAGGGGGCCGGACGAGTCAGCGGCCCTGAGCGGCCTCGGACTGCTGGCCCTGGCCCGCCGTCCGATCCGTCCTCATCGACGGCAGTCCCAGCAGCAGCCCGCCCGCGAGCCCCGCTGTCACGACCAGGCCGATCAGCGTGCGGCCGGCGAGCTGAGACCTGCTGGCGCGCTGCCTCGGAGGGGGAGTGACATTACTGCGGAAGCTGTCGGCCTCGGCGACGAATGCGAACGGGACGGCCTCACGCCGGCGGAACATCGGGTGTTCTCCTCGCGGTCTTGTGTCGGTAAGCGGCTGGTCCGGCAGCCGCTACCCGGTCAGACGAACACCAGCGCCATTCGGTGCCCTATTTTGCCGAATTGGCCGAAGAAGGACGACGGCGGCCGCCCTGTCCGGCGTTGTCGGTGCCGCGCCGTAGAGTGGGCGCCGCCCGAGCGATGCGACTGGAAGGACCCCCGCCGGTGAGCGACACCCCCGCCGAGACCAAGCCGAGCTTCCGCAGCGATGTCACCGTCGACCTGGTGAAGCACGCCGCCGGCGACTCCGACGTGCTGTGGGCCGCGCGCGTCTCCACCGCAGGTGAGCAGTCCCTGGAGGAGCTCTCGAAGGATCCCGAGCGCTCCAAGGGGCTCATCAATTACCTGATGCGGGACCGCCACGGAAGCCCCTTCGAGCACAACTCGATGACCTTCTTCATCAGCGCCCCGATCTTCGTCTTCCGCGAATTCATGCGCCACCGGGTCGGCTGGTGCATCGCGGGGGACACCGAGATCACGCTGGAGAGCGAAGCCGGGAATCTCCGTCGCCGGACGATCGCGGACCTGTACAAGCACTGGCATCTGGGTGTGGAGGACCAGCTCCCGCACTCGGCCGGGGGCGTCACCTGGCACAGCGGGTCGGGCACCTGGACGGCGCGGGTGCGCCACGGCGACAGGGACGACTACCTGGGTCGCTACGGGAGCAGGGAGGCGGCGGAATCCGCCGTCGTCGAATTCAGGGAACGGCATCCGGGCGCGCGCCTGCCGAAGCTGGAATCGGTACGCCGCCAGCACGTCCGCTGCTATGACGAGGAGAACCTGACCGCCCGGCGGGCGCGAATCGTCGACGTCATCGAGTCGGGCGTCAAGCCGCTCATCAAGATCACCACGGCGGACGGCCGGTTCCTCCGGTCCACGGTGGACCATGCCGTACTGACCCCGGACGGCTGGCGCAAGGCCGGTGAGCTGGCCGTGGGGGACGCGGTGATGGCCGACGCCGCCGCTCCCCGGCCCACCCAGGGACTCGTTCCCCCGAGCCTGCGTCGCGGTATCGGTGTGTGGACATCGACGCGGCACGAGCGCCTGATCAAGGAAGTGGACTCCTGTCACCTGTGCGGAGGGAGCTTCCCCCGTGGTGAGCTCGCTCTCGACCACGTGATCCCCGTCGCGGACGACCTCACGCGCGCACTCGACGAAGACAATCTCGCCCCGGCGTGCGAACCGTGCCACGCGCGGAAGAGCACGGAGGAGGAGGCGCTCGCGCGGCGCGACGGCAAGGTCGCCGTGGCGAGGCCGGACAGTATCGTCTCCATCGCCGACGACGGCGAGGAGATGACGTACGACCTCTCCGTCGAGGGCCCGTGGCACAACTTCCTGGCCAACGGCATCGTCGTGCACAACTCCTACAACGAGGAATCCGGCCGCTACCGCGAGCTGCTGCCGGTCTTCTACGTTCCCGGGGAGGAGCGCAAGCTCGTCCAGCAGGGCCGGCCCGGTAAGTATGAGTTCGTGCCCGGGAGCGCGGCTCAGCAGGAGATCGTGGAACGGTCCATGGAGCAGTCGTACGTGCAGGCGTACGAGGCCTACCAGGAGATGCTGGCGGCGGGTGTCGCCCGTGAGGTGGCCCGCGCGGTGTTGCCCGTCGGGCTGTTCTCGTCGATGTACGCCACGTGCAACGCGCGCTCGCTGATGCACTTCCTCGGCCTGCGCACCCAGCACGAGCTGGCGAAAACCCCTTCCTTCCCCCAGCGGGAGATCGAGATGGTCGGGGAGCGGATGGAGGAGCACTGGGCGGAGCTCATGCCGCTCACCCACGCCGCCTTCAACGCCAATGGCCGGGTCGCCCCGTGAGCCTCGGAGGCCTTGCGGCGCCTGGGCGGGGTACAGGTGTACGGTCAACCGAGGGAAGTGTCCGTATTGCGGCGTTTCGAGAAGTTCATCTAGGCTGATGAAACGGACCCGGCACTGCTTGAACCCCCGAGCAGGCAGTGCCGGGCTCCTCTTGTCCCGTCCCCCAAAGGGACACGGCGAGCTGAGCAGCGAGTAGCGTGTTACCCATGGCTCCGATCTCCACTCCGCAGACCCCCTTCGGGCGGGTCCTCACCGCCATGGTCACGCCCTTCACGGCGGACGGCGCACTCGATCTCGACGGTGCCCAGCGACTCGCCGTCCACCTCGTGGACGCGGGCAACGACGGCCTGATCCTGAACGGCACCACCGGTGAGTCGCCGACCACCAGCGACGCGGAGAAAGACCAGCTCGTACGGGCTGTCCTGGAGGCTGTCGGAGACCGGGCCCACATCGTGGCCGGTATCGGCACCAACGACACCCGGCACAGCATCGAGCTCGCGCTCGCGGCGGAACGCGCCGGAGCGCACGGCCTGCTCGCTGTGACGCCGTACTACAACAAGCCGCCGCAAGAGGGTCTCTTCCGGCACTTCTCCGCCATCGCCGACTCCACCGGCCTGCCCGTGATGCTGTACGACATCCCCGGCCGCAGCGGTGTCCCCATCGACACCGAGACGATCGTCCGGCTCGCCCAGCACCCGCGCATCGTCGCCAACAAGGACGCCAAGGGCGACCTCGGCCGTGCCAGCTGGGCCATCGCCCGGTCCGGCCTCGCCTGGTACTCCGGCGATGACATGCTCAACCTCCCGCTGCTCTCGGTCGGCGCGGTCGGCTTCGTCTCCGTCGTCGGCCACGTGGTCACCCCGGAGCTGCGTGAGCTTCTCGACGCCCACCTCACCGGTGACGTCCAGAAGGCCACCGAGATCCACCAGAAGCTGCTCCCGGTCTTCACCGGCATGTTCCGCACCCAGGGCGTCATCACCACCAAGGCCGCGCTCACCCTGCGGAACCTGCCGGCCGGCCCGCTGCGCCTCCCGCTCGTCGAGCTGTCCGCCCAGGAAACGGCCCAGCTCAAGATCGATCTCGCGGCCGGCGGGGTACAGCTCTAACTACGGACTTCACAACTGAATACGCGAGACATCAACGAAGTCAGAGGAACACCGAGCAGTCGCTCGCACGGACAACCAGCAAGTGCAGAGAACAGCAAGTGCACGAATGTCACGCGCGCCACGTGCCTCAGCGGTACGTGGCGTGTGTGGTGAGGAGAGTCTTTTGAGTCATCCGCATCCCGAACTCGGCGCCCCGCCGAAGCTTCCCAAGAACGGTCTGCGCGTCACACCGCTCGGCGGTCTGGGCGAGATCGGCCGCAATATGACGGTCTTCGAATACAACGGCCGTCTGCTCATCGTCGACTGCGGCGTCCTCTTCCCCGAGGAGGAACAGCCCGGTATCGACCTGATCCTGCCGGACTTCACCACCATCCGGGACCGCCTCGACGACATCGACGGCATCGTGCTCACGCACGGCCACGAGGACCACATCGGCGGCGTCCCGTACCTCCTCCGGCTGAAGCCGGACATCCCGCTGATCGGCTCCAAGCTGACCCTCGCGCTGATCGAGGCGAAGCTGCAGGAGCACCGCATCCGCCCGTACACCCTTGAGGTCACCGAGGGCCACCGCGAGCGCATCGGCCCGTTCGACTGCGAATTCGTCGCGGTGAACCACTCCATCCCGGACGCGCTGGCCGTCGCCATCCGCACCCCCGCGGGCATGGTGGTGCACACCGGCGACTTCAAGATGGACCAGCTCCCGCTGGACCGCAGGCTCACCGACCTGCCGACCTTCGCGAAGCTCGGCGAGGAGGGCATCGACCTGCTGCTCGCGGACTCCACCAACGCGGAGGTCCCGGGCTTCGTCCCGCCCGAGCGGGACATCTCCAACGTCCTGCGGCAGGTTTTCGGCAGTGCCCAGAAGCGGATCATCGTGGCCAGCTTCGCCAGCCACGTCCACCGCATCCAGCAGATCCTCGACACCGCCCACGAATACGGCCGCAGGGTCGCCTTCGTCGGCCGCTCGATGGTCCGCAACATGGGTATCGCGCGTGACCTGGGATACCTCAAGGTCCCGGCGGGTCTGGTCGTCGACGTCAAGACGCTCGACGACCTTCCGGACCACGAGGTCGTCCTGGTCTGCACCGGTTCCCAGGGTGAGCCGATGGCCGCTCTCTCGCGCATGGCCAACCGCGATCACCAGATCCGCATCGTCCAGGGCGACACGGTGATCCTCGCGTCGTCCCTGATCCCGGGCAACGAGAACTCGGTCTACCGGGTGATCAACGGGCTGACCAGATGGGGCGCGAACGTCGTCCACAAGGGCAACGCCAAGGTCCATGTGTCGGGCCACGCCTCGGCCGGCGAGCTCCTGTACTTCTACAACATCTGCAAGCCCAAGAACCTGATGCCGGTGCACGGCGAATGGCGCCATCTGCGTGCCAACGCCGAACTGGGCGCGCTGACGGGGGTCCCGAAGGACCACATCGTCATCGCGGAGGACGGTGTGGTCGTCGACCTCGTCGACGGAAGAGCCAGAATCGTCGGCAAGGTCCAGGCCGGTTACGTGTACGTCGACGGCCTCTCGGTCGGCGATGTCACCGAGACCCACCTCAAGGACCGCCGCATCCTGGGCGACGAGGGCATCATCTCGGTCTTCGTGGTGGTCGACTCCACCACGGGCAAGGTCGTCGGCGGCCCGCACTTCCAGGCCCGCGGCTCCGGCATCGAGGACTCGGCCTTCGCCGCGGTGCTTTCGAAGGTCGATGAGGCCATCGCCAGGGCCGCGTCGGACGGCGTCGCGGAACCGCACCAGCTTCAGCAACTGGTGCGCCGTACCGTCGGCAAGTGGGTCTCGGACACGTACCGCCGGCGCCCGATGATCCTCCCCGTCGTCGTCGAGGTCTGACGCGTCTGACGGAACGTCTGGAGCGGGGGGGCGTCGATTTGCATAGACGCCCCCCGCTCCAGTAGGTTTACGGCTCCACCTCAGCGGGAAGCCCGGGTTGTTTGTATGCCTGGGTGCTCCTGGATCGGGTGGGAAACCGGCTCAGATAACTCTGATAAAGTCGGAACCGCCGGAAAGGGAAACGCGAAAGCGAGAACCTGGAAAGCGCCGAGGAAGTCGGAAGCGAAAAGCATCTGATAGAGTCGGGAATGCGAAGTACAGAACAAAATGAAACACCGAAGGGAAGCGCCCGGAGGGCCCCGGTGAAACGGGACCGAAGGAAGCGTCCGTTCCTTGAGAACTCAAC
>NZ_JBITDJ010000028.1:0-56541 GCF_044454085.1 Streptomyces sp. NPDC051569
CGGCTGGTCCTGGCAGCAGCCGGCCCGCAGAGCGATCGAACGGGACGGCGGGGCAGTGGAGTTGTGGAAGAAGGAGGTGTGGCCGCAGGTAAAAGCACAGCGGCGGCCCGCGGAGCCTGGATCGTCTTCGAGGACGAGGCCAGCCAGTCGCTGAGGCCGCCACGCGCGAGGTCCTGGGGCCGGGTCGGCCAGACTCCGGTCGTGCGCGTCCGGGGCCGCGGCTCGGGACGGGTTTCGATGGCGGGAATGACCTGTTTCCGTCGCGGAGACCGGTCGAGGCTGATCTACAGCTTCCGCGTCCACCGGGGCCGGAAGGGCGAGCCCAAGGGGTTCACCTGGCAGGACTACCGCGACCTCATCGTACGGGCGCACAACCAGCTCAAAGGCCCCATCGTCCTGGTCTGGGACAACCTGCGCACCCACCTCATGCCGCAGATGAAGGACTTCATCGCCGCGAATGAGGACTGGCTGACCGTTTTCCACTTTCCGTCCTACGCACCCGACCTCAACCCGCAGGAGGGCATCTGGTCTCTGGTGAAACGGACCATCGGCAACCTCGCCGCCGCGAACCTCGACCAGCTCGCCGCAGCCGTGAAGCGCAGCCTCAAGAAGACCCAGTACCGACCGCACCTCATCGACGGCTGCCTCATGGGCACCGGCCTGACCATAGGCGGCTAACCACGATCAAGCCGACATCACACATTCAAGTTCACTAGCGCCGCTCCAGCACACCCCTGATGAAGGCGGCCTGCCCCACGTGCTGGAGGTCGTCGGAGACCACGCTGACCAGCCGCACCCCGAGCGTGACCGGCGGGCTCCAGGAGCCGTCGATGACATGGGCGAAGTCCGCGGCCTTCAGCGTGCCGAGGTACTCGACCGTCCGGTCGTGGACGGCGTCGTGGTACTCCGCGAGAAGCTCCCCCGACACCCCGGCGACCTTCGCCACGTCCTTGGCGGACTGGCCGTAGCCGGTCGCCCGCTCCGAGAACGGCAGCGCGAACCGTTCCGACCAGTCCCGCGAGGCCCACACCTCGTCCGTCCCGGCCACGTCGGAGATGTGGTCGTCCTGGACGCGGGTGAGATGCCAGACCAGCCAGGCGATCGAGTTCGCCCCGTCGTCCAGCCGTTCGGCCAGCTCGTCGGGGGTGAGGCCGTCGACCACCTCGTGGACGGTCTCCCGGATCCGGCCGAAGGCGTCGATGAGCAGGTCACGGCTCGCGGTCATGGGCGGGCTCCCTTTCCTACGTGCTTCCTACGTCTCACGTGCTTCCTACGTCTCGCACACGTCCGCGCCGGTGTACGTCTCCGCTGCTCGCGCGTCCCGTTCAGGTTCCCCCCTCCCGCCCGGCGACGCTCCCGGAGATCAGGGCGCCAGGAATGCGGAGATCCGCTCGCGCAGCGACTTCGGATCGAGACCCTGCGCGGCCAGATGCTCCGTGAGCTGCCCGTACCGGCGCAGCTCACGGCGGGCCACCCCGAGCCCCAGCACCCGGTGCGGCCGCTCGGCCAGGGCGTCGTTCGCGGCGGCCGTGGAGGTACCGGCGAGATACGGCTCCACGATCACGACATCCGCCGCTCGCGCGTCCGCGACGGCCCGGCGCAGCGCCTCGCCGTCGAAGGGCCGGACGGTCGTCGCGTACAGCACCGTGGTGTCCAGGCCCTCGGTCGCCGTCAGTACGTTGTCCAGCATCGGCCCGACGGCGATCACCACCGCGCCGCGCCCCTCGCGCACGGTGAGGAAGTCCGAGCCGGTCACCGGGCGCGGCCGGTCGTTGCTCTGCAGCGACAGCCGGACGTACTCCCGGCCGTCCCCGGCGGCGGCGAGCCGCAGCAGCGCCTCGGCCTCGTCCGGATGGCCCGGCACATGGACGGTCCAGTCGTCGAGCGTGTCCATGAGCGCGACATCACCCGGAGCCATATGGGTGAATCCGCCCGCCGGCCAGTCGTACGATGCCCCCGCGCTCACCAGTACCCCGCCCACACCCTGATGGCCGAAGTCCAGCTTCACCTGCTCGAAGGGGCGCTCGACCAGGAAACTGGCGAAGGTGTGCACGATCGGACGCAGGCCGGTGAGGGCGATACCGCCGCCCACGCCGACCAGCAGCTGCTCGCGGATCCCGACGTTGATCACCCGGTCCGGGTGCAGACGTTCCGCCCGCTGGAAACCGTCCCGGCTGATCTCGGCGAGCACGAGCACGAGCCGCGGGTCCTCGTCGAGCAGCCGCGCGGTGGTGGAGATGAAACGGTCACGCATCGTGTCGGTATTCATGAAGTCTCCGAAGTCTCTTTCGCTGATGTCCAGGGCCGGGAGCTCTCCACGCGCACCGCTGGTCAGGACGTGGGCTCGCTGTTCAGGACTTGGGCTCGACACGGGCCACGACGGCCCGGGCCCGACCCGGGTGCGGCGCCGTGAAGGCCGCGTACATGGCCTCGTGATCGCGCCCGTCCACCGTCTCCGCCGACCAGCCCGCCGCTTCGAACCGTGAGGCGATGCCACCGGGCCAGCCGTGTGTCGCGGACGCGTTGTCGATCACCAGCGTGTGGAGCTGTTCGAGGCCCGCCGGGCCCGCGTAGGCCAGTGCCTCGTGATTGCTGCCCTCGTCGAGCTCGGCGTCGCCGACCAGCACCCACACCCGCGGCCCGGTGAGCCCCTGGGCCCGCAGCCCGAGCACACTGCCCACGGCGAGCGGCAGCCCGTGCCCGAGGGAGCCGCTGCCGATCTCGACGCCCGGCAGCAGTGTCCGGTCGGGGTGGTGGCCGAGGGGCGATTCGTACGACCCGAAGCCCGGCAGCAGCTCCTCCGGGAGGAACCCCTTCGCGGCGAGGACGGCGTAGTACGCCATCGGCCCGTGCCCCTTGGAGAGCAGGAAGCGATCGCGGCCCGGCGCGTCGACGGTCCCGGGCGACACGCGCAGCACCCTGTCGTACAGCACCCAGAGCGCGTCCAGGGTGGACGTCGCGGCGGGCCCGTGCTTCTCGTCGCCCGTCATCAGACCCAGCAGCCGGTCCAGGTCCGGCGGACCGGGCAGGTCAGGCGGACCGGGCAGGTCAGGCCGCCCCGGCACGGACGTCACAGATGTCTTCGTCATGCGGACCAGGCTGCGACCTCAAGCACGCTTGAGGTCAACCGGCCGCGACGCGATCACGGCGGCCGGCGGAAAGCGGTTCGTGACCACCGCCTCAGGTGCGGTATTGTTCTCATGTCCGTTCGGATCGGGGAAACCGCAGGTCAGACGGACATCGGGACGTGGCGCAGCTTGGTAGCGCACTTGACTGGGGGTCAAGGGGTCGCAGGTTCAAATCCTGTCGTCCCGACCAGCGTTTTCGCAGGTCGGAGGCGGTATCGGAGAAATCCGGTGCCGCCTTTCGTGTTTTCTGGGGAGCGGCTCCTCGCGGCGCAGCCCTGGCGCGCGCGGGTGTCCGCCGGCGGGCAGTCCGGCCGTCCCGGGCGAGATCTGGTCGCGCCGGCGCCGCACTGCCTTGCCGAATTCCGCCGTCGTCATACCCGGGCGGGGGCACCGGGGCGGTTTTCCGGCCAAAGTCGGGGGGTGCGCCGCAGGACAGCCGTAGTCGTGGTGACACCTCCTGAACGCGGGGCCGACGGCCCCAAGTGCCCCGAGGAGCCGCGAATGTGTCCAACTACCCTTTCCGGCAGGCTTGTTGGCTGTCTTTCGCGTCGACTCCGCAGTAACTCTTGACGCAGTGTTCACAGGGGATGAACATGCTTCGGGCAAGAGAGCGCTCCCTATGGCTGTGATCGTTCATTTCCTGAATCAGGAGAGCTTCATGCCCCTTCCCCCCACACACGGCACGACCGAAAGCACGTCCGGCCCCTCACGCCGGACCGTCCTGGCGACGATGGCCGCGGCACTTCCCGCGTCCGGCCTGCTGGCCCTCGGCTCCTCGCCCGCGTCCGCCGCCGACGCGCTGCCCGGCGGCGGTGACCTCGGACCGAACGTCCTGGTCTTCGACCCGTCGACCCCCGGCATCCAGGGCACGCTGGACGAGATCTTCCGCAAGCAGGAATCGGCGCAGTTCGACACGGGCCGCTACGCCCTGCTGTTCAAGCCGGGAACGTACAACGGTCTCAACGCCCAGATCGGCTTCTACACGTCCATCGCCGGGCTCGGCCTGAGCCCCGACGACACGTCCTTCAACGGTGACGTGACGGTCGACGCCGGCTGGTTCAACGGCAACGCGACCCAGAACTTCTGGCGCTCGGCCGAGAACCTCGCGCTCACCCCGGTCAGCGGCACCAACCGCTGGGCGGTCGCACAGGCCGCCCCCTTCCGGCGCATGCACATCAGAGGAGGGCTGAACCTCGCGCCCGACGGCTACGGCTGGGCCAGCGGCGGCTACATCGCCGACAGCCGGATCGACGGCGAGGTGGGACCGTACTCCCAGCAGCAGTGGTACACCCGTGACAGCTCGGTCGGCGGCTGGACCAACGCCGTCTGGAACATGGTCTTCTCCGGCGTCGAGGGCGCTCCCGCGCAGAGCTTCCCCGACCCGCCCTACACCACCCTGGACACCACGCCGGTCTCCCGGGAGAAACCGTTCCTCTACCTCGACGGCGCCGACTACAAGGTGTTCTGCCCCGAGAAGCGCACGAACGCGCGTGGCACCACCTGGGGCAGCGGCACGCCACGCGGCGAGTCCCTCCCGCTCAGCCAGTTCTACGTGGCCAAGCCCGACGCCGGCGCCGCGACCCTCAACGCCGCGCTCGACCAGGGGCTGCACCTCCTCCTCACCCCGGGCGTCTACCATCTCGACGCGCCCATCGAGGTGAAGAACCCGAACACCGTGGTGCTCGGGCTGGGATACGCGACCCTCATCCCCGACAACGGCGCGACCGCCGTCAAGGTCGCCGATGTCGACGGCGTACGGCTCGCCGGGTTCCTCATCGACGCGGGCACCGTCAACTCGGCCACCCTGCTGGAGGTGGGCCCGGACGGCGCGTCCGCCGACCACTCCGCCAACCCGACGACCGTCCAGGACGTCTTCGTCCGCATCGGTGGCGCCGGTCCCGGCAAGGCGACCACCAGCATCGTCGTCAACAGCAACCACGCCATCATCGACCACACCTGGGTCTGGCGCGCCGACCACGGCGCGGGCACCGGCTGGGAGACCAACCGGGCCGACTACGGCGTGATCGTCAACGGTGACAACGTCCTCGCCACCGGGCTCTTCGTCGAACACTTCAACAAGTACGACGTGCAGTGGAACGGCGAGAACGGGAAGACGATCTTCTTCCAGAACGAGAAGGCGTACGACGCCCCCGACCAGGCGTCGATCCAGAACGGCGACGTCAAGGGCTGGGCGGCCTACAAGGTCGCGGACTCCGTCACCACCCACGAGGGCTGGGGCCTGGGCAGCTACTGCAACTACACCGCGGACCCGGGGATCCGTCAGGACCACGGCTTCGAGGCGCCGGTCAAGCCCGGCGTGACGTTCCACGGTCTCCTGGTGGTCTCCCTGGGCGGTATGGGGCAGTACGAGCACGTCATCAACGGCATCGGCGCCGCCACCTCCGGCAGCGACACGGTGCCGTCGACCGTGGTCTCCTTCCCGTGACCCGTGATCGTGCGGGGAAGTGACGGAGAGCTGACGGAGAACTGACGGAGGGGCGGGCGCCGACCGGCCGGCGCCCGCCGTACCCACGGTGCCCGCCCCCGTACCCGGTCATGGCGCGCGTGGCGGGAACGGGAACGGCGGTGAGACGGCACTGAGCCACCCCGCACCAGCGGAGTGGCTTGCCCCGGGGCCGCCGCCGACAGCGGCCCCGGGGACAGTGCTGACGCGCTGGGCGTCAGATAAGCGGCGGACTGACGTACCCGGAAACGTGCCGGTAGTTGGCGGTGGCCACGGCGGGGTTGACGCGCCGGAGAAGGACGACCCTGTTGCCGTAGTTACCGTCGACCGTGTCGAGGGTGCCGTTCCGGTGGACGGCGACGACGACGCCCGCGTGGCCGGGCGACCTGCCGTCCGGGCGTCCGTAGATCACGAGGTCACCCGGCTTGGGGCCGCTCCGGTGGAACAGCCCTTCCCGGACGCCCCACTTGCCGATCGCACGCGCCGCCAGGGTGTGGGGCAGGCTCCTGACGCCCGCGCGGTGCCACGTCCACTCGGCGAAAACCGCGCTGTTGCACGAGTTGTACCCGTTCCGGGGGTACTTGGTGCGCGGGAAGTACTTGGCGCAGGCTCCGGACTTCGCCGGGTGGCTTCCCGTCCGGGTGACCTGACCACGGGCCACGTAGGTGATCTCGTTGCGCAGCGCCGAAGTCGCCGCCGCCCGGGTCCGGTGGCCGCCCCGCAGAGCCGCCCTCGTCCGGGGGCCGACGACGCCGTCGGGGGTCAGGTGGTGGGTGCGCTGGAAGTCCCTCACGTCTCGGTCGGTGACCGGACCGAAGATCCCTTCTGCCTTCAGCCGGTAGCCGAGGCTGATGAGTTGACGCTGCAGGACCTTGACCGCCTCCCCCCGGGCACCCTCCCGAAGATCACGGGGCTGCGCCACCGTCCGCTTGACGGGAGTCGTGTGCTGGGCGGGCCTGGCCGTGGCCGCGTCAGCACTCGCGCCGGCGGAGATCAGTGTGGCGCCGGCCAGAACGGCGACGGCCAGCATGCGATGGGATTGGTTCATGGAAATCAGCTCCTCGAAGACCGAGTGACTTCACGCCGTATCCGCTTCACTACTTTCCGTGTGCATGTCGCGGCCCCGAGACGGGCAGAGACCGGGAGTCAGCAAGCCGGATCGGCATCGTGGGAACCATCGTGCAGATGCTGGAGCGACGTCACCAGAGCCGCCGGGAGGGTAGGCGTCCCAGTCGCTTCCCGACGGTCGCCCGATTACTCCCGCACCTCGCTGACCTGCCGAAATGGCAGAATTTGGGATGCAGATGGGACAGCGGTGAGCGAGCGCGACATGCACAGGGATCCAGTCGGCACGGGGGAGAAGGCACCATCGGTCGAACCCAGGAGGCAGCTCGTCCTGGCCCTCATCGACAGATTCGAGGAATCCCAGCTGTCGATGGAACGCATCGAGGCGAAGCTGAAGGACAGTCTGGCCGGTCTCGGTGTCAGGGGCATCAGCAAGTCGTCCGTCAGCCGCTATCTCGACCTCAACCGCACCGAGCTGCCCGACCTCAGTGTGCTGGGCGGGCTGGCATGGATCTTCGCGGTCGGCGACGAGGAGCTGGCGCAGTGGCAGGAATGGCACCACCAGGCGAAGCTCGCCGGCGGAAGGGGCCGACATCACCGGCGCGCCGCGAGCAGGGCGGCCTCCGCCGATGTGTCCCTCCCCGGCGCGGAAGAATCCCCTCCCGGGAGCGATCGCTCTCACCCGGGCCCCGTCCTCGCCCTCGGCGACGATGAAGCGCCGGTGGGCGCTTCCCTGGCTGTCACGACGCCCGTCGCGCAGGGCCCGGAGCTTCGGACCACGGCCGGTGTCGCGCGGGTGACCGACGTGCGCGGTGACCTCGCGCGCGGCTTCCAGCTCGCCCGCACACGGAGGTGGGCGGCCTTCGCGGCCACAGCCGTACTCACCCTGGCGATCGTCACAGGCGTCATGGAGAGCGCCGGCCGCGGCCCCTTCGCCGGTCCCGGGACTCCTCCGGCTTCCCCCCGCTCCCACGACGTCATGACCGCGTCGGACACCGGATCCGCCACGGAGGTGGAGGCGGAGACGGATGCCCTGGGGGGAGACAGCCGCTGCTCACCTCCCCGTCAGGGCCCGTCAGGGGTACTGCTGCGTGCTTGTGTGCGCGTGGATGCCCGGCAGGTCCTGTTCGCGGTCAAGGTGGACAACCCCGGGACGGGTGCGGTCGACGTCACCATCAAGGTCGGCCACGGGTCCCTGGGGGCGAAGTACGCGTGCGATCCGGGGCCCGCGGTCACCCATGTGCGCGTGCCGGCGGGAGAGATCTATGTGACGGCCCCGCTCCGCTGCGCGGTGCCGCACCGGACCGCTTCGGACGTCTATCAGGCGGATGCGCTGATCGCCCCGGGAGACGGCACCGGCCGGGCGGCCCGCCAGCTCTCGCCCAAGGTCAGTGTCTACGGAGACGGAGCGGTCACGTCGTGGCGGTGCGCGGGCGACGTGCCCTGCTAGGCCCTGTCCGGTGACCTCATCCCCAGAGCGGCGGCGGCGCCGCCCGCCCGCGCCGTCAGACGCCCGGTGTACTCCGGCGTCCGCCGCGCAGGGCCCCCGACCGGTCGAGGCGGTGGAGCAGGAGGCCGCTGACCAGTATCCAGGCGGGCAGGATGATCAGGGCGCGGGTGAGGCCGTCGTGGTGGAAGTACGCCAGACCGTTCATCGCCCGTACGCCCACGCCCACCGGCAGGACGTCGGACAGGGGGCGCAACCAGCCGGGCAGGAAGTCAGGGGGGAGGCTGCCGCCCGAGGTGGCGTTGCCGACCGTCATGAACACCACGGCGGCGATGCTGGATCCGGCGACGCCGAGGCGGCGGACCAGCAGCATGGTCGAGGCGCCCACGGCCGTGGCCACCAGGGCGACCAGCATCGCGATGCCGAGGAAGGGCGCGGGCAGTGCGCCGAAACCTGAGTGGACGATCGCGGCGACCGTGAGGCCGCCCAGGGCGCCGAAGATGCCGAGGCCGGCGAGCCGCTGACCGACCGTGATCCGGGGCGCCAGCTGGTACGTCATGATCCCGAACAGGTATCCGGCCAGCACCAGGCCGAAGGTGGCGTAGAACACCACCAGCCCGCGGGTGTCGGCCGGTGACGAGGGGACGACGTCGACCGCGGTCGCGACCTGCCCGTCCTCGCGGGCGACCTCGTCGAAGGTGCTGGTGATCAAGGAGGTGACGGAGGGGCCGCGGGCGCCCGCGTAGAGCACGCGGGGCGACTCGCCGGACGCGACGTACACGCCGAAGATCTCTCCGCGTTCCAGGGCGGAGCGGGCGGAGGCCGTGTCGGGCAGCGAACGGATGTGGAAGGAGCCCGGGGACTCGGCGGACAGCTGTGCCTCCACCCGGTCCGTGGTGGCCGCTGACCCGACGACGGCGACCGGCAGGCCGTGCGGCCTGGGATCGTGGAATGCCGCGAGGTAGACGCCGATGAAGATCGCGCCGATGGCCAGGGCGAGGATGACGGGTTTGAACAGGGTCAGCGTGGTCGACGCCGCCCCGCCCGGCGGTGCGGCGCCGTTCTCGTCGGCGCTCCGGGCCGGGGGGCCTGGTGAGGTGTGGAGGGTGGAAGGCGGCTTGGCCATGTCGATCCTCGCTCTGCGAAGGCTGTCCGTCGGAGGAGAGGGGAAGCCGGTGCGCCATAGGAAACATATAGTTCGTTGCGCAACGAACTATATGTTTCCCGTTCGGCATGGTCAAAGAAGCCTGTTCAGGCCACGGGCGCCCGCCGCGCGGCTGCCAGAGCCTCGGCCACGGGCACGACATCGTCGACGGCCATCTCGATCCGTTCGTAGACCTCGGGATTGAGGATGGTGGCGCCGTCGAAATCCCCCGCGTTCAGGTAGATGCCGACCGGAGCCGTCCACGCCTGGAGAAAGGCGAACAGGGGGCGCAGCGCGTGCTCGATCACCAGGGCGTGCCGGTCGCTGCCACCGGTGGCGGCGAGCATCACCGGCTTGGCGGCGAGCGCGTACGGGTCGATGAAGTCGACGAAGTGCTTGAACAGCCCCGTGTACGAGCCCTTGAAGACCGGGGTCGCCGCGATGACGAGGTCCGCGGTCTCGACCGCGCGGATCGCCGCCTCCGCGTCCTCGCCGAGCTGCTCCCGCTCCAGCGCGCCCGTGAAGCCGGGGCCCAGGGTGTGGATCTCGATGATCCGTGTCTCGGACTGCGTCCGCGACTCGATGCTCCGGAGGATCAGCTCCACCAGCGCCTTCGTCTTCGAGGGGGCGCGGACCGTTCCGACCAGGGCGACCACGCGCAGGACGTCGCTCACGCCGTCACCCGTCCGCCCGGCTGTCCGCCACCGCTCACGCGTCCGGCCGACTCCTCGCGCGAGGCGATCTCCTTGCGCACGACCGGCGCGACGTCGCCGCCGAACCGCTCGATCGACTTCAGCATCTCCTTCTGCGGAACGTTGCCGAAGCCCATCTGGATCATCATGCGCTGGTGGCCGAACAGCTCGTACTGGTCCATGATCTTGTCGATGACCTCCTGCGTACTGCCGAGGTAGAACGCGCCGAAGCGGCTCGCCTGGGCCTCGTACGCGGCACGCGGCATCGGCACGCCCTGGCCGCGCTGGTGGTGGTTGGCCATCCAGCCCGCCTGGAAGTACGGGTGGGAGACGTCGATGGCCTCGTTGTGCGTGCCGCCGACGAAGCCCGGGGAGCTGATCGACACCTTGAGCCGCGCCGGGTCGTGCCCGGATTCCTCGGCGGTCCGCCGGTACAGCTCGACGAAGGGCGCGAACTGGCGGTAATTGCCACCGATGATGGCCAGGGACAGCGGGAGATTCAGCTTGGCGGCCCGGACGACGGACGCCGGCGTCCCGCCTACGGCCACCCAGACCGGCAGCTCGCGCTCCGGCTGCGGGGTGATGTCCGCGTTCGTCAGCGCCGGCCGCAGCGATCCCCGCCAGGTGACGGGATTCTGCTTCCGGAGGCGCAGCAGGAGGTCGAGCTTCTCGGCGAAGAGTTCGGAGTAGTTGTTCAGGTCGTACCCGAACAGCGGGAACGACTCGATGTACGACCCACGGCCCGCGATGATCTCCGCGCGGCCCCCGGATATCAGGTCCAGGGTGGCGAACTGCTGGAAGACGCGGACCGGGTCGTCCGAGCTCAGTACGGTGACGGCGCTCGACAGCTTGATGTGGCTCGTCCGCTCGGCCATCGCGGCGAGCACCACGGCCGGGCTGGAGACCGCGAAGTCGGTGCGGTGATGCTCACCGACCGCGAACACGTCCAGGCCCGCGTCGTCGGCGGCCGCCGCCTGCTCGATCAGCTCGCGCAGGCGATCGCCGGGCTTCGACGGGATGCCGCTCGTGGGGTCCGGTGTCAGTTCACCGAAGTGGTAGATGCCGAGTTCAAAGGGCACGGGAGCCTCACCTTTCAGATGATTGGTTGCACAACGAACGATATAGCCTTCGAGGGGAGACTCCCGGTGTCCGGCGGGGCGCCGCGGGTCCCGATCCCTTCCCGGAGGGGTTCGCCGGGCGCGGCAGGCGGGACGGCGTGGCCGTCCCTTCCGCGCCTCCGGGCGAAGCCAGGGCTTCGGGTGTATCGTTCGTTGACCAACGAACGACAAGTTTCCTCGGTTGTCCCGCTTCCGTCGCGTACCACCGCGCTCACGCGATCACGGACATGTTCCGGCATATCCGTACGCGCGTGGCGCTCCCTCTTCACCGGCACCCTGATTGCCAGGAGATTCCCTCATGTCGAGCACCGCACCCGCCCCGGTCCACGCCCGTCACTTCATCGACGGGGCCTGGGCCTCCTCGGCGAAGACCACCGAGTCCCGCAACCCGGCCACCGGTGAGGTGATCGGGACCTTCGCCGACGGCGGAGCGGAGGAGGCGCGGGCCGCGATCGACGCCGCACGCCGCGCCTTCACGGCGGGCTCCTGGGCCCGGGACCGCGATCTGCGGGCCCAGGCGCTGTTCGAGCTGTCCGACCGGATGGCGGAGCGGCGGGACGAGCTGATCGCGCTGCTCTCCCGCGAGAACGGAAAGCTCCTGCGCGAAGCCGCCATGGAGGTCGACCTCACCATCTCCAAGATCCGGTACTACGGAGCGCTGGCGCTGACCGAGTCCGGGCGCGCCGCCGAGGTGAAGCCGGGTCTGTACTCGATGACACTGCGCCAGCCCGCCGGGGTCGCCGGTGTCATCGCCCCGTGGAACTCGCCCGTCATCCTGTCGGTACGGTCGTTCGCGCCGGCGCTGGCGGCCGGCTGTACGGTCGTGATGAAGCTGCCCGGCCAGACCGGCCTCACCAACGGGCTGCTCTACGAGATCATCAGCGCCACGAAGAGCCTGCCCCAGGGCGTGGTCAACGGTTTCAGCGAGTCCGGCAGCGAGGGAGCGCGGCTGATCGTCTCCGATCCCGGGGTGGACGTGATCAGCTACACCGGCAGCACCAAGGTGGGGCGCAGCATCATGGCGGACGCCTCGCAGCAGCTCAAGGGGATGTCCCTGGAGCTCGGCGGCAAGACCCCGATGATCGTCTTCGACGACGCCGACCTGGACGCCGCCGTTCCCGTCCTGGCCGCCGCCGTCACCACCTTCACCGGCCAGTTCTGCATGACCGGTAGCCGCATCCTCGTCCAGCGCGGCGTCGCGGACGAGCTGCGGACGCGTCTGTCGGCAGCCCTGGAGGGCGTCCGCGTCGGTCCCGGCGACGATCCGGACAGTGACATGGGCCCCCTGATCGACCAGGCGAACGCCGAGCGGGTGGACCAGCTGGTGGCGGACGCCGCCGCCTACGCCAAGATCCTGGTCCGTGGTGGCCGGGTCCTCGAAGGGCCGCTCGCCGCAGGCGCGTTCTTCCGCCCGAGCCTCGTCGAGGTCGAGGACCTCCAGCAGCCCATCGTGCAGCAGGAGGTGTTCGGACCTGTGGCCACCTTCGAGGTCTTCGACGACGAGGCGGATGCCATCGCCCGCGCCAACGCCACCGAGTTCGGCCTGGCCGCGAGTGTCTGGACGCGCGACGTCGACCGCCCGCTGCGGGTCGGCCGTGAGCTCGAAGCCGGCACCGTATGGGCCAACACATGGGCCGTGATCGTCGATCAGATGGAGGAGGGCGGGTTCAAGCAGAGCGGCGTCGGACGCCTCAACGGCCTGCGTGCCCTGGAGGAGTTCCAGGAGATCAAGCACGTGGTGCACGCGGCGCCCCGGCTCGGCTGACCTCCGTCCCGCCCGATCCCGTCGGGCCTGGTCCACACGGAAGCGGGGCCGCCCGGAGGGGCGGCCCCGCTTCCGTGTGTGAAGGAATAGCGAAGCCGTACCGTTTGCTGAACTCGCCATGAGTGCTATCGGATTGATCGGCAGTGGAAGCATCGGCAGTACGGTCGCCCGGCTCGGCATAGCCGCCGGTCTCGACGTCGTCCTGAGTAATTCACGCGGACCGGAGACCCTGGCCGACCTGGTCGCGGAACTCGGCCCACGGGCGCGGGCCGCGACGCCCTCCGAGGCAGCGGCAGCGGGGGACTGGGTCGTGGTCACGATCCCGCTGAAGAACTACCCGCAGGTGCCTGTGGCGCCGTTGGCCGGGAAGATCGTCCTCGACACGATCAACTACTATCCCGAGCGCGACGGGCAGGTCCCGGAACTGGACGCGGAGCAGGTCACCACGAGTGAACTGCTTCAGCGGCATCTGCCGGAGTCCAAGGTCGTCAAGGTCTTCAACAACATCTTCTTCAGGCATCTGGCGGCGCTGGCGCGGCCCGCCGGGGCCCCTGACCGGTCGGCTCTGCCCATCGCCGGCGACGACCCGGGCGCGAACGCCTCCGTGGCGCACCTGCTCGATCTGCTCGGCTACGACGCGCTCGACACGGGTTCGCTCGCCGACAGCTGGCGTTTCCAGCGCGACGCCCCGGCCTATGTCCTTCCGTACGCGAAGGACCCCGAGGGGATCGGCATCTTCGACGACCACACGGGCAAGCAGGCCGAAGCCGCGACGCTCCGTGCGGCCCTGGCCGAGGCTGTCCGGCCCGGCCGCTGAGCGCCCTGGGCCGAGTGCGCGTACGGCAGGACGGCCGGGGTGCCGCGCGGTGGCCGGTAGCCCGCGCGGCACCCCGGCCGTCCTGGGAGAGAAACCCCGGGCGGCGCGTGCCGCCGTGGCCGGATGTCCCGTCAGGCCATGGACGGGGCGGTGTCCGGTCCCGCTTGCGGTGCGACCTCCACGACCCGGCCCAGCAGGCGCAGCAGCAGGGCACGGTCGTCGGCCGAGAAGGCCTCGCGTACGTCCTGTTCGATGGCGTCCGAGAGGCGGTGGGCGGAGTGGGCGCGCTCGACACCGGCGGCTGTGAGGGTGACCAGGACGACCCGCCCGTGATCGGGCGAGACACGGCGCGCGACCAGCCCCTTGGTCTCCAGGTTGCCGACGGTGCTGGTCATCGTCTGCGAGGTCACCAGCGCCTCACGTGCCAGTTGGGTGCAGGACTTCGACACGCCTCCCCTGAGGGACGCCAGCACCCTGCACTGCGGCACGGTCAGGTCGAGGCCGCGCAGCCCCTCCGCCTTACGCGCCATGATCGCCTGCTCGGCGAGTCTGATGTGAAAGCTCAGTTCGGCCTCCGGCCCGGCCTCAGTGTCGGCCCCGGCGTGACGGCTCGTCTCGTTCATCGCGTCATCAATCATCCCGCGATGAACTCTAATGCCGGGAACGGCGCTGTCCGCCCGTCGAGGGGCGGCACCCGTCATCCCGCCGCTGTCCGGCGTCCGTGGTTCCCGTCCGGGGCCCTCAGCCGTCCTGTCGGGCCGGCATCCGGACCAGGTGCACCGCCGTGCTCGCCCAGTCGCCCGGCGCCAGCTCGGGCAGGAACCCGTACTCCGTGAGCACGGTCGCGTGATGGACCGAGCCGGTGCCCGCATCGCGGTAGCGGGCCGTGGGGTCGAGCCCCGCGAGCCGGACCGGCAGTCGCGGGCTGCCGTAGCGGGGCGTCCGCCGCCAGCTGAGCAGCAGGGCCTCGCTCCGGTCGGCGGCGGTGTACTGCACCGTGGCCTGCCCGCCGTCGGCGGGGCCGCCGAGCCGGTGCAGCGTCCCGTGCTGTACGAGATGGCGCACCGCCTTGTACCGCGCCACCAGGTCGGCGCCTTCGGCGAGTTCGCCGTCCGACCAGCGGGTGAGGTCCCCTCCCAGGCCCAGCACCCCGGCCATCGCGACATGGAAACGGAAGCGCAGCGGGACGGACCGGCCGGTGTGCTGGTTCGGTACGTCGGTGACCCAGGCCGCCATGGTCCGGGCCGGGTAGACCTGGCTGTAGCCGTGCTGGATCGAGACGCGGTCGGCCGCGTCCGTGTTGTCCGAGGGCCAGGTCTGGTCGGTGCGGGACAGGATGCCCAGGTCGACCCGGCCGCCGCCACCGCCGCACGACTCGATCCGCAGGGCGGGGTGGTCGGCGCGCAGCCGGTCGATGACCTCGTAGAGGTTGCGTACGTATGCCGTCCACAGGCGGTCGGAGCCCTCCGGCCGCTCCGGCCAGCCGGCTTCGCTCCACGCGCGGTTCATGTCCCACTTGAGGAAGTCGATGCCGTGGTCGGCGACCAGCCGGGTCAGCCAGTCGTAGGCCCAGTCCGCGACGTCGCGGCGGGCGAAGTTCAGGACGAGCTGATGGCGCAGCTCGGTGCGGGTCCGCTGCGGGAAGTGGAGCACCCAGTCGGGGTGCGAGCGGTAGAGATCGCTGTCCGGGTTGACCATCTCGGGCTCCACCCAGAGGCCGAAGCGCATACCGAGCCGGTGCACCTCGCGGACCAGCGGGCCGAGTCCGTCGGGGAAGGCGTCCGGGGAGACCGTCCAGTCGCCGAGGCCGGCCCGGTCGCTGCGGCGCGCGCCGAACCAGCCGTCGTCCACGACGTAGAGCTCCACCCCGAGCGCCGCCGCCCGCGCGGCGAGCGCCATCTGTCCGGCCTCGTCGATCTCGAAGCCGGTGGCCTCCCACGAGTTGTAGAGCACCGGCCGCACCTCACCGGGGTGCGGCAGGACATGGGCCAGGGTGTAGGCGTGCCAGGCCCGGCTCGTCGCGCCGAAGCCGCCGTCGGAGTAGAGGCCGGCGTGCGGCGGGGTGCTGAACTCCTCTCCCGGCGCGAGCGGCAGGGACGTACCGTCGTGCCCGGCGCCGCCGGTGAAGCCCGCACGGCCGTCGGGGGCGCGGTGCACCGTGATGCGCCAGCTTCCGCTCCAGGCCAGGGCCGCACTCCACACCTGGCCGTGTTCCTCGCCCGCGTCGCCCGCGTCCAGCATCACCCAGGGGTTGGCGTGGTGGCTGGTGATCCCCCGGCGGCTGGTGAGGACGGTCTCGCCGTACGCCACGCGCTCCCGGTGCAGCTGGGTCTCGGAGGCCCACCGTCCCGTGACGTGACTGAGGCGGTAGTCGTCGCGGGGCGGCAGTGTCCACGCGGCGGAGTCGGCGCGCAGGAGCGCCACCGGGTCCTCGCCGGTGTTGCGCAGGACGGTCCAGCGTTCGATGACGTCGCTGTCGTCGTGGAGGCGGTAGTGGAGGGTGGCCCGCAGCGGGTAGTGGCGGTCCGTGAACTCCAGCGCCAGTTCGGTCTGTCCGGGGGCCGGCTCGCGCAGGTGATGGCCGAGGGGCCGCCACTCGAAGGCGCGGGTGCCGTCGGCGAACCGCACACGCAGCGAGGGCGGACCGTAACGGGTTCCGCCGTCGACGGGAAGCTCTTCGCCGGCCGCCGGCCTTCCTTCGAAGCTGCTGGCGGCCGGCTCCGGCGGCGCGATGAGTTCCCCGGCCTCCTCCAGGGTGAGCCGTGGGCCCCAGGCGAGGTGACAAGGCGCGCCCGTCTCGTCGACACGGAGCGCGTACGACGTGCGCGGAGTGGAGAGCAGCCAGACCCCGGTGTCCTGGGCGAAGGAGATCACAGGCGTTGATCCTCACGGTCGGGTAGCGCCAGAGAGCAGTCGGCAGCCAACCGTTCCTTCGATCAGCTGTCAACACCCCGTGCGCTTCTCGTATTTGAACGGTCGGAGCGGTTGGTGGTGTTGTTTCGAAAGGAGCTTGCTTCTTTCATTGACAGCGGAAAAGAACCCACTTACGTTTCCGGCCATGCGCTCGATCCCTCGTCACGAGACGGTTCCGGCCGCCACCCCGGCCGCCTCTCTCGTCTTCACCACCGTGCTGTCCCACGGCCCGCTCACGCGGGCGGAGATAGCCCGGCGGACCCTGCTCTCCTCGGCGGCGGTGACCAAAGCCGTACGTCCACTCGTGGCGGCCGGATACCTGGTCGAAGGAGTGGACGAGGGTGCGCGCCCCTCCCTCGGCAGGCCCGCCAACGCCCTGCGGGTCGACGGCGGGCGGGCGCTGTTCATCGGGGTCAAGGTGACCGGGGACGAGATCATCGCGGTCCTGGCCGATCTGTGCTGCCGGATCCGGGTCGCCCGGCACACGCCGCTGACCGGCCGTGATCCCGGCGCGGTGCTCGCCTCGATCGCGGCGCTGGTGCAGGAACTCCTCACGGAGGCCGACGGATTCGGCGTACGGGTACGGGGGATGGGCCTCGCCGTCTCCGGTGACGTGGACCGTACGGCCGGCGTGGTGCGCTACTCGCCGTTCCTGGACTGGCGGGACGTGCCGCTCGCCGAACTGGCCGGGACCGTCACGGGACTGCCGGTCACGGTCGACAACGACGTACGGGCCCTCACCGTCGCCGAGCAGTGGTTCGGGGCCGGGGTGGGGCTGTCCGACTTCGCGCTGGTGACGGTGGGCGCGGGCATCGGCTGCGGCCTGGTGGTGCACGGCCGGGTGGTGGCCGGCGCCCACGGCGTGGCGGGTGAGATCGGGCATCTGTCCATCGACCCGCTGGGCCCGGAATGCTATTGCGGCAACACCGGATGCGTGGAGTCGATCGCCGGTGACGCGGCCATCGTCCGGCGGGTCCGGGAGGCCACCGGACTGCCGGTCGCCGGCGCCGCGCGGGCCCTGGAGCTGGCACACCAGGGAGATGCCGGGGCCAGGGAGGCGTACACCAGGGCCGGAGAGGCGATCGGCCGCGCCATCGGGGCGGTGGCCAACATCCTGGGCCCGCAACGCGTGATCATCTCGGGCGAGGGCCTGGCGGCCTACGACCTGTTCGCCGAGCAGATCCGTGACGCGTTCGCCGCGTCCGCCTTCGGCACCGCGGCGGAGTGCGACGTACTGATACGTCCCCTGCCTTTCGAGGAGTGGGCGCGCGGAGCCGCGGCCACCGCGATCCAGTCCTTCATCGGATCAAGCACACGACTTAGGAGTAGCGATGACGCCGCAGAGCCGCACATCCTCGCTCGCCACTGAGCCCGGCCGCCGCAGGGTGGTGGGCGGGCTGTTCGGGCTCGGCGCCGCCGCGCTGGCCGCACCGGTCCTGACCGGATGCGGCGGGGGACCGTCAGCCGATCCGAAGACGGTGACCTTCGGATCGAACGGGGCCGACGCCACACCCAAGTCCGCCTATGCCGCGTTGACCAAGGCATTCGCCAAGGACAGCGGTCTCAAGGTCAGGACGAACACCGTCGACCACGACACCTTCCAGAAGGGCATCTCCAACTACCTCCAGGGCACGCCCGACGACGTCTTCACCTGGTTCGCGGGCTACCGGATGCAGTACTTCGCGAAGAAGGGCCTGTGCCACCCGCTCGACGACGTGTGGGAGAAAATAGGCTCCGGCTTCACCGACGCCGCCAAGCGGCTGTCGAAGGGTGAGGACGGAAAGTACTACTTCGTCCCGCTGTACAACTACCCGTGGGCCGTCTTCTACCGCAAGAGCCTCTTCCAGGAGCGCGGCTACCGGATCCCGCGTACCTGGGACGAGTTCACCGCCCTGGCGAAGCGGATGAAGAAGGACGGACTCTCCCCGATCGCGTCCGGGTACGGCGGCGGCGACAGCTGGACCGTACTCGGCACCTTCGACTACCTGAACCTGCGCGCCAACGGCTACGACTTCCACATGTCGTTGATGCGGGGCGAGGTCTCCTGGACCGACCGCCGGGCCACCGCCGTCTTCGACCACTGGCGGGAGCTGGCGCCCTACCACCAGCAGGGTGCGGGCGGCCGTTCATGGCAGGACGCCGCGCAGTCGCTGCTCGACAAGAAGTCGGGCATGGCCGTCATCGGCCTCTTCCTCGGCCAGCAGATCACCGATGACGCGCTCCGCGACGACATCGACTTCTTCCCCTTCCCCGAGATCGACCCGGCCCACGGCCAGGACGCCGTCGAGGCACCCACCGACGGCTTCATGCTCAGCCGCAAGCCCCGGAACCCGGACGGCTCCCGGCGCTTCCTGGAGTTCCTCGGCAGCGCGCGGGCCGAGAACCTCTACATGGGCGTCGACCCGAGCAATGTGGCCGCCCACTCCCAGGCGGACACCGGCTCCTACAACGCCCTGCAGAAGAAGTCCGCCGAGCTCATCTCCTCGGCCAAGCACCTCACCCAGTTCGGTGACCGCGACAGCGACCCGGGCTTCATCTCCACCGTCGTGCTGCCCGGGCTGACCGAGTGGCTGAGCCACCCCGACGACGGCGCGGCTCTGCTGAAGAAGATCGAGTCCCAGCGCTCACGCTTCTTCACGGCCTGACCGGGAGGGTTCCGTATGTCCTCCGCGCGCATCGCGCCGCCTCCCCGGCAGTCCGCCCGGCAGCGCCCCCGCCGTCCCCGCCGGCTCGGCCCCGGTGACCGGCTCTTCCTCACGGTCCTCATCGGCATTCCGCTGCTCGCCCTGCTGGTCTTCGTCTGGTTACCCGCGCTGGCGTCCCTCGGCCTGTCCTTCACCAGCTGGGACGGCATCGACCTGTCCGACATCCACTGGACCGGACTCGACAACTACCACCAGATCCTGACCAATTACCCGCCGTTCTGGCCGGCCGTGCGGCACAACCTGCTCTGGCTGCTCTTCACGGCGCTGCTGCCCACCCCGTTCGGCATCTTCCTCGCCTACCAGCTCGACCGGAAGATCCGGTTCACCAGGGTCTATCAGACCGCGATCTTCCTGCCGATGGTGCTCTCGCTCGCGGTGGTCGGCTTCATCTGGGAGATCATCTACAACCCCGACAGCGGTCTCCTCAACGGCCTTCTGAACGCGGCGGCGCCCGGCCGGCACATCGACTGGCTGGGTGACCCGGACCTCAACCTCTGGGCCGTCCTGGTCGCCTCCGCCTGGCGGCACACCGGCTACATCATGATCCTTTACCTGGCCGGTCTGAAGGGCTTCGACCCGGCCCTGAAGGAAGCGGCCTCCCTCGACGGAGCGAACGGACGGCAGACCTTCCTCAGGGTGGTCTTTCCCGCCCTCAAGCCGGTCAACATCATCATCCTGGTCGTCACCGTCATGGAGTCGCTGCGGGCCTTCGACATCGTCTACGTGCTCGGCGGCGGTGTCGGCAGCAAACCCGGCATGGAGCTGCTCTCGCTCCTGATCACCGACAACATCATCGGCGAGTCCAGCCATGTCGGCTACGGCTCGGCCCTCGCGGTCGTCCTGCTCCTCCTCTCGCTGGCCGCCATCGGGAGCTTCCTCTTCCAGAACTTCCGCAAGGAGGACCAGTGACCGCGACCGCGACCCCGCCGGCCGCCGGCTCACGAACCCGCCGCGCGGTCCCGGCGGGCGAAGGCCGGGCCGGCCGCCCCAGGCGCCAGACCGGCCGGCATCTCCTCCTCGGCGGGATCGCCCTGCTGTGGCTCGTCCCGCTGCTGTGGGCGGTCTACACCTCGCTCAGGCCGTACGCGGACACCAGCGCGCACGGTTACCTCTCCTGGCCGCGCGGCATCAGCCTGGAGAACTTCTCCGACGCCTGGACGCAGTCCGGGATGCCGCACTTCTTCTGGAACTCCGTCCTCATCACGGTCCCGGCGGTCCTGGGGACGCTGCTGTTCTCCGCGGCGGTGGCGTTCTTCGTCACGCGCTTCGACTTCCGCTGGAACATCGTCCTGCTGATGCTCTTCACCGCGGGCAACCTGCTCCCGGCCCAAGTGCTCATCACACCCCTGTACCGGCTGTACCTGCTGATTCCGCTGCCGGGCTGGATGAGCGACTCGTTCCTGCTCTACAACTCCGTCTGGGGCATCATCGCGATCCACATCGCGTACCAGTGCGGCTTCTGCACCTTCGTCCTCAGCAACTACATGAGGACGATCCCCCGGGAGATCACGGAAGCGGCCCTCGTCGACGGGGCCCCGGTGTGGCGGCAGTTCTTCCAGATCGTGCTGCCGCTGTGCCGCCCCGCGTTCGCGGCGCTGGCGACCCTGGAATCCATCTGGATCTACAACGACTTCTTCTGGTCGCTCGCACTGATCGAGACCGGCGACAAGCGCCCGATCACCTCGGCTCTCGCCAACCTCCAGGGCCAGTACTTCACCAATCCCAACCTCATCGCGGCCGGCGCCCTCATGACCGCGATCCCGACGCTGCTGGTGTACTTCGCGCTCCAGCGCCAGTTCATCAGCGGGCTGACCATCGGCTCGGGCAAGGGCTAGGCCACCTGAGCCCCGCCGGTCCGTACGGGCCCTCACGGCACCGTCACCCCTTTCTCCCACCCGCGTGACCCGACAACTGGAGGTCCGACCCATGCGGTCATCCTCGTACCCCGTCATGCCCGAAGCCCCCGCCGGCTCCGCCCGGCGGACCGGCAGGGCCGTGCTCGTCCTGGCCCTGACCGCCGCGCTGGCGACGGCCGTACCCGCTGCCGGGGCCCAGGCCACGGCCACCACCACAGCCACGGTCACAGTCCCGGCCGTGGCCCCGGCGACGCCCGTCGCGCGGAAGCCGTTCATGGGCTGGACGAGCTGGAGCATGCAGTCCTCGAAGTACCCCGGGCTCAATCCGGACGGCGACTACAGCTACCTCACCGAGGCGAACGTCCTGAAGCAGGCGGACGCCATGGCGTCCAAGCTCAAGCCGTACGGCTACGAGTACGTCAACATCGACGCCGGCTGGTGGCGTCAGAACGACTGGACGCCCGAGTTCGACGGGTACGCCCGCCAGAGCCCCGACCCGGTCCGCTTCCCGCAGGGTATGAAGCCGGTCGCCGACCACATCCACCGCAAGGGCCTCAAGGCGGGCATCTACCTCCCCGTCGGCCTGGAGAAGGAGGCGTACGGCGCGGGCGCGGTGCCCATCTGGAACGCGGCCGGCTGCACCACCGCCGACATCGTCTACCCGGACCTGCGCACCACCAACGGCTGGGACAGCGCGTACAAGATCGACTTCACGCGTCCGTGCGCCCAGAAGTACGTCGACTCACAGGCCCGGACGCTCGCCGACTGGGGCTACGACTTCCTCAAGCTCGACGGCGTCGGCCCCGGCTCCTTCAAGAGCGGTGACCAGTACGACAACGTCGCCGACGTCGCCGCCTGGCAGCAGGCGATCGCCGCCACCGGCCGTCCGATCCACCTGGAACTCTCCTGGTCGCTCGACATCGGCCACGCCGCCGACTGGAAGCAGTACTCCCAGGGATGGCGGATCGACACCGACGTCGAGTGCTACTGCAACACCCTCGTCAGCTGGGAGAACTCCGTCGACGACCGGTTCGACGACGCCCCGGCGTGGAGCCGCAAGGCCGGTCCCGGCGGCTGGAACGACCTCGACGCCATCGATGTCGGCAACGGACAGATGGACGGGCTCACCCGGGCCGAACGGCAGAGCTACGTGACGCTGTGGGCCATCTCCAAGTCGCCGCTCTTCACCGGTGACGACCTCACCCGGCTCGACGACTACGGGCTCTCCCTGCTGACCAACAGCGAGGTCATCGCCGTCGACCAGGGCGCCACCCCGGTCGCACGGCCGGTCACCCCCTCCGGCGACCAGCAGGTCTGGGGCGCGAAGAACCCCGACGGCAGCTACACCGTCGCCCTGTTCAACCTCGGCGACGCGCCCGCCTCCGTGACCGCCGACTGGGCCTCCTTCGGCTTCGCCGGCAAGGCCAAGGTCCGCGACCTGTGGAATCACGAGAACCTCGGCGCCTACCAGGACAAGGTGACCCAGGCACTGCCCGCCCACGGCTCACGCCTGTTCACCGTCACGCCCGGCGGAACGACGGCCAGGACGACGAGTTACGAGGCCGAGTCGCCGGCCAACACCCTCAGCGGCAACGCGTCGGTGAACGGCTGCGACGCGTGCTCGGGCGGCCGGAAGGTCGGCAATCTGTACGACGGCGGGAAGGTCCAGTTCAACAACGTCACGGTGAAGAAGGCCGGCGTCTACACCGTCAACGTCAGCTACGTCAGCGGTGACGCCCGCGTGGCGCTGGTCTCCGCCAACGGCAACGGCGCCACCGGTCTGACGTTCCCCTCCACCGGGGACTGGGGCACCGCCGAGACCGTCAGCGTCCCCGTCACCCTCAAGGCGGGCGCCAACACCCTCACCTTCGACAGCGGTTCCTCCTACGCCCCCGACATCGACAAGATCGACGTGCCGAGGACCTGACCCGCCGCCCGCGCCGTCCCCCACCGGATATGGAGTGCACCGTGGACATCCCGCACACCGCGACACCGCAACACCGCCCCAGCCGCCGGGGCTTCCTCGCTCTCGCCGCCGCCGGAGCCGTCACCACCTTCGGCGCCCTGCCCCCTTTCACCGCCTCCGCGGCCCCACGCCGTCCCACCGAGTCGCCGATGCTGTCCGGGGTGGCGAAGAACGAACTGTGGTGGGGGGCGCCCGGCTCCGACGGCTCGATGATCGAGCAGGGGCTGCCGGTCGGTAACGGGCGCCTCGGCGCGCTCGTGAGCAACGACCCCGGCCGCGAACTGCTGACGCTCACCGACGTGACCCTGTGGACCGGCGGGAGCAACGACACGCTCGACGCCGACGGTCAGTTCCCCTACGGCCGGGACGACTTCGGCTCCTTCACCCTGCTCGCGAAGCTGACCGTCGACATCCCCGACCACGACCTGTCGGCCGTCTCCGGCTACCGCCGTGCCCTCGACCTCAGCCAGGGCCTGGTCACGACCTCGTACGTCAGATCGGGCGTCACCTACCAGCGCAAGATCTTCGCCAGCAAGCCCGACGACGCGATCGTCCTGCACTTCTCCCAGAAGGGCGGCGGCCACTACACCGGCACCGTCTCGCTCGACGGCACCCACGGCGAGACCACCACCACGAACAGCTCCGGCCGGTACGCGTCCTTCGGCGCCGCGTTCCCGGGCGGCCTGCGGTACGGGGCGGCCGTCACGGCGTACAGCACGACCGGGAAGGTCACCGTCGACGGAACGCGGATCGCCTTCACCGGCTGCCAGGACCTCACCGTGGTGGTGAGCGGCGGCACCAACTACGCGCCCGACGCGGCCGCCGGCTATCTCGACCCTTCCCTCGACCCGCGGCGGCTGGCCAGCACCAAGGTCCTCGACGCCGCCGGTCACCGGGCCGACACCCTGCTGCACACCCATGTCGCCGACTACCGCGACGTGTACGAGCGGATGGACATCTCCCTCGGCACGTCCACCCCCACCCAGCGCGGTCTGGACACCTGGGAACGGCTGCGGGCGCGCGCCAGGGACGGTGAGCCCGACCCCGAACTCGAAGCTTCCTACCTCCAGTTCGGCCGCTACCTCATGATCTCCGGCTCCCGGGGCAGTCTGCCGCTCAACCTCCAGGGTCTCTGGCTGGACGGCAACGACCCCGACTGGATGGGCGACTACCACACCGACATCAACATCCAGATGAACTACTGGATGGCCGACCGGGCGGGCCTGTCCGACTGCTTCGACGCCTTCGCCGACTACTGCGTGGCCCAGCTTCCCTCCTGGACCGATCTCACCCACCGGCTCTTCAACGACCCGCGCAACCGGTACCGCAACTCCTCCGGCGACATCGCCGGCTGGGCCGTGGCCTTCTCCACCAACATCTACGGGGGGAGCGGCTGGTGGTGGCATCCCGCCGGCAACGCCTGGCTCTGCCACTCCCTGTGGGAACACTACGAGTACACCCAGGAGCGGGAGTACCTCGCCAAGATCTACCCGCTCCTCAAGGGCGCCTGCGAGTTCTGGGAGGCCCGGCTCATCACCACGACCGTCACCGACCCGGCGACCGGCGTCCCGCGCGAGGTGCTGATCGCGGACAGCGACTGGTCGCCCGAGCACGGCCCGCAGGACGCCAAGGGCAACACCTACGCCCAGGAGGTGGTCCGGGCCCTCTTCGGCAACTACCGGACGGCGTGCGCCGTACTGGGCAAGGACACCGCGTACAGCGAGCGGATCGACTCCCTCCGCGAGCGTCTCTATCTGCCCGTGGTCAGCCCGACGACGGGCTGGCTGGAGGAGTGGATGTCTCCCGACAACCTCGGCGAGACCACCCACCGGCACCTCTCCCCGCTCATCGGGCTCTTCCCCGGGGACAGGATCCGGCCGGACGACTCCACCCCGAAGGAACTGCTCGACGGGGCGACCGCCCTGCTCACCGCCCGTGGCATGGACAGCTTCGGCTGGGCGAACGCCTGGCGGAGCCTGTGCTGGGCCCGGCTCAAGGACGCGGAGAAGGCCTACCAGCTCGTCGTCAACAACCTGAAGCCGTCCAGCAACGGCAGCAACGGCACCGCGATGAACCTGTTCGACATCTACGAGACCGAACCGGGGCGGGGCATCTTCCAGATCGACGCCAACTTCGGCACCCCCGCCGCCATGATCGAGATGCTGGTCTACTCCCGCCCCGGCCACGTCGAGCTGCTGCCGGCCCTGCCCGCCGCCTGGGCGCGGTCCGGCTCGGTGACGGGCGTGGGCGTACGCGGCGGCTTCGTCGTCGACCTCCGCTGGCGGAACGGCAAGGTCGACGAGGCGCGGCTGCGCAGCGTCGGCGGCCGTTCCACCACGGTGGCGTCCGGGGGGAAGTCCCGGACGGTCACCCTCAAGCCGGGCGGCTCCGTCACCCTCCGGGACCTGGGATGAGGGGCGCTGGCGTACGGCTGAGAGGCGGGGGAGTACGGCTGCGGAGCGCGGGCGTACGAGTGGGGGGCGCGGGCGTACGACACGCCCACCGTGCCCGCGCCGCCGCGATCGTCTCCGCACTGATCGTCGCGCTCTGCGGGCCCCTGACCACCACCCACGCGGCGCAGGCGCGGACACACCCCCAGGAGGCGACCGTGACGGAGCGCGAGGGGGCGGGCCCGGCGCGGCACACCGTGGTCACCTGGGGTGCGAGCGCGGACCGCCAGGGCGAGGGCCCGGCCGATCGCAGCTACCGGCTCGTCGTCCGTACCAGCGTCGGCGGCAGCGACATGCGGATCCGGCTGTCCAACGCCTTCGGCGACCACCCGGTGACCTTCGCGAGCGCCTACGCGGGACTGCGTGAACAGGGCGCGCGGCTCGTCCGTGGCAGCAACCGGCGGCTCAGCTTCGGCGGCGCCGGATCCGTCACGGTCCCGGCCGGCGACACCGTCCTGAGCGACCCGCTGCCCGGGAATCTCCCCGCCGGGAGCGATCTGGTCGTCAGCCTGTACGTGACCGGCGCCCAGGGGCCGACGACCGGTCACGGCATGGCCATGCAGACGTCCTACGCGGCTGCCGGGGACCACGCGGGCGAGGAGGGCGCCGCCAACTGGACCGACCCGATGAGCTCCTGGTACTGGCTGGACGCGGTCAGCGTGGAGACCGCCCCGGACATCGGCGCCGTGGTCGCCCTCGGCGACTCCATCACCGACGGCTGGCAGTCGAGCACCGACCTGAACCGCCGGTGGCCCGACTACCTCGCCCGCCGCCTCCGGAACGCGCGTGACCTCACCGTGAAGGGGGTCGCCAACGAGGGGATCTCCGGGAACAAGGTCCTGGCGGACGGCGCGGGACAGAGCGCGCTCGGCAGGCTGGAGCGCGATGTGCTCTCCCAGCCGGGCGTCCGTACGGTGTTCCTCTTCGAGGGCATCAACGACATCAAGGCGCACACCGGGGTCACGGTGGACGACATGATCGCCGGTTACCGGGAGATCATCGACCGGGCACACGCGGCGGGCCTCTGCGTCGTCGGCGCGACCGTGATGCCGTTCAAGGGCTGGTCCGAGTACGACGCCCCCGCCGAGGCCGTACGCCAGGGTGTCAACGACTTCATCAGGAACGGCGGCGAGCTCGACGGGGTGACGGACTTCGACAAGATCGTCCGGAGCCCGTACGACCACGAGCTGCTGCTGCCCTTCTTCGACGGAGGCGATCACCTGCACCCGAACGACAAGGGCATGCAGGCGATGGCCGACGCGGTCGACCTGCCGTCCCTGGAGTGCTCCCGCACCGCCCGATGAGCCGGACGCCGGGGGCGGAGACCTGCCGTGCCGCCCCCGGCGCCGGGCCAACACGTCATCCAAGAGGCGGAGTTGCCGTGTGGCAGACTGCGCCTTCTCCCCGCCTCGCACGTGTGCATCGGAGTTCTTCATGACGCCAGGCACGCCCAAGCCCCAGGTCGACACCAGCAAGCCGCACCCGGCCCGTATCTACGACTATCTCCTGGGCGGCAAGGACAACTACGACGTCGACCGGCAGGTGGGGGAGCGGCTGGCGGACGACGCGAAGCGCGGCGCCGTACAGAACCGCGCGTTCATGCGGCGCGCGGTCGACTGGGTGGCCCGCAGCGGTGTCGACCAGTTCCTCGACATCGGTACCGGTATCCCCACCGAGCCGAATCTCCACCAGGTCGTCCAGCGGACCGAGCCGAAGGCCCGGGTCGTGTACGCGGACAACGACCCCATCGTGCTGCGGCACGCCGAGGCCCTGCTGATCAGCACGCCGGAAGGCGCCACCGACTACGTCCAGGCCGACGTACGCGAGCCGCGGCTGATCCTCGAACACGCCCGCACGCTGCTGGACTTCACCAGGCCCGTCGCGGTCTCCCTCGTCGCCCTCATGCATTTCATCCCTGACGAGGGCGACCCGTACGGCATCGTCCGCACCCTCGTCGGCGCCCTGTCCCCCGGCAGCTACCTCGTTCTCTCGCACGGCACCGAGGACTTCCTCGACGAGGAGCATCGGGTCGAGGTCGCGGGGAAGTACCGGACGAGCGGGATCACGCTGCGGACCCGTACCCGCTCCGAGATCGAGCGCTTCTTCGACGGGCTCGGCCTCGTGGATCCCGGACTGGTGCCGGCACCCCGGTGGTACAAGGACACACCCGCGCCCACGGACGAGCCGACCATCATCTATGGCGGGGTCGCGCTCGTCCCGTAAAAACCGGCGGCGAACGACGAGGAGGGCCCGGACCCCACGGTCCTGGCCCTCCTCGCGCGCGGTGCCTCATCGGTCGCGTACCGCCACCGCCGCGCAGTACCCCCCGGGCACCCGCACATCCGTCACCGTCCAGCCGGGCAGGGCGGCGCTGACCGGCCCCGTCCCGACGTAGGCGGTGTGCGGGGAACCGGAGAGGCCGATCCCCAGGCCCTTGAGATAGGCCTCCTTGCGGGTCCAGACCCGGGTGAACGCGGGAGGCCGCTCGGCGGGCGGGAGCGTGGCCAGTTCCGCGGCCTCCAGGGGATGCAGGACGTCGGCCGCCTCGACGATCGTCCGCGGGGAGGGGAACGCCTCGACGTCGACACCCACCGGGGCCGCCGCGAAGGCCAGCAGACTCAGGTCACCGCAGTGCGACAGCGAGAAATGCAGCGAGGCACCCGGCACCACCGGCCGGCCGTGCGGCTCCTGGCAGCCGGGGCACGGGGCCCGGCTGATGGAGACCGCACGCGGCGGCAGACCGAGGTACGCCCCGAGCAGGCGGCGCAGCGCCACGTGTGCGCAGACGTAGGTGTCACGGTCGGCGGAGTGCAGGAACTCCGCCGCGCGGGCCAGCTCCCGCACGTCGAGCGTGTCGGGGGCCTGGCTCGCGGCCGCCTGGTGGTGTTCGGCGGCGTCCACGAGCCAGACCTGCGGCGCGTCGGCCGGGAACGGCGGCGGGGACAGGTCGGTCCACCCGGTGCCGAGCGCGATCGGCAGGTGAACGCCGGGGGAGGAGGACGGACTCCTTGAGGGGGCGGGGGACAGCGGACGGGTCATGCCAACCTCACACGGACGCGGGGGCAGGGGACGGCTCGGAGACGGCGGCCTTCTCGGTACGGACCGGCCCGGACCCCTCGCCACCGGCGGGCTCGTCCGTACCGGCGCGCTCACCGGTCGCGGCCTCGTCGTCGGCCGCCGGCTCGTCCGCGAGCGACGGGTGACGCAGCGCCATGAAGGCGGACAGCGGGGAGATGAGCGCCACCACACCGCACAGCATCCAGGTGGCCTGGATGCCGAGCGCCAGCGACAGGCTGCTGAAGACGGCGATGGAGATGGGGCCCGTACCGATGCCCGCCAGGGCCAGCGTCGACATCGCCGCGCCCATCTTGGAGTCCGGCGCCGACTGCTGATAGACCGTCACGATGGCCGGGCCGTTGAAGCCGGACAGCAGGCCCACCAGGCAGCTGACCACCGAGAGCGTCACCACGGACGGCATCACGGCCATCACCAGGATGCCGACCGCGATCCCGGCGCCGGTCACCACCAGGCGGACGAACAGGGAGATCCGGTGGGCGAGCATGGCACCGAGCGCGCTGGACCCGAGGGCGCCCGCACTGAACGCGGCGATGACCACGCCGACCGCCCCGACGCCCCAGCCACGCTCCGAGACCAGCAGCGGAAGGGCGACCTCGACGGGCCAGCCGAACGCCAGGTCGAGGCAGAAGGAGGCGATGAACATCCAGCGCAGCCGCGGATTCCGCGCGAGCAGCCGGAACCCGTCGGCGGAGCGCTTGACCAGGGGCGTGCCGGGCTCGTGACGCGGTCGGCTCATGCCCTGGGTCACGTACAGCAGGCAGGCGAGCCAGATCCCGCTGGTGATGGAGGCGACCAGCAGCGCGTGCCACAGGTGGCCCACGGCGATCAGCCAGGCACCGACCGGGGCCCCCACGATGGGGGCGACCCGCAGCACCATCGCGTAGAGGGAGTTGGCCCTGGAGAGGTGCTCACGCTTGGCGAACTGCGGCATCAGCCCACTCGACGCCGGGCCGCCGAGACCGAGCAGCACCCCGTCGAGCACGGCGATCACGGCCAGCTGCCAGAGGTGTTCCGCGACGAAGACGACCGCGGTGCCCGCCACCAGCACGACGACCCGGGCCGCCGTGGTGCGCAGCAGCACGAAGCGCGGGCCCAGGACGTCGGCGACAGCGCCGCCGAAGATCAGCATCAGCGCCCGGGGGAGCGTCGCGGCGAGCATCAGCGCGCTGACGGCGCCCGTGCCGCCGAGCTGGACAGCGGTCCAGTTCATGGCGATGAGCAGGACGAAACTGCCGCCCTGCGCCATGGCCTGACCGCCCACGAGCGCGCTGACCTTGCCCCACTGGACCACCGGCTCCGCTGAGGCGCCGGCCTGGGGTGTCGTATCCATCGGAATACCTGCTTCTGTGAGAGCGAAGGGTGAGAAGACAGAGGCTGAGAAGGGGAGCGGGGGAGCGGGGGACGAAGAGGAGCGGGAACGGGAACGGGGAACGGGAACGGGGAACGGGAACGGGGAAGGCGGCCGGGCTCAGGGGCGGCCCGGACGCGGTTCTGCGGGGAAGGACGGGCCGTGCCGTGCGGCCCGGCCGGTTCCGTCCCCGGGCCGCCAGGTGAACAGCCGCAGCGGTCCCGCGGGCGCCCCCGTGGTGGCGAGCGCGGCCACGAAGCCCCGCGGAGCGGGCAGATCGCGCAGGTGCCAGCGCACCCCGTGGTACGCGCCGCCACCGACAACAGGACCCGGGGACAGCACGGGCAGCCGCAGCCCGTCCAGGAGCCGGCCGCCCACCGCCTTGACGCAGGCCTCCTTGCGCGACAGCAGCTGGTGGTAGACCGTCCGGCCGCCCGCGTGACCGGCGGCCGTGCGCGCGGCCACGCGGGCCGCCTCGTCGGCGGGCAGGAACCGGGCCGCGAGCGCGGCGGCGGGAGTCGTCGTCCCGACCCGCTCCAGGTCGACGCCCACCGCCGAGGTGCGTGAGACGGCGAGCAGAGCGTGGGCGCCGGACCGGCTCACGTTCCACCGCCAGGCGCGGTGCTCGCCCTGGAAGACCGGTTTGCCGTGCGGGCCCGCCACCCAGCGCAGGGTGTGCCCGGGCACCCCGAGGTAGCCACCGAGAAGCGCGCGCGTCACCGCGTGCGCCGTGGTGAACCGCCGCGCCGCCACCGGATCGCGGAAGTCCCGGGCCCTGCGCCGCTCCACCGGGTCGAGGTCACCGGCCGCCGGCCCCGGGCCGCGCCCCGCGTCCAGCCCGATCAGCCAGACATCCGTGCCGGGCGGGGGGCCGTCCGGCAGGGCCGCCGCGCGGGCGCCGTCCGTCGCGGCGGCCGGCCGCGCGGCCTCACGCGGCGAGGTCATCGGACAGCCGTCCGTGCAGATAGCCCTGGGCCAGCCCGAGCCGCTGGATGTTGCTGGTGCCCTCCATGAATTCGAAGGCCCGGGCGTCGCGGACCCACTTGTCCAGCAACGGGTGCTCCCAGCGGGCCCCGGGACCGAAGGCCCGGGCCGCGGCCGTCGTGATGTCCTCCGCCAGCCGGGTGGCGCCGAGCTTGGCGGCCGAGGCGAGGGTGCCGTCGGACGGGTCCCGGTCGGCCGCACACGCCGAGGCCAGCACCATGGCCCGTACTCCGGCGAGGCGGCCGGCGAACTCACCGAACTCACCGAACGCGCCGTCCCGCCGGGCGAGCACGTCACGGCGGTGGAGCGCCACGTAGTCGTACGCGGCCTGGGCGACACCCAGCGCCAGGCAGGCCACCACCGGCCGGTACCGGTTGAAGGTCCGGGTCGCCGCCCACATGCCCTGCCGGGTCGCGCTGCGGTGGCGCCCGAGCACGTCCTCCTCGGCCACCGGGACCCGGCGCATCCGCAGCTCGCCGAGTTGCAGGGCGCGCAGGCCGATGGTGTCCAGGGGGACCCCGGAGAAGCCGGGACGCCCCGTGTCCAGCAGTACGGCGACCACACCGAGCGGTCCCGTCCTGCGCCGCGCGAAGACGACGCCGATCCCGGCGCGCGCCCCGTTGCCGACGAACCGCTTGGTGCCGTTCAGCACCAGACCGCTCCCGCCGCCGTCGTGGGCCGGGCCGTCCGGGGTGAGCGTGGTGGTCATCCCGGCGGGGTCCGAGCCGTGCGCCGGTTCGGTCATCCCGAAGAACGTCCAGACCGGTCCCTCGGCCAGCCGGCGGTAGTAGCGGTCCAGCTGCTCCGCGTCGCCGAGCTCGGTCAGCACGAATCCGGACATCGCCGGACCCGGCAGGCCGAGCGCGATCCCGGCGTCCGCCCGGGCCAACTCCTCCCAGACCACAACCTGTTCGATACACCGGTCCAGATGGACGGGGTGGCCGTCCACCCGCAGTGGGTCGGGGTTGTACGCGGCCGGCAGACCGGCGAATCGCTGCCAGGGCAGCTCCGTGCCGAGCAGGCCCGGCAGCCGCCCCGGGTCGGCGTCCACGGCGAGGGAGACCTCGCGCAGCACGGCGGCCTGTTCCCGGGTGACAGCCCGCAGCCGGCCGAGGAAACCGGCGTCGTCCGTGTCGTTGGTGGGAGAGGTGGTCATGGCGACTCCTGGTCGTGAACCGGCGCGTAGACGTCGGCGAGCAGTTCCGAGGCGCGTACGGTGCTGCCCGGGCCACCGGTCAGGAACCCGGCCGCGCCGAACAGGTGCAGGCAGGTCCGGCCGGAGGCGTCGAGGGCCCGGTGGGACCGGCGTACAGCGGCCTGGTCAGGACCGGTGGCGAGCAGGGCCCGGACCTCCGCGACGCCGCTCGCGGCGTCCGCGACCAGGCCCCGGACCATCGGCAGCCCCAGGGTGTTGGCGCCCTGGACGGTGCGGGTGTGCAGATGATCGGCCGCCTGCCGCAGCAGCCGGTCCGCGACACCGAGCCGGACCGCGAGGATCCCGGCCCCCCAGTGATCGTCCGGGCCGGGCCCGGCCCCCGTGATCCGCAGCGCGACCAGCTCTCCGGCGGCGCTCTCCGGCCCGGCCGCGACCCGGCCCAACTCCGCTTCCCCGTAGTCCTTTCCGGTCCTGAGATCGCGCTGTCGCGGCCCCTCAGGGGTGGTGACATGGTCGCACCCCGCCACCAGCTCCGGGGGCAGCAGCACATGGCCGCCCGGCCCGGCGGGCAGCGTCCTCGTCCCCAGCTCCGCGTGCAGCAGCAGCAATCCGGCCGCCAGGCCCTGGTCGTACGCCACCGAGGTGACGCGGCCCAGATCCGGCCCGGCCGTGCTGTCCGCCGGTGCCACCCGGGCCGTCGCCGGGGCTGCCGGTGCCGCCGGGGCGCTCATCGGACCAGCTCCGCGTGCCGGCGCCGGCCGTTTCCGCCACGGTCGGTGCTGTCCGCCGCCGCGATGGTCAGCGACACATCGCAGACGTACGGCAGGACCGGGTCCCGGTCGGTGACCAGCACCTGACCCGCCGGCAGGTCGCCCGTGGCGAGCAGCCGGGCCAGCGCCATCCAGAGCCCGGTGACCGGCAGTCCCGGCTCGGCGCGGACCAGCCGGACCCCCGGGGCCGCTTCCAGGTCCCCGAGGCCGGGCCCCGCGAGCACCGTGTGCACCGGCTCGGGCTCGGCGGCCCGCGCCGTGGCGGATCCCGCCCAGCGCGGGGCGGCCGTTCCACCCGCTCGCGGACCGGTCACCGTGATGCCGGCCCGGCCCAGCGCGGGCCCGGTCCCCGACCCGAGCAGCAACGCCACCGCGGCGTCGCGCCCGGGCCGGACCACCGCGGGCCCCGGTGCCAGCGTGCTCTGCTCCAACAGCAGGACCAGCGCCCGGCGGCAGGCCCCGGTGGCCAGCTGCGCGGCGGCGATCCGCAGGGCCGTGAACGGACCCGCCGCGCCCTGCTCGGACACCCCGACGGCCAGCGGGTCGTTGCCCGTGCGCGCGGCCAGCACCGCGCCCGGCAGGCTCTCGTGCCGGCAGTCAGGACCGGCGGCGACGGTGATCACCAGGTCCACCTCGGACAGAGCGGCGGACCCGAGGGACCGGCACACCGCGTGGGCCATGTCGTGGTAGCTGACGGCGGGCGCCGAGTCCAGCCAGCCGAAGTCCGTGTCCGGGCCGGTCAGCGCCTGCCAGTGAGCCCGGTACGCCGCCAGGTCGGCCGGATCGGTGGAGCGGTCGGCGGCGGTGAAGACGAACGGAATCACGCGTTCGAGGCGGGGTCCGGCCGGTGCGGCCGGACCGCTCTGCTCCCCGGTTCTTCGCAGGACGGGCACCGGTCACCGGATCTCTGCGACGTAACCGACCAGGGAGCCCACGCTCTCCAGGTGGTGCTGCTCCAGGCTGTCCGGGTCGACCTCCAGGTCGAGACCGTCCTCCAGCTCCATCAGCAGGCTGAGCACGCTGGTGGAGTCGAGGTTCAGGTCGTCGAAGAGACGGGTCTCCTCGGTGACGCCGGTCAGCTCCTGTCCCAGCACCTCGGAGAGGGCGGCGACGACAGCGGTGACGAGCTCGGCGCGCTCGGTGTTCTCGGCGACGGTGGTCATGGTGAACTCCTCTGACGGAAGACGACGGTGACAGTCGTGCGGATGAAGCGGCGGGTGATTCGGCGGGTGATTCGGCTGCTGAATCGGGGGGCGAGTCGGGGCATAGGGCGGTCAGCCGCCGAAGTCGTGCAGGATCTGGTGGGCGAGCAGGGCCTCGGCGTCGTCGCGGCCGCGGATCAGCCGCGCCTCACCGTGGTGCACCAGGACCTCGGCCGGGTAGCCGTGGCTGAGGAAGTGGACGGGCGAGGCGGTCGGCCCGTACGCGCCGGAGCGCTCGACCCCGACGAGGTCGCCGGGGCGCAGGTCGGCCGGGAGCTCCACGGCCTTGCCGAGCGTGTCGTTGGGGGTGCAGAGCGGTCCCGTGACGTTCCACTTCGCGCTGTCCCCGGCGCCGGCCCGGTTCAGCAGCCGGATCGGGAAGTTGCGCTTGACGTACGACCCGATGCCCACGGCCGCCATGTGGTGGTTGGTCCCGCCGTCGGCCACCGCGAACCGCTCGCCCAGGGACTCCTTGACGTACCGGACCTCCACCGCGTACGTGCCGCTGTGGCCGACCAGATAGCGGCCGAGCTCCATCACCAGCCGGGTTTCCGGGTGGCGGGCGGCGAAGGCCGCGAAGTGCGGGTTGACGCGCTCGGCGAGCACCGCCGTGTCGAGGTCCCGTTCGCCGGGGAAGTACGCGACACCCAGGCCGCCACCGACGTCCACCAGGTCCAGCGCCACCCCGAGCCGGTCCGCGAGCCGCTCCGCGAGATCGAGGATGCGTTCGGTGTTCTCGGCGACCACGTCCTCGGTGAGGATGCGGGTCCCCATGTACGCCTGGAAACCGCAGAGCCGGACCGCGTCATGGCGCGCGGCCAGGTCGGGTGCGGCGAGCAGTGCCTCCTCGTCGATGCCGAACTGCCGCGGCTTGCCGCCCATGGTCAGACCGCTGCCCTTGACGGAGAAGCTGGGGTTGACCCGCAGGACCACCCGCGCGGTGCCGCCGAGGCCGGCCGCGATCTCGTCGATCAGCGCCAGCTCCCCGAACGACTCGCAGATCAGCAGGATGTCGTCCTTGAGACAGGCGGTGATCTCGGTACGGCTCTTTCCCGGGCCCAGGAACATGATCTGCTCGGCCGGCACCCCGGCACGCTGGGCCGTGATCAGCTCGGTCAGCGAGGACACCTCGGCCCGCGCGCCCAGGGAGTGCAGCAGGGCGCAGACACTGATGTTGGGATTGGACTTGAGCGAGAAGAACATCTCCACGGAGGGGTGCAGCAGCTCCCGAAGTCCCTGGAACTGACGGGTGATCACCTCGCCGTCGTAGACGTACAGCGGGGTGCCGAAGCGCTCGGCGAGCTCGGGGAAGCCGATGCCCTGGACGGTGGACGGCCCGGTGGACGGTCCGGCGGACGGCCCGGTGGACGGTCCGGCGGACGTGCCTGCGGACGTGCCTGCGGACGGTCCGGCGGGCGCGAGGGGCTCAGACATGGGCGGAGGTGTCCTTCCGGAGGCTGTGCGCGGGGGTGTGCGCGGGGGTGCGCGCGGGGCTGTGCGCGGGGCTGTGCGCGGGGCTGTGCGCGAGGTTGTGCGCGAGACGGTCGGTGATGGCGCGGTCCAGCTCGGCGAGCTCGGCCTCGGTGCTGCCGAGCAGCAGGCCGTACAGCCGGCCGCTGTGCGGGCGCCCCTCGTCCGCGCCGGAAGCCGCCGCGTTGACCGTCGCGAAGTTGTTGACGAGCAGGCCGCGGCCCGGCGCGGGGTCGAAGAGCAGCCCGTCGAGGTGGTCCCGCAGGCCGGCGAACGGCAGCCGGCCGGTCAGCGACAGGTCGTACTGGCGGGCCACGGCCACCGAGTCCGGTCCCATGAAGCGTTCCTGAAGGGCCGTCTGGTAAGTGGACATGTTGTTCCTGGCGTTGATCTCCAGGATCGGCAGCAGCGTGCCGTCGGCCGTGATGATGGCGTCCACGCCGACCACGCCGTGGAACCCGTCGGCCACCAGCCGCTCACCGATGAGCGCCGCGCACCGCTCGATCTCCACGGCGTGCGCGTCGCTGATCCGGGCCGGGAAGCGGTGCCCCTTGTGCACGCCCTTCTCGGTGATCGCCTCCTTGACGAAGTCGAAGCGGACGGTGCCGTCCCGGCCCACCGTGAAGTGGTAGTTGAGGTCGACGGCCTTGTCGGCCCACTCCTCGATCACCAGCGAGACCCGGGGATCGCCCGACTTGGCGGCGGCCCGCGTCACCATCCGTACGAGCTGTCCGAGCCGGCGTTCGTCGTCGACGACCACGATGCCCTTGCCCGACACCCCGTACGCGTCCTTGACCCCCACCCGGCGCCCCTGGGCCAGCGAGGTACGGCCGGCCTCCTCGGCCGCCGCCGCGAACTCCTCGACGCTCTCGCAGGCCCAGCCCCTGGCCTGGGCGAGCCCCAGTTCACCGGCGACCCGGCGGCTGTAGACCTTGCTGTTCACGGACTTCACCAGCGCGGCCGGCGGCAGCGCCGGGGCCAGCCCGGTCAGCGCGCACAGACGTTCCTCCGGTGCCGACATGCCGTGCGGCAGCAGATGCGCGCCGCGCGCCGCCAGCTCCCGCAGTGCGGCGAGCAGGCGGGGCGAGTCCAGCGCGTCGGCGCTGACGGTACGGGCCGGGTCGTGCACGTCGGTGACCAGGATCTCCGGCAGATCGAGCCCGAGTCCCTCCAGATACGCCAAGTAGTCAGGATCCGGGGCCGACTTGAGGACGACATGGTCGCCCTTGCCGGCCAGCAGTACGGCGAACTCGTCCATCCGGTTGACGATCGCGGTGGAGTCCCGGCCGCCCACCGTGGGCAGCCCGGTCTCTCCCTTCGCCCACTCGTCCTCGACCTCGAAGTTGCCGAGCAGGACGAACGGGGTGCCCGCGTCGGCGGTGCAGGCGTGCTTCACGCCTTCGAGGAAGGTCAGGCTCGGCGGAGGCATGGCGGGGGTTTCCCTTCAGGGGATCGGATGGCTCAGGACGGAGGGGGCGAAGCTCGGGGCGCAAGGACGGGGACGGGGAGCCATGCGGGGCGGAGGGGATGCTTCAGTGGCGGAACACCGCGGCCGAGAAGGTCGCCCCCAGGCCGACGGCCGCCATCAGGTACAGGTCGCCGGGGCGCAGCCGGCCGCGCTCGCGGGCGTGCACGTGGTTGATGAACGGGTCGGCGGTGAAGCAGTGACCGGTCACCGGCATGTTGTCGAGGAAGATCCGTTCGCCGGCCACCCCGAGCTGCTCGCCGAGATTCGTCCACACCAGCCGGTTGACGTTGTGCGGCAGGATCAGCGCCAGGTCGTCCAGGGCCACCCCCGCCGACGCGGCGGCCTCCCGCATCACACCCGACAGCAGCGCGTTGTGTTCCTTGAAGAAGCCCGGGTCGACGGGGTGCGGCGGAAATCCCTCCGCGTACTCCCCGTAGGTGTGGGTGGCGTAGCTCAGCAGCTGGTCGTGCCCGCCGTCCGCGCCGACCAGGACGGCCGCCGTGGACTCGCCCATCACCGTGCTGCCCGGCACCAGCTGGAGCGCGTCGGACACCGCCTTCTCCCCGGTGAGGACGAGACCGAGCGCCTCCGGGTCGCCGTCGTCGGCCAGCATCCGGCCGACCAGGTCGACCGCGAGCAGCCCGGTGGCGCACGCGTGCTGCGTCACCGTGAAGGCCACCGCGCCCGTCAGGCCGAGCGCCACGCACAGATCCTCGGCCGGGTTCTCGTCGGCCGGCGCCACCGTCGCGACACTGCGGGCCAGGACGAGGTACCGGACCCGGTGTTCCCGGCCGCGCAGCGTGGTCAGTGACTCGACCGCCGAGGTCAGGATCGACCGCAGGTCCCGGCCGGGCGCGCGACGCACCTCGGACAGCCCGTAAAAGCGGCGGAACAACCGTATCTGCCGGGCGCTCACTCCGCTCTCGGCGCCGATCCGCTCGATCGGAACGCTCTCCTGCGGCAGATGGCAGGCGACCTCCAGCAGTGCGGTCATGAGTCCTCCTTGAATTCTCCGGGAATCGGCGGGATCACGTAGGACGAATATAGGTTCGCCCGGCGGGCGGAAGCGGAAGTTGAGGCGGCAGAAAGACGGAAGTAGTGCGGGCCGGCGGGCGGCAGAGAAATAGCCGCGGCCCGCAGCGCCGGAAGAGCGCTGCGGGCCGTGTCAAGCGGGCGGGAACGGTGCGTTCCGGTGGAACGGTGCGGGTCGGCGGAATTACGCGTACTGGGCGACGAGGCTCTTGGGCCGGATGTCCTTCCAGTTCTCCTCGACGTAGGCCAGGGCCTCCTCGCGGCTGCCCTCACCGCGGGCGACGGTCCAGCCGGCGGGGACCGCGGCGAAGGCCGGCCACAGGGAGTGCTGTCCCTCGTCGTTGACCACGACGGAGAAGGTGCCCTCGTTGTCGTCGAACGGATTCGTCATGTCAGCTCCTCGTCTCGATGATGTGCGGGACGGTCGTCCCGTTGATTTCCTGCAGGCTGCGCAATTTCTCGGAAAGTACGCGTCCGATGTGGGCGATCGGCTCCGGTTCGGCCATTTTCAGATGTGTGGAAAAGACATCGTGATTCTCGATGGAGCCGTCGATGAACGGCAGCCACTCTTCCGGTTTCGCCTTCGTCGGGTCATAGGGAAGCTTGGCGGTGAAGAACACGATATCCGTGGTGACGCGGCGCGGAGAATAGAGCTTCATGATTTCCGCGTGATTGATCGAGGCGTCGATGATGGACGCCATTTCCGTGTCGGAGAATCCGGCGAGCACCGGGTCGCGCCGGCGCAGCAGCTCCGCCGTGGCCACCGGGTCGAACCGGATGTCCGTCGCGTCGTCCGGCACCCCGACCAGCATCCGCAGGATCTCCCGGTCGGTCAGCCGGGTGCGGGCCGGTTCGATCGGCAGCGGGTAGACGTCCATCATGGCCAGCAGCTCCACCCGCTCGCCCGCCTCCTGGAGCCGGACGGCCATGGCGTGGGCGAGTGTTCCGCCGAACGACCATCCCAGGAACCGGTAGGGACCCCACGGCTGGATCTGCCGGATCCGCTCCAGGTAGTCGTCCGCCATCGCCTCGACGCTCTCCGCGTCGAAGCCCGGTTCGCCGAGCGCCCGCGACTGGATGGCGTACAGCGGCTGGTCGCTGCCCAGGTGCTGGGCGAGACCGGAGTACGGCCACCCCATGCCCGTCCCGGGGTGGAGGCAGAACAGCGGGCGCTGGCTGCCCTCCGCGCGCAGCGGCAGCAGTACGCCCATCGAGTCGCCGCCCGCCTCCTCACCGAGCAGGCCCGCGACGGTCGGCGTACGGAACAGGTCGCGCACCCCGCGCTCGACGTTCAGGACCGTCCGCATCCGGCTCACCAGCCGGACCCCGAGCAGCGAATGACCGCCCAGGTCGAAGAAGTTGTCGTCGATGCCGACGGACGGTACCCCGAGGATCTCGGCGAACAGGCCGCACAGCACCTCCTCGCGGGGGTTGCGCGGGCCGCGTCCGGTACGCGCCGACTGCCGCGTGGGCGCCGGCAGCGCCTTGCGGTCCGGCTTGCCGTTGGTGGTCAGCGGGATACCCGCGATGATCATCACGGCGGAGGGCACCATGTGCTCCGGCAGCGCGGCGGCGGCCGCGGCCCGCAGCTCGGCCTCGGTGACGCGGTGACCGGCCCGGGGCACCACATAGGCGACCAGCCGCTTGTCGCCGGGACGGTCCTCCCGTACCACCACCGCCACCTGTCCGACCGAGGGATGCCGGGCCAGCGTGGCCTCGACCTCGCCCGGCTCGATCCGGAAACCGCGCAGCTTGACCTGGCCGTCGGCCCGGCCGATGAAGCGCAGCTCACCGTCGCTCGTCCAGCTCACCAGGTCGCCGGTGCGGTACATCCGGCCGCCGTCGGCGCCGAACGGGTCCGCGACGAACCGCTCCGAGGTCAGCGCCGGCCGCCCCAGATAGCCGCGCGCCACATGGGATCCCGCGATGTACATCTCGCCGGGCACCCCCGCCGGGACCGGCCGGAGCCGGGCGTCCAGCACGTAGATCCGGGTGTTGTCCATCGGCAGCCCCAGGTAGACCCCGTGCAGCACCCGCCGGTCGAGCCCGAAGCGCTGGTGGTGCGAGGCGAACGTGGCCTCGGTCGGTCCGTAGGAGTGCACCAGGACGGTGTCCGGGCAGTGCTCCAGGACCCGCTGCAGCGCGGCGGGCGACGCCACGTCGCCGCCGGTCCACACCTCCCGCAGCAGCTTCAGCGTCTCCAGGCCCTCGTCCACCATGATGTGGAACAGGCCCATCGTGAAGTACGCGGCGGTGACGCCTGACGTCCTGATCGTACGGTCGAGTTCGGCCACGTCCGCGCCGTCGCCCGGGGCCACCACCAGCTGCGCGCCGTTCAGCAACGGCACCCACAGTTCGTACGTGGAGGCGTCGAAACCGATCGCCGAGTGCACCAGCATGCGGCGGTGGTTGTCCAGGTCCCAGCAGCGGTCCGACACCAGCTCCACGACGTTGCGGTGGGTGACACCGACGCCCTTCGGCCGGCCCGTGGAGCCCGACGTGAACATCACGTACATCAGGGCCTGGTCGCCGACCTCGACGCCCGGGTCCGTGACGGGCGTGCCCTCCGGGACCGGTTCGTCCCCGGCCAGCACCCGCACCCCCGCCTCGCGCTGCGCCCGGACCGGTCCCGACTCCGCGAGGGACCGGAGCGTCAGCAGCACGGACGCCCCCACATCCTCCATGATCATCCGCACGCGTGACTCGGGCAGCTTCGGGTCCACCGGCACATACGCGGCGCCGCACTTGAGGACGGCGAGCGCGGCCACCAGCAGATGCGTGGTGCGGTCCATCAGGACCCCGACACCGGTGTCCCGCGCCACCCCGGCGGCGAGCAGCCGGTGCGCCAGCGCGTTGGCCCGCGCGTCGAGTTCCGCGTACGTGAGGGTCTCGTCCTCGAAGGAGACGGCGATCCGGTCCGGGGTACGCCGGGCCTGCGCGGCGAACATCTCGTGGACCAGGCCGACCGGGGCCGGGTCCGTCGCGGTGTCGTTGTACTCCGCCACGAGCCGGTGTTCCTCGTCGCCGGTGAGCAGGGCGATGTCGTCGATCCGCAGATCCGGATCCTCGGTGACGGCGCGCAGGGTACGGGTGACGTGGGTGGCGAGCAGTTCGGCGGTGGCCGGGTCGTACAGGTCGGTGGCGAACTCCAAAACCCCGGAAAGGCCGCCCTGACCCCCCGCCGCCTCCGTCAACTCCCTCAGTGAGAGCGTCAGGTCGAACTTGGTGAAGCCGGTGTCGAAGCCGACGGGCGTACCGGACACCGGTGAGTCCACCGGGTCGGTGCCGCCGGCCGGGTGCACCTGGACCATCACCTGGACCAGCGGGTGGTGCGCCGTGGACCGCTGCGGGTTGAGGTGCTCCACCAGCCGGTCGAACGGCACGTCCTGGTGGCCGTACGCCGCCAGGTCGGCGTCCCGCACCCGGCGCAGCAGCTCCGTGAAGGACGGGCTGCCGGACGTGTCGGTGCGCAGCACCAGTGTGTTCACGAAGAAGCCGACCAGCCCGTCCAGGGCGGCGTCGTCCCGGCCGGCCACCACGGTGCCCAGCGGCAGGTCCGTGCCCGCGCCGTGCCGGGTGAGCGCCGCCGCGAAGGCCGCCTGGACCACCATGAACAGGGTGGCGCCGTTCTCCGCCGCGATCCTGGCCAGCGCGCGATGGGTTCCGGCGTCCACCTCGACGGGCACCGCCGCGCCGCGGTGCGACGCCTCCGCGGGCCGGGTCCGGGCGGCCGGCAGCTCCAGGACCGGCGGTGTGTCCACCAACCGCTCCTGCCAGTGGGCGAGTTGGCGGGCCAGCAGGCTCTCCGCGTCGTCGGCCGCGCCGAGCATGTCGCGCTGCCAGAGGGTGTAGTCGGCGTACTGGACCGGCAGTGGCTCCCACGCGGGCTCCCCGCCGTCCTCGCGCGCCCGGTAGGCGGCGGTGAGGTCGGCGAGCAGCGGTCCGGTGGACCAGCCGTCCCCGGCGATGTGGTGGAGCAGCAGGACCAGGATCTGCCCGCCGCCGTCGGCCTGGTCGAGCAGCCAGGCGCGGAACGGGATCTCGGTGGCCAGATCGAAGACGTGCCCGGTGGCCGCGTCGACCGCCGCCGCCAGGTTCTCCGGTGTCGTCCGCACCAGGCCCAACTGCGGCCGTACACCGGTCAGCACCTTCTGGGACGGCTCGCCCTCCAGCGCCGGGTAGACCGTCCGCAGGACCTCGTGCCGCCCCGCCACGTCCGCGAGCGCGTCGCCGAGCACGGCGGGGTCCAGCGGCCGGTCCAGCCGCAGGACGAAGGGGATGTTGTACGAACGGCTCGGTCCCTCCAGCTCGTTGATGAACCAGAGCCGGCGCTGCGCGTACGACAGCGGGACCAGCTCCGGCCGTTCGGCCGGGACCAGCGCGGGCCTGCCGTCGCCGGCCTCCCGCCCGGCCATCCGCCGGGCCAGCGAGCTGGGCGTCGGCGCCAGGAACAGGTCGCGGATACCCATCTCGCCGCCCAGCAGCGCCCGTACCCGGTTCACCAGCCGGACCCCCATCAGGGAGTGCCCACCCACATGGAAGAAGTTGTCGTCGGCGCCGAAGTGGTCGCGGCCGAGCACCTCGGCGAACAGACCGCAGAGGATCTCCTCGTGCGGGGTGAGCCCGCCCCGGGCCACGGCCTGTTCGGCCGGGGTGGCCTCGCGGGCCGCGGCCACCCGCTCGCGGCGGGCGGCGAGCCCGGCGCGCTCCTCGTCGGAGAGCAGGGTGATCCGGCCGACGCGGGCGGCCGGGGAGGTGGCGAACGCCCGCAGCGTCCGCAGATAGACATCGAGCAGCAGCTGAGCGGTGTCCTCGTCGAAGAGGTCGGCCGCGTACTGGAGCCACACGTCGACGCCCGCCGCGTCACCGGCCTCGTCGCGCACCTCCACGCACGAGGCGCTCAGGTCGAACTTGGCCGCGTCCAGCCCGGCCGGCTCGATCCGGCCGCTGAGCGCGCCCAGCGGCACCCGCTCGTCCACGTCCCCCTGCGCGGTCAGCATCACCTGGAAGAACGGGTGGTGGCCGAGCGAGCGCTCCGGATTGAGATGCTCGACCAGCAGGTCGAAGGGGAGATCACCGTGGGCGAAAGCCGCGAGGTCGGTGTCCCGCACCCGCTCCACCAGCTCCGTGAACGTCACATCACCCGACACGTCGGTCCGCAGCACCAGCGAGTTCACGAAGAACCCGACGAGATCGTCGAGCGCCTCGTCGCCGCGACCGGCCACCGGGGTGCCGATCGTGATGTCCGTACCCGCCCCGGCCTCGCTGAGCGCCACCGCGAGCCCCGCCTGCAGCACCATCAGCAGACTGGCGCCGTACTCCTCCCCGATCGCCAGCAGCCGCTCGTGGGCGTCCGCGTCGAGCCGCGCGCTGATCGTGGCGCCCCGGTAGCTGGGCTCCTGCGGACGCGGCCGGTCGATGGGCAGGTCCAACGCCCCCGGCAGCCCGTCCAGCGTCTCCCGCCAGTAGGTGATCTGACGTGCCAGGAGGCTGTCGGCGTTGGCCGGGTCACCGAGCATGTCGTGCTGCCAGAGCGTGTAGTCGGCGTACTGGACCGGCAGGGGCTGCCACTGCGGCGGCCGGCCCTCCAGAGCGGCCGTGTAGGCGCAGGAGAGGTCGTACAGCAGGGGGCGCAGCGACCAGCCGTCGGTGGCGACGTGATGCAGGAGCAGCACCAGCACCGAGGTGCCGTCCCCGGGCACGAACAGCCGCACCCGCAGCGGGACCTGCGCGGTGATGTCGAAGGTCTCCCGGTCGCACGCGGCCACCAGGCCGTCCAGCGCCCCGGGCGCGCACTCCTGGACGGTCAGGCTGATGCCGGGGGAGTCGAGGACATGCTGGTACGGCTCCGAGTCGACCGCCGGGAACACCGTCCGCAGCACCTCGTGGCGCTCGACCACATCGCGTACGGCGACATCCAGCGCGTCCCGGTCCGGCACCCCGTCCAGCCGCAGCACCACCGGCACGTTGTACGTCGACGACGGGCCTTCCAGCCGGTTCAGGAACCACAGCCGGCGCTGCGCGAAGGACAGCGGCACCCGGTCCTCCGGCGGCAGCGGCTCCCCGTCGAACACGGTGAGCGCGGCCGCCTCGGCCGCCTCGGCCACCTCGGTTTCCGGCCGCGCCCGCTGCGTCCGCATGCCCCGCAGCAGCGACCGGTCGATCTTTCCGGTGCTGGTCCTGGGCAGCGCCCCGACCAGGCTCACCTCGCTCGGCACGGCGGCCGGCGGCAGCTGTTCGCGGACACAGGAGCGCAGTTCGCCGGCGTCCACGCCGTCGGCGGCCACGAACGCCACCAGCCGCTTCACCCCGTCCGGACCCGAGCGCACGACCACGGCGGCCTCACGGACCGCCGGGTGGCCGGACAGCACCGACTCCACCGACGCGGGGTCGATGCGGTGCCCGTTGATCTTCACCTCGTCGTCGGCGCGCCCCTGGAAGCCGAGCAGCCCGTCCGGGCGCACGGTCACCAGGTCGCCGGTGCGGTAGGCGCGTTCACCGTCGAGCGTGGTGAACCGGCTTGCGGTGAGCTCCGGGCGGCCCAGGTACCCCCGGGCCAGCCCGCCGCCCAGCAGCCACAGTTCACCCTCGACCACGGCCGCCCGCACCCCCGGCAGCGGCGACCCGATCGGGATCGGACCACCGTCGTAACGGGACAGGTCGGCGACCGTCGCCACGACGGTCGCCTCGGTCGGGCCGTACGTGTTGAGCAGCCGCACCCGGTCGCCCACCGCCCGGCACCACTGCGCGACCCGCTCCGGGAGCGCGGCCTCGCCGCCGATGACGACCGTACGCAGCGAGCCGGGCAGCTCGGCGACCCCGGTGGCCAGCGCGTGCGCCAGCTCGTGCCAGTAGGCGGTCGGCAGATCCAGGACGGTCACCCCGTGCTCGGCGCACCCCCGCAACAGGCCCTGCACGTCCAGCATGTCGTCGCCGCGCAGCACCAGCGTGCCGCCGGCGGCGAGCGTCACGAAGATCTCCTCGACGCTGGCGTCGAAGTGCAGCGGGGCGAACTGCAGCACCCGGTCGTCCGCGCCGATGCCGTACCGGCTGATCGCCCCGGCGGTGAAGTGCGCCAGCGACTCCTGGCCGACCACCACACCGTTCGGCGTGCCGGTCGAGCCGGACGTGTAGATCACGTACGCGGCGCCCGCCTCGACGCCCGGTCCCGTCAGGACCGCCTCACCCAGGAGCGCCAGCTCCGCCGGTGTCGGCGCGTCCTCGCCGCAGGCGTCGGCGAGGATCGCCGCGTTACGGCTGACGGGGGCGCCCGGATCCAGCGGCAGATACGCGGCGCCGGTGCGCAGCGCCGCCAGCAGGGACACGATCGCCTCCACCCCGCGCTGCCGGCAGACGGCCACCAGGCGGCCGGGCCCGGCTCCCGCCCTGGTCAGCTCCTCGGCGCGGAACGCCACCGCGAGCGCCAGTTCGCCGTAGGTCATCCGGCCGCCTCCGTGCACCAGCGCCGTACGCCGGGCATCGGCGGCGACGTGGGCGGAGATCTGGTCCAGGACCATGGTCGCGGGGCTCGCGGCCGGGCCGCCGTCCAGGACGGCGGACGGCGTGCTCGCGTCCCGGTTCTGATCGGGATCGGGATCGGCCGCGGTCACCGGGTGGCCGGTTGAGGGCATCGCACTTCCTCCAGACGAGGGTCGGAAACAGGGAATCCGGCGCCGGACGACAGCACCGTCGCACGTGGTGCCGACGTCGTTGCGGCGGGAGAAGGGGCCCGGTGTGAAGGAGCCCTCCCGCCTCTGTGACGAGGCTAGGGAGCGGGGAGCCGGGTGGTCGGCAGTGCGCGCGGCAGAATGACCGGCACCAACTGCCGCCGCGAACTGCCCACGCCGTCGGCCGGACACCAGACCCCGCGCCGGGCCGTTCCGCGCCGGGCCGTTCCGCGCCGGGGCACGGCGAAGGCCGCTGGCCGGTGACCACATCGTGCTCCCTCGCGGCTCGTTCCGGCGGAGCCCTACAATCGCGCCATGATTCGCGCAGTTGTCTTCGATGTCGGCGAGTGCCTCGTGGATGAGACACGGGAGTACGGCACCTGGGCCGACTGGCTCGGCGTCCCGCGCCACACCTTCGCCGCCATGTTCGGCGCGGTCATCGCCCAGGGCCGGGACTACCGCGAGACGTTCCAGGAATTCGAGCCGGGCTTCGACCTGTACGAACAGCGTCAGGCCCGCGCGGACGCCGGCCGGCCCGAGCACTTCGACGAGAGCGACCTCTACCCCGACGTCCGGCCCGCCCTCACCGCACTGCGTTCCGATGGGCTGTGGCTGGGGATCGCGGGAAACCAGACCGTGCGCGCGGGCGGCATCCTCCGCACGTTGTTCACCGACGACGTCGACCTGATCGGCACCAGCGACGACTGGGACGCCTCGAAGCCGGATCCCGCTTTCTTCGAGCGGGTCGCCGAGGTCGTGCCGTTCGACAACGAGGAGATCCTGTACGTCGGGGACCGCCTCGACAACGACATCCGGCCCGCCCTCACTGCGGGGATGCGTACGGCCCTGATCCGGCGCGGCCCCTGGGCCACGATCCAGTGGAACACCGAGGACGCGGTAAGGCTGCCGGATCTCAGGATCGGCAGCCTCACCGAACTCCCCGAGCAGATCGCCGCCCTCAGCGCGTCAGAGCGCTGAGGGTGGTTCCCCAGCGATACAGCCGGTCATCGAGGTCACGCACGCACTGCTCGTGCTGCCACGGGCCGAGCGCCTGCCGGACCTCGCGCACCCGGTCCATGCCGGTGGCGTACCAGGTGACAGCGAGTTGATCGAGGGCTCGGACCGCGTACGCGCACGCCGCCTCCGGCTGTCCGGCTGCGGCCTCGACGGCGGCGAGGTCCCCCAGCACGACCGTGCAGCGTGGACTCGCTCCCTACACCGATCCCCGGTGCGAATGTGACCTCCCGATCTCGCGGCGGCGTGTGGACACTCAGTCGGGTGGTCATATGGAGGGCACCTGACCACGCCACTTCGCTCCGCCGAGCAGCAACTCGACGGAGCAAAGTGGTCAGGAGCCCGAATCGACCAACAGGGTCTTCTGGACACGGCCGGACCTGCCCCGGGGTGTATCCGCTGTTCGGTCGCGGCGCGCGGGGCGGGCGGGCCTCGCCACCCACCCCGGCGACCGGAGAGCGCCTGGGGCGCGGCCGCGCTCAGGGCTGCCGGACCGACTCCCGTACCCGGGCGCCCGCCTGCGTGCGCCGTCGCAGCGTGGGCCTGCGCTCCGCCGCGGTCTCCTCCTCCGCGACGCTCTTGGCGCCCGGGGCCGCCGCCGGTGCCGTGCCGTCGGCGCCGGCCAGGTGGCCGGCCAGTGCGGAGACGCTCGGGTACCGGAAGACGTCCCGCAGGGTGATCTCCACGCCCAGCACCGTCCGCACCCGGTTGACCAGGCGCACCGCGAGCAGTGAATGGCCGCCGACCCGGAAGAAGTTGTCGTCGGGACCCACCTGCTTGCCTTCCAGCACCTCGCTGAACAGCTCCGACAGCACTTCCCGCCAGTGGTCGCGCGGCCGCCCCCCGTCCGCGCCCTCCTCCGCCGCCGCGTCGGGGCCGGGCTCGACGGCCGGCGCCGGCAGCGCCGCCCGGTCGGTGCGGCCGTCCACGGTCATGGGCAGGGCCGCCAGCGCCACCACGGCGGACGGGACCGTGTACTCGGGAAGCTGTCCGGCGGCCCATGCCCGCAGCTCCGCCTCGTCGATCGTCATCCTGTGGCGCGGTACGGCGTAGGCCACCAGCCGGGGGGAGCCGGGGCGGTCCTCCCGTACGACGGTCACCGCGCGCGCCACCGAGGCGTGCCGCGCCAGCACGTCGGCGACGAGGGCGGGGTCGACCTGATAGCCGCCGACCCGTGCCCGCTCGCCGATCCGGCCGAGATGCCGCAGCGAGCCGTCCGGCGTCCGTACCACCCGCTCACCGGTCCGGGTCATCAGGGCGCCGGGCAGACCGAAGGGATCGGGGACGTACGCCACCGCGGTCGCGCCGGGACGGGCCGGATAGCCGTCGCCCGGCGTCGCCCCGGACAGGTACAGCTCGCCCGGCACCCCGGCCGGCACCGGGCGCAGCCGGTGGTCCAGCACCAGCCGCCGCCGGCCGTCCGAGGGCAGCCGGTCGTACGGGCGGGCGGGCCGCAGCACCACGCTGGCCCCGGTCAGCAGCGCCCCCCACAACCGCTCCGTGAACGCCTCCGACGACACCGCCATGTCGACATGCCGGGCGCCGCCCGCACCCGGCCAGGCGGCGGACGTCAGCGTGCCGTGCGCGGTACGCACCGCGAGCGGCCCACCCGAAGCGTCGAGCACGAGGCAGACGGCGGCCGTGTCACGCGGGTCGCCGGCGGGCAGGGCCACCGGGGACGCCCCGGCCGTGTCCGCCGCGTCCGCTGTGTCGGCCGTGTCGTCGACCAGGACCAGACGTGCCGGACGCGCGGGACCGACCCGGGCCACCAGCGTCCGCCGGGACAGCAGGACCGTCGCCCCGGTCGCGGCCAGCGCCCGGTCGGGACGCGCCTCCGGCGCCAGCAGGGCGGATCCGGCGCCGGCCCTGAGGACCGCCAGTGCTGCCACGATCTGCTCGAAGCCGCGCTCCAGGAGCACCCCCACCACATCACCCCGGCGCACCCCGCCGCGCACCAGCCGGCGGGCCAGCGCGTCGGCGCGCGCGTCGAGTTCCGCGTAGGTGAGGGTCTCGTCGCCGAAGGACACCGCGACCCGGTCCGGAGTGCGCCGGGCCTGCGCGGCGAAGCGCTCGTGGACCAGCCGGGCGGACCGGCCGTCGTCGGCGGCTCCCGAGGCCCCGGCCAGCAGCCGCTCCTCTTCCTCGGGGGTCAGCAGAGCGATGTCGTCGATGCGCATGGCGGAGTCCTCGGTGACGGCCCGCAGGACGCGGGTGAGATGAGTGGCGAGCAGCGCGGCGGTGGCCGGGGTGTAGAGATCGGTGGCGTACTCGACGACGCCGGACAGACCGCCCGGCGCCCCCGCCGCGTCCTTGGTCTCGGTGAGCGCGAAGGTGAGGTCCACCTTGGCGGCGCCCGCGCCGGACGGATACGGCTCACCCGCCAGCGCGCCGGTCGCCCGGACCGTACCCGTGTCCGCCGCGTGCACCTGCAGCATCACCTGCACCAGCGGGTGGTGGGCGGCGGAACGGTGCGGATTGAGGTGCTCGACCAGCCGGTCGAACGGCACGTCCTGGTGGCTGTAGGCCGCCAGATCGGTGTCCCGGATCCGCCGCACCAGATCGGCGAAGGCGGGGTTGCCGGCCGTATCGGTGCGCAGGGGAAGCGTGTTGACGAAGAACCCGACCATCGGGTGCAGCGCGTCGTCGCCGCGCCCGGCGACCGTCGTGCCGAGCATCAGGTCCGTCCCGGCGCCGTGCCGGCCGAGGGTGGCGGCGAGCGCCGCCTGCACCACCATGAAGAGCGTGGCACCGCATTCGTGGGCGATCCGGGTCAGCCGCTGATGCGCCGCCGCGTCCAGCCGGAAGGGGAGGAGCCCGCCCCGGTGGCTCGGCTCGGCGGGCCTCGGCAGGTCGGTGGGCAGCGCGATGAGGGGCGGCGCTCCGGCCAGGACCTCTCCCCAGTGGGCGAGTTGGCGGGCCAGCAGGCTCTCGGCGTCGGCCGCGTCGCCGAGCATGTCGTGCTGCCAGAGGGTGTAGTCGGCGTACTGGACCGGCAGTGGCTCCCACGCGGGCTCCCCGCCGTCCTCGCGCGCCAGGTAGGCGGCGGTGAGGTCGGCGAGCAGCGGTCCGGTGGACCAGCCGTCCCCGGCGATGTGGTGGAGCAGCAGGACCAGGATCTGCCCGCCGCCGTCGGCGGGAGTGAGCAGTGTGGCGCGGAACGGCAGCTCGGTGGCCAGGTCGAAGACGTGCGCGGTGGCGTTGTCCACCGCCGCCGCGAGCCCGTCCCCGGGCACCCGGATCAGATCGAGCCGGGGACGTACCCCGTCCAGGACGAGCTGGTACGGCTCACCCCCGGCGGTCCGGTAAACGGTACGCAGCACCTCGTGGCGGATGACGAGATCGGCCAGCGCCTCGGCGAGGACCGACGGGTCCAGCGGGCGGTCCAGCCGGAGCACGACCGGCACGTTGTACGAGCGGTTGGGCCCCTCCAGCTCATTGACGAACCACAGGCGCCGCTGCGCGTACGACAGCGGGATCCGGCCGGGCCGCTCCCCGGCCGGCACGGGGAGCAGCGCGGGTCGTGGCCCGGCGCCGTCACCCTGCTCGGCGATCCGCCGGCTCAGGCCCCGGACGGTCGGCGCGAGGAAGAGGTCGCGGATGCCCGTCTCGATGCCCAGCACCGCCCGTATCCGGTTGACCAGCTTGCTCGCGAGGAGCGAATGGCCGCCGATCCGGAAGAAGTTGTCGTCGGCCCCGACGTCCTCGTGGCCCAGCACCTCGGCGAACAGCCCGCACAGGATCTCCTCACGCGGATCGAGCGCGGCGCGCGGCGCGGGGGCGGCGGAGGCGGCGGCCTTTTCGTCGCGGCCGGCCCGCAGGCGCTCCCGGCGGACCGTCAGAGCCGCCTGTTCGTCGTCCGTGAGCAGCCCCAGCTCACCGAGCCGGGCGCCGGGCTCCTCGGCGAAGGCTTCCAGCGCCCGTACGTACAGATCGAGGAGCAGCTGGGCGGTGTCCGCGTCGAACAGATCGGCCGCGTACTGGAGGCCGATGTCGATGCCGGCCGGAGCGCCGGCCGCGTCGTGGTTCTCGGTGCAGTACAGCGTCAGATCGAACTTGGCGGCGCCGAGGTCCGCCACGGCCGGTACGCCGCGTATCGCGCCGAGGCCGACCGGGGCGTCCTCACCCGGCTGGAGGGTCAGCATCACCTGGAAGAAGGGGTGATGGGCGAGTGCCCGTTCCGGGCTGAGGTGTTCGACGAGCAGGTCGAAGGGCAGGTCCTCATGCGCGTACGCCCCGAGGTCCGCCTCCCGTACCCGCTCGACCAGCTCCCCTACGGACGGGTCGCCGGACAGGTCGGTGCGCAGCACCACGGTGTTGACGAAGAACCCGACGAGCTCGTGCAGGTCCTCCTCGGGCCGCCCCGCCACCGCCGTACCGATGGCGATGTCGTTCCCGGCCCCGGCCGCCGCCAGCGCCGCCGCGAGCGCCGAGCGTACGACCATGAACAGACTGGCCCGCCTGTCCCGGGACAGCGCCACCAGCTCCCGGTGCGTCCCGGCGCCGAGCAGGGCGGTGACGGTGGCGCCCCGATGCGTGGGCTCGACGGGACGCGGTCGGTCGGCGGGTAGGTCGACGACCGGCGGAAGGCCGTCCAACGCGGCACGCCAGTAGTCGAGTTGTTCGGCGGCCACACTGTGGGGGTCCTCGGCATCGCCCAGCATGTCGCGCTGCCAGAGGGTGTAGTCGGCGTACTGGACCGGCAGTGGGTCCCACCGGGGAGCCCGGCCGCCGAGCCGGGCCAGGTAGGCCTCGGAGAGGTCCTCCAGCAGCGGGCCGAGGGACCAGCCGTCGCTGGCGACGTGATGCAGCAGCAGCACCAGGACCGAGGTGCCGTCACCGGGCACGAACAGCCGCACCCGCAGGGGGACCTGGCCGGTGATGTCGAACGTCTCCCGGGTGAAGGCCGCGACCAGGCCGTCCACCGTCCCCGGGGCGCAGTCCGTGACGGCGAGAGCCATCCCGGGAGAGGCGAGGACGTCCTGGTACGGCTCCGATCCGCTGACGGGGAAGACGGTACGGAGCACCTCGTGGCGTTCGACCACATCACCGACGGCCGCCTCCAGGGCGTCCCGGTCAGGCACCCCGTCCATGCGCAGCACGACCGGCGCGTTGTACGTCGGGGAGGGCCCTTCCAGACGGTTCAGGAACCACAGCCGACGCTGTGCGAAGGACAACGGGATCACGGTAATTCCTCAAAGTGGCTGAAGCGGGAGGGAGGAGAGGCGGGGCGCGAGCGGGGGCGCGGGCACGGCCCGGCGCCGCGCCCCGAAGCCGCCGGGAGGGCCTGTCCGGATGAAAGGCCTACGTGTCCTGGCCGTCGAGCAGGGTCTCGATGTGCCGGGCGAGATCGCGCAGGCGCGGGTGCGAGTAGACCGCCTTCACCGGGAGGCGGATGCCGAGTTCGGCCCGTACCCGCGAGGCCAGCTTGATCGCGAGCAGCGAATGCCCCCCGAGCTTGAAGAAGTTGTCCTCGGCTCCGATCCGGGGCACGCCGAGAACGGTGGCCCAGACCCCGGCGATCAGCTCCTCCACCCGGCCGGTGGGCGCGTCCGAGCCGGCGGTGGCCCCGGTGGCCCCGGTGGTCAGGTGCTGGGTGTCCGGCGCGGACACCGCCATGGGGGCCGGCAGCGCCGCGCGGTCCAGCTTGCCGTTGGGCGTGGTCGGGAAGCGGTCGACCGCGACGAACACCGACGGCACCATGTAACCGGGCAGCCGGGCCGCCAGCAGCGTCCGCAGTTCCGTCTCGTCGACCCGCTGCCCGTCGGCGGCGCGGTGGTAGGCGACCAGACCCGGTGCGCCGTTCACGTCCTCCCGGAGCACCACGGCCGTCTCGGCCACCCCCGGGACCGCGGCCACGGCGGCCTCGATCTCGGGCAGTTCCACGCGGTGACCGCGCAGCTTGACCTGACCGTCGGCACGGCCCAGGTAGACCAGGCGGCCGTCCGGCAGCAGCCGGCACAGGTCGCCGGTGCGGTACATGCGCCCGCCGTCGCTCAGGGCGGTGTCCCCGGCGGTGTCCGCCACGAACCGCTCCGAGGTCAGCCGGGGCCTGCGCCGGTAGCCCCGGGCGACGCGCGGGCCCGCGAGATACAGCTCGCCGGTCTCGCCGAAGCCGACCGGGTTCAGCTTCTCGTCCAGCAGGCGCGGACGCAGGCCGGGCAGGACCGTACCGATGTGCGGCTCCTCGCCCGCGCCGATCCAGCCCGCCGTGGCGTCGACGGTGCACTCGGTGGGCCCGTACACGTTCACCGCGCGCAGGATCCCCCGCTCGGCGCGCTCCGCGACGCGCCGCCACAGGGCCGGACTGATGGCCTCGCCGCCCACGAGCAGGGTCAGCGGGCGGGGGCCGCCGTCGGCGCTCAGCAGGTCGAGGAGCGGATCGGCGTGCGACGGGGTGATGTCGAGGTCGGTCAGCGCCTGCTCGTCGATCAGCCGCGCCAGCAGCTCGGGATCCGCGCGCGTCTCGTCGTCGATCATCACCAGGGTGTCGCCCCGGCAGAGCCGTACCCACTGCTGTACGGAGGCGTCGAAGGACGGCGAGGCGTTCCAGCCCACCCGCCCGCCGTCGGTGACGGCGATGCCCGCGTCCTCCAACTCCGTGAGCAGGGCGGATGCCGACGCCCGGCCGATCTCCACGCCCTTGGGCAGGCCGGTCGACCCCGAGGTGTAGATCACGTAGGCCAGGGTGTCCGGACCGACCGGCACCGGCTGGTAGTCCTCCGCACCGGCCGCACCGGCCGCACCGGCCGTGTCGTCCGGCGCCGTCAGGTCCGCCACCGTGAGGTGGCCGACCCCCTCGGCCAGCGGCGCCGCCGAGGCGTCGGCGACCACCACCACATCGGCGGCCGCGTCCTCGACCAGGTAGCGGCGGCGCTCGGCCGGCAGCTTCGGGTCCACGGGCAGATAGGCGGCGCCCGCCGTCAGCGTCCCGATCAGCGCCACCACCAGGTCGGCGCCGCGCGGCAGGGCGAGCGCCACGACGCTCTCCGGGCCCACACCGCGTCCCGCGAGCCGTCGCGCGAAGCGGGCGGCCTCGGCGCGCAGCGCGCCGAAGGTCAGATTCCGGTCACCCGCCACCACGGCGGGGCGGGCGGCGGGCACGGCGGCCAGCCGGTCGAGCAGGTCGGCGGGGGAGGTGAGGGAGGCGGGGGAGACGCTCCGCGGGGCGGAGTCCGCGCGCTCGGGAAGTACCGCTGTCATCGTTCCTCACTCCCCGAACACGGTCGTCGAAGGGGCGGTCTCGGGGGAGCAGTCGGCCAGGGCCACCGGCTCACCCATCGCGACCAGGATCTTGCGGTCGCCGGCGAAGGCCTCCCGGCCGTGCGCGCAGAGGATGTTGTCGACCAGCATCACGTCACCGCGCTGCCAGGTCTCCCGCACGGTGACCCGGTCGTAGACCTCGTTGATCGTGTCGACCTCCGCGTCGGTCAGCGCCGTACCGTCACCCAGGTAGGTGTTGAAGGGCAGACCGTCCTCGCCGTACGTGTCGACCAGCACGTCCCGGATGTCCTCGTCCAGGGTCCGGTTGTTCCAGAAGGCGAAGTGGTTGAACCACGCCTTCTCGCCCGTCACCGGGTGGGTGACGATCGCGGACCGGCGCTGGCGGGTGCGCAGGGAGTCGTCGTCCAGCCACTCGTAGCCCACGGTGTTGTCCCGGCAGTACGCCTCGGCGACCGCCTTGTCCTCGGTGGCGAAGGTCTTGTACCAGGGCAGCCCGGCCAGCTCCGAGTAGTTGCGCACCAGCAGCCAGCCCGCCCGCGCGAACCGCTCGGCCAGCTCCGGCGGCAGCAGACGCAGCGCCTCACGCATGTCACCGACCGTGGTGGCACCGCCCTCCTCGGGCGCGGTCACGCAGCCGAACAGCAGCACGCCGGGGAAGTCCAGGGTGTAGCTGTTCTCGTTGTGCAGCCGGATCGGCTGGACGGCGGGCAGGTCGGTCGAGGAGAACACGCCCTCGCCGAAGTCGGTTCTGGGGGTCGCCTTCTCCTTGTAGCCGGCCTGCTTCAGGATCAGCGCGTCACGGACCTGGGCGAAGCCCGCCGCGTCCTCGACGGGCAGCCCTCGGAGCAGTACGGCACCGGAGCGGTGCAACTCCGCCTGGACGGCCGCCCGGTGGGCGGTCAGCCACGCGACGGCCTGAGCCATGGAGTCGAAGCCGGGCGTGTGGACGACGACGGGCTTCCCGGGCTCACGGACCGGGTCGACACCGGTCACGGGGACGGCGGCGGGTGCGATGGTGGTCATGGAACGTCCTTTTCCTTAAGGGTGGTTGAGGGGGACGGCCGGGTCAGACGGTGGCCTGGCGGAGCGCGGGCGCGCCCGTGACCACGGCGTTCACGTGACGGAAGAACGCGTCCAGGCGCTGCTGGAAGTAGAAGTGGCCCCCGGGCAGCACCTCCAGGGCGAAGGCGCCACTGGTGATGTCCGACCAGTGGGACAGCGCCCCGGGCGGGACCACCGGGTCCGCGTCGCCGCCGAGTACGGTCACCGGGCAGTCGAGCGCCGGTGTCGCGCCCGGGTAGCGGTAGACGTCGTCGATCGCGAAGTCGGCCCGGATGGACGGCAGGATGATCTCGCGGAGCTCCGGCTCGTCGAGGATGCCGTCGTCGGTGCCGCCGCGCTCCTTGATGGCGGCGACCAGCGCGTCGTCGTCGAGCAGTTCCGGGTGCACGGCGCTGGGGTTCGCCAGGAACGGCGCACGGCACGCCGAGGCGATCAGCGCCCGGGGGGCGCGCCCGGCTGCCGAAAGGGCGCGGGCGACCTCGAACGCGACCAGCGAGCCCATGCTGTGGCCGAGGACGACCAGGTCGTCGGTGTCGGCGGGCAGGGCCGCGACGATGGGTCCGGCCAGGTCGTCGACCCCTTCGGGCAGGTCCTCGGAGTACCGGGCGCCACGCCCGGGGTACTGGCCGATCAGCAGGCGTACGTCGGCGGGCAGGTACTCCCGCCACTCGGCGTAGGCGTGCGCGTTGCCGCCCGCGTGCGGCAGCACCAGCAGCGAGGTGCGGTGCGGCTCGGCGCCGGCCAGGGGCCAGACGACGTCCTCGGACGCGGGCGCCGGGTTCGGGACATGACTCACTACGGACTCCGTTCACAGAGGGATGTTCACCAGGGATGGTCGACGAGGGGACTCGGTGTCGGCAGGGGCTTGCGGGGCTTCAGGGGCGTACGGGCTCAGGGGCGTACGGGCCAACGGGCCCAGGGGCGTACGGGGTCTGGGCGCGGGGCTCAGGGACCGAGGAGAGCGCCCGCCTCGGTACGGCGCCGCAGCGCGGGCCTGCTCCGCCGGGCGGGCGTCCCGGCCGCCGCGTCACTCCCCGCGCCGAGCGCCTCGATGTGTCCGGCGAGGGCGGCGGGGGTGGGGTTGAGGAAGATGTCGCGGATGGTGAGGTGGGCGTCGAGGGTGGTGCGGATGCGGCTGGCGAGGCGGGCGGCGAGGAGGGAGTGGCCGCCGTGGTCGAAGAAGTTGTCGTCGATGGTGAGGGGTGCGGGGAAGGCGAGGGCGTCGGCGAACAGCCCGCACAGCTTCTCTTCGAGGGGCGTACGGGGAGCCCGGCCACCGGCGACCGTGGGCAGCTCGATCGCGGGCAGCGCCTTCTTGTCGAGCTTGCCGTTGGGGGTGAGCGGCATCCGCTCCAGCGTGGCGATCAGCGACGGGACCATGTGGTCGGGGAGCCGGCCGCGCAGCCACTCCCGTACCTCGCGCCCGTCGAGTTCCACCCCTGCCGTGGTGGTGATGTAGGCGGTGAGGCGGGGGGTGTTGTGGTGGTCGGTGTGGGTGGTGATGGCGGTTTGGGTGATGTGGGGGTGGGTTTGGAGGGT
>NZ_JBITDJ010000029.1:0-56167 GCF_044454085.1 Streptomyces sp. NPDC051569
GCCGATGGTACTGCAGGGGGGACCCTGTGGGAGAGTAGGACGCCGCCGAACAATTATTGTGGGAAGGCCCCGCACCTTATGGTGCGGGGCCTTTTTGCGTTCACGGCCATTTATTCAGGACACGACCGTATTTCCGTGGCTCTTGTTCGCGGACCTGCGGACCTGGGGAAAACCCGTTGCGGGCCAGGGCCTGCGTCCGGAAGATCGGTGCATGAATCACGTGCTGCGCACCGTACGGGCCGACGAGTGGGCCAAGGCCAAGGAGATCCGGCTGGCCGCGCTGCGGGATCCCGCAGCTCCCGTCGCCTTTCTGGAGACGTATGAGCAGGCCGTCCAGCGCACCGACGCGTACTGGCAGGAGCGGGCGGCGGGTACCGCGCCCCTGCGGGGTGTCAGCGCGACCGCGCAGTTCATCGCCGAGGCGCCGGACGGCTGCTGGTCGGGCTCCGTGACCATGTTCGTGGAGGAGGCCGGCGGCACCGACTTCTTCGGGGTGCGGACCGAGCAGACCCAGGGGCATCTCGTCGGCGTGTACGTACGCCCCGAACGGCGCGGCACCGGGCTGATCGGGGAGCTGATCGCGACCGCTCTCGACTGGGCGTGGTCGCTGGAGGAACCGAGGCTGGAGCGGGTGCGGCTGTACGTCCACGAGGAGAATCCGCGGGCCCACGCCGCGTACCGCAGGAGCGGGTTCGTGCCGACCGGGAGGACGGCCCCCTTCGAGCAGGATTCCTTGGTGAAGGAGCTGGAGCTGGCGGTCGCGCGGCCCTGACAACCGGTGCCGGACAGGCCCTACGGGGTTTCCTGGAGCGGCAGTTCGGCGTGCGGCCAGCGGTCCCGGCCCTGTTCGCGGGAGCGGAGCAGGACCAGGGTGGGCAGTCCCCGGTCCGGGCCGGGGACCAGCAGCTCGGGGAGCAGGGGAAGCGGGGCCACGGCGGCGATGTCGTCGAGGACGAGGGTCATTGGTGGGTCGAGCCGACCGTCAGATGACCTTGCGGCCATGCGGCAGCCGTGCTCGACCACGCTGGAGGTGAGTGCGGTGAGCAGTGGCATCGCGCCGGGGTGGGACCGGGGATTCTCGATCGGCTCACCCACCACATAGAGCGTGCCCCCCTCGTTCCCGAAAGAATCCAGGATGAGCGCGTCGGTTCGGTTCGGGGTGCAGGCCTCACGGATGTGGATCGAGGAGAGAGCGGAGAGCGCACGGGCCGTCAGTTCGCACGCGACCGCGCGGCGTTCGGGGTGTGCGGTGAGCGCGGACTCCAGCAGCCCCGCGAGGCCGGAGGCGGCCTTGGGGTGGGTGCGGAGGATCCGTACCGCCTCGTGGGCGCCCCCACCCTGCGCCCAGCGGTGCACCTGCCGGAACGGTCGCGCGTCCACGGCGGCGGCGTGCAGCCAGCAGCGCAGGAGGGTCTGCGCCGTGTCGGCCATGGCCGCGTCGAGCAGGGCGTGCGGGCGTACGGGGGCGAGCAGCGCGGCGGCGCGGGCCCCGGCGGTGTCGGGGTCCTCGCAGCCGGCGGTCGGAGACCAGTGGAGGCGTGCGGGCGTGTCGCAGAGGTGCCCGGGGTCATAGACGAGCACGGGGCCGAGCTTGGCCCGAGCGTCCTTGGTCCCGGCCCACACGGCGGGGTCGGAGGTGACGACGAGAACGGGCCCCTCGGCGTCCAGGATGGCCTGCACGGCGGCAGGGCGGAGGGTGAGGGGGTCGCCGTAGCGGACAGCCTGCGCGAGGCGGGGTGCCGGAACCGCCGGGACGGGGCCGGGGACCGGCGCGTTGCCGGGAGTGGGGCCGGGGCCGGGCATGGTGCTGGTGGGGGCGGTGGGTTTCGTCAGCAGGTCCCCGCTGCCGGGAGCGCCGATCGCGGGTGCCTGTGCCGATACCGGGGGTGCCTCGGGTGCCTGGGAGGCGGCGTCCCGCTCGTACGCCTCGTACCGCAGCCGCTCGCGCCGCCGGGTGCGTACCGCGCGATAGCGGGCCGTGACGCCGAGGACGAAGATCGTGAGGACCGTCAGCACCATGAGCTGACTGATGAGCAGCCCCCAGAAGAGGCCGTATCCGGACAGCTGGGCGGGCGGGGTGGCCGGCCAGGCCGCCGCCAGATCGTGCGGCTTCGAGACCAGTTGCCGTATCGCCGCCGGCGTGCGGCCGAAGGTGACGGCTTCCGGCCAGCCGCCGTGGGCGAACAGTCCGGCCAGTCCGGTGGATGTCCAGACCAGGACGGCGAGCCCGAGCAGGAAGACCAGCAGGCCCACCAGCAGACCGTCCGGCACGCCCCCCTGGCGCTGACCGTCGTGCCGGTCGGCGTGCCGGTTGTCGTGGTGGGGGTCGTGGTGGCGCGGCATGGTCACGCCACCGTCGACTCGGAGGACTCGTTGAGGAGCCGTTGCCGCTCCAGCAGGGAAGCCCGCTGCTCCGCCTCCCACTCGGCGGCCCGCAGGTCCTCGGGCAGGCCGGCTTCCAGGGCGTCGGCGGCGTCCGACGCTTCGGAGTTCTCGGTCATGGCGCGGTCGGTGAAGACCAGCGGCCGTTCCGCCTCGGTTACCAGGTGTTTGACCACCTGGACGTTGCCGTTGACGTCCCAGACGGCGATGCCGGGGGTGAGGGTGGGGATGATCTCGACGGCCCAGCGGGGCAGCCCGAGGACGCGGCCGGTCGCTCTGGCCTCGTCGGCCTTCTGGGCGTAGATCGTCCGGGTGGAGGCCATCTTGAGGATGGCCGCGGCTTCCCGGGCGGCCGCGCCGTCGACGACGTCCGAGAGGTGGTGGACCACCGCCACGAAGGACAGGCCGAGACGCCGGCCGAACTTCAGCAGGCGCTGGAAGAGCTGGGCGACGAAGGGGGAGTTGATGATGTGCCAGGCTTCCTCGACGAGGAAGATGCGCTTCCTGCGGTCGGGGCGGATCCAGGTGTGTTCGAGCCAGACGCCCACGATGGCCATGAGGATCGGCATCGCGATCGAGTTGCGGTCGATGTGGGAGAGGTCGAAGACGATCAGCGGGGCGTCGAGGTCGATGCCGACGGTCGTCGGGCCGTCGAACATGCCGCGCAGGTCACCGTCGACGAGCCGGTCCAGGACGAGTGCGACGTCCAGGCCCCAGGCCCGTACGTCGTCCAGGTCGACGTTCATGGCCTCGGCCGACTCGGGCTCGGGGTGGCGCAGTTGCTCGACGATGTCCATCAGCACCGGCTGGCGCTGCACGATCGTCTCGTTGACGTAGGCGTGCGCGACCTTGAGGGCGAAGCCGGAGCGTTCGTCCAGGCCGTGCCCCATGGCGACTTCGATGATCGTGCGGAGCAGGGCGAGCTGCCCGGTCGTGGTGATCGCCGGGTCGAGCGGGTTGAGGCGGATGCCGCCGTCGAGGGCGGCCATCGGGTCGAGCCGGATGGGGGTTATTCCCAGCTCCTGCGCGATGAGGTTCCACTCGCCGTGGCCGTCCTCGCCCTGGGCGTCGAGGACGACGACCTGCCGGTCGCGGAAGCGCAGTTGGCGCAGGACGTATGTCTTCTCCAGCGCCGATTTGCCGTTGCCGGACTCACCGAGGACCAGCCAGTGCGGGGCGGGCAGCTGCTGTCCGTACAGCTGGAAGGGGTCGTAGATATAGCCCTTGCCGCTGTAGACCTCGCGGCCGATGATCACACCGGAGTCGCCGAGGCCGGGGGCCGCGGTGGGCAGATAGACGGCCTGGGCCTGGCCGGTCGAGGTGCGGACGGGCAGCCGGGTCGTCTCCACCTTCCCGAAGAGGAAGCTGGTGAAGGCCTCCGTGAGGGCGGAGAGTGGATCTCGCATCACAGGCCCCTTTCGGCTCGTCGGTGATCAGCGGCGTTTCGCGGTGTCGGTCGGGCGGTGTCGGTCGGGCGGTGTCGGTCGGGCTGTGCCGGGTGGGTGCACCAGGTCGGTCGGGTCAGTCGGGTCGGTCGTACGGCTCGGTCGTGCGGCCGGTCGTGCGGGTGGGGCGGTGGTCAGCGGCGGATGCCGGTCGCGAACGGCAGGGTGTTCACAAAGGCGCGGTGGTGCTCGCGGTCGCACCACTCCAGCTTCAGGTACGACTTGCCGGCCGAGGCCCTGATGGTCCGTTTGTCCCTGGCCAGGGCCTCGGGCGACCTGGACGACACTGTGATGTACCCGACGAGGTTGACCCCCGCCGCACCACTGGCGAGATCTTCACCCCGCTGGTCGAGCCGGCCGTGCGCGGCGATGTCGCGCGGGTCGATGGTGCGGTTCATCTTGGCGGCGCGGCTCGCTTCCGCCTCGTCGTTGGTCTTCTCCGTGAGCATCCGCTCGATGGCGATCTCGGTGGGTTCGAGGTCCATGGTGACCGAGACCGTGCGGATGACGTCGGGGGTGTGGACGAGCAGCGGGGCGAGGAAGTTCACGCCGACCGGGGTCATCGGCCACTCCTTGACCCAGGCGGTGGAGTGGCACCAGGGCGCGCGGGTCGACGACTCGCGGGTCTTGGCCTGGAGGTACGTCGGTTCCATCGCGTCGAGCTCGGCGGGCCAGGCGTTCCGTTTGGTCATGGCCTGGATGTGGTCGATGGGGTGGTCGGGGTCGTACATCGAGTGCACGAGGGAGGCGAGCCGGCCCTGTCCGAGCGGCTGCCGTACCCGGATGTCCGCCTCGGCGAGCCGGGCGCAGATGTCGGTGAGCTCGCGGGCCATGACGACGGCGAGCCCGGCGTCGCGGTCGAGCTTCCTCGTGCCGCTCGCCTGGCGCGCGGCACGGGCCATGGTCTGCGCCTCGGAGGCCAGTTCGCGGGTGAAGTGCATGCAGGCGACGAGGTACGCGCGGTGCTGTTCGCTGGAGGTGGAGACCATCGACTGGAGCTGGTCGTACGAGTCCTGGAGCCAGCCGGGCGAGGAGGTGTCGCCGCGCTGGGCGACGTCCTTGGCGTGCGCGTCGGGGTCGGCGGGCAGCGTACGGGCGAGCATCTGGAGGCGGGTGACGTAGCCGTCGCCGTTGGCGACGTGCTTGAGGAGGGTGCCGAAGCGGTCGACGAGTGCTTCCTGGTCCTCGCTGTCGCGCAGGCCGACGCCGGGGCCCTCGATCTCGATGGCGGCGGTGACGGTGCGGCGGTCGGCGTGCAGCAGGACGGCGATCTCGTCCGGGCCGAAGGGCGCGGCCAGCCAGTTGATGCGGCCGATGCCGGGCGGCGGGCCGACCTCGACCTCGCGGCCGTCGAGTGAGGTGCCGGATTCCATGGCGGGGGAGCGGTAGGCGGTGCCGTTGCGCAGGGAGCGCTTGAAGCTGCGGTTGATCTCGAACCACTTGTAGAACGTGCGGTGCTTGTACGGCACGTACACCGCGGCGAGCGCGATGAGCGGGAAGCCGGTCAGCGTCACGATCCGCAGGGACAGGACGGGCACCAGCAGACCGCACATCATGCCGATGAACGCGCCGGCGATGATCAGGGCGATCTCGCCGGTCTCGCGGTTCTTGCCGACGATCGCGTTCGGCCGGGCGCGGCCGATGAGATACGTACGGCGGGGTGCGATCGGTTGGGCCTGGGTCGTCAACGCCCTCCCCCTCCAGTGCTGTTGTTGCCGGTGCCGCCGCCGGTGCCGCGCGAGCTGTGCGGGGTGCCACTGGTGGGGCCGCTGTTACGGGGCGGGGGCGCGGCGGAGGGGACGTTTCCGCCGCCCGTCCCGCCGCCCGTTCCGCCTCCCGGGGCGGAGCCGCGCGAGCTGTGCGCGGCGACACCGCCGGAGATGGGGTTGGCCGGGCGTCCGCCGCCGCCCTGGCCGCCGCCGTCGCCCTGACCGGAGTTGCGGCTGCTGTGGGTCTTGATGCCCTGGGAGACGAGGGCGGCGGGAGAGCTGATCATGGCGGCTGCCTGGGCGCCGTTGGTGGCCTGCTTGCGGTTGGACCGGGAGGAGGCGATCTCGTCGCCGAAGCCGGGCACGAAGCGGTAGATCATCGCGGAGGCGAAGATCGCGAGCAGGATGATGGCGAGGCCGGTGACGACGGCGGAGAACGCGTCGGGGCCGTCCTGGGAGGAGAGCGCGCCGGCGAGGCTGAGGACGATCACGATGACCGGTTTGACCATGATGACGGCGATCATGATGCCGGCCCAGCGGCGGACATGGCCCCACATGTTCTTGTCCACGAGACCCGCGTAGACGATGACGCCGAGGAGGGCGCCGACGTACAGCAGGATGGCGCGGATGAAGAGTTCCAGGAAGAGCACGCCGGCCGCGACGATCGTCACGAGCGACACGACGATGAGCATGATGGGCCCGCCGCCGATGTCGGTGCCCTTCTGCAGCGCCGTGGAGAACGCGCCGAAGAACACGTCGGTCTGTCCGCCGGTGCCGGAGGCGATGACTTCGGTGACGCCGTCGGTCGCGGAGACGACCGTGTAGAGGATCAGCGGCGTGAACGCGGATGCCAGGACGGTGAGCCAGAGGAACCCGACGGCCTCGGAGATGGCGGTGGTGAGCGGCACCCCCCGGATGGCGCGCTTGGCGACGGCGAGCAGCCACAGGACGAGGGTGAGAACGGTGGCGGCGGCGAAGACGATGGCGTAGCGGGAGAGGAACGCGCCGTTGGTGAAGTCGACGTTGGCGGTCGAGTTCACGGCCGCCGAGAGCTGCTTGACGACCCAGGCGGCGGAATCGGCGCAGCCGCGGGCGAGGGAGGAGAGGGGGTCGAGGGCGTCGGCGGGGTCGTTGGGGAGGCCGCCGATCTTGGGGGAGCCGCCGGCACCGTTCCCCTGGTCGCAGTACTGGCGGGCGGGACCGCGAATGAGCTCGCAGGGGTCCTCGCTCGCGGCGGGGGTCGGTGTCGGGGCGGCCGAAGCACGGGTCGCCATCAGTACGGCGGTGGCTTGAAGGCCCGTCACCAACGCGGTGAGCGAGACGGCACGGGCGCGCTTAACGGGCATACGTGAACCCTCCGAACTCCTGAACGGCGTCAGCCATCTCCTGTGCACTGGAAGCGGCCTGGTCCCGTCCGACCGGCACGGGGCCTTCCTTCTGCGTGAAGTCGGTGACCTTCCAGTCACCGTCGACCCACTTCAGTGCGAAGGTGTTCGTGTACCAGCTCTCGGACACGGGGTTCGTCGAGCCCTCGCCGGACAGCCCGAAGAGAGCCGAGGACCAGACCGCGACACTGGCGCTGGTGGCGCTGAACTTCTCCACCTTCGTACCGACCGGGTTGGTCCGGGAGACGAAGGTCGTTCCGACCGGAGCCTTGCCGTCCACGGTCAGGCCGATGCCGCTGAGGAAACTCGCGCTCGAGTACACCTTGTCCAGGGCGTCCTCGTGAGCGGGTGCCACGTCGGGTGCGAAGACAGCGCTCACGATCGCGCGGCGCTGTTCCTTCTCGTACATGCCGTCCGAGCCCAGCGCCACCGCGTAGTTCGCCGCCGCGCTGGCCGCGCCCTGTTCGTCCTGGGCGAAGCCCGAGGGGATCGTGCCGGTCCCGCCGGTCACCGGTTTCACGCCCGTGGCCGTCGTCGGGGCCGCGCCCGGGCCCGAGGTGGCGCCCTTCGCGCCGCCGCCGGTGGCGTGGTCGTCCCCGCCGCCCCGGTTGGCGAAGGCGATGGCCGCGACCAGGAGGACCACGACGCCCACGACGGTGATGAGGGAACGGGAGCTTCGCGCCGGGCGGCGGGGTCCGCCGTATCCGTCGCCGCTTCTGCCGTCGGGCAGGCGGGTGCGGGTCTGGCCCGAGCCGCCGTAGCTGTCGTCCGTACGGCCCGGGTCGGAACCGTAGCCGTGGTCGTCGCCGTAGCTCATGCCGCGTACGCCCCCTCAGCCGTGTGCGGTCGCGTGGTGCCCGCGCTGTCCGCACCGTCCTGGGTGCGTGCGGGAACCGTTCCGTACGACGGTAGCCGTGCTGGTGGCCGCGCGGGCGCGGTGTGGTGACTCGACATCAGGGAGACGCAACCTCAGCCGGTGGGCGCGACGGACGGGTGGTGTGGGAGGTGACGGGCGGGTCAGACGGCCATCCCGTACACGATGGTGAAGAGCGTTCCGAGTGAGCCGATGATGAAGACTCCGGTCAGCCCGGCGACGATCAGGCCCTTGCCCTGTTCCGCGCTGAACGTGTCCCTGAGCGCCGTCGCTCCGATCCGCTGTTTGGCCGCGCCCCAGATCGCGATGCCGAGGCAGAGGAGGATGGCCACGGCCATCACGACCTCGATCATCACCCGCGCCTCGTTGCCCAGTGTTCCGAAAGGTCCCCAGTTGGGGGCGATGCCACCGATGATGGTGGTGATGTCGCCCTTTTCGGCCGCCAGGTACATATAACTCACCGCCCCTGTTGGGTCGTTCACGCCCACGCCTGATGGCATGGGTCGCTTCCTATCTTCGCTGATGGAACCGCGCTCGTATGCCTCTTGGCGGCTCTCTTTACCCGATCCCCGCACATATGACCGACCTCAGCGCCCTGACCTGGCGCGGACCGGCTGTGCGCGCACGCGTATGGTTACTCTGTGTATCACGGAGCGTGACTCCGGGCAATGACTGTCGTTGTTACACCTTTGCGGGTGACCGCGTGGCGAGGGCGGGGTGGCGGCGCGTCCGTCCGGCGGCCGCGACGACTTCCGGTCATCCGGGGAGCCTCTTGCGACGTCCTCGCCGTCCACCCCCTGATCAGCCCCCTCCGCACCTACACTGGCGTTCGACAGGGGCCCTGACGCGAAGGGTGTATGACGGTGCGTAAGGCATGGCTGGTCGCGGCCGCCGTCGGGGGGCTGTGTCTGAGTTTCGTCGCGCTGCTGGTCGTCGGGACCTATTCCGCCGCCGCCGGGATCGCCGGCGGGGGTGGCGGGGCGGTCGGGCTGGCCAAGGGAGCCGTGCCGGCGGCCTATCAGCCGCTGGTGCAGGCGTGGGGCAATCTCTGTCCCGCGATCAACCCGGCTCTTCTCGCCGCGCAGTTGTACCAGGAGAGCGGCTGGAACCCCACCGCGCAGTCTCCCGCCGACGCCAAGGGGATCGGGCAGTTCATCCCCGGTACCTGGGCCGCGCACGGGATCGACGGCGACGAGGACGGGGACCGGGACATCTGGGATCCGGCCGACGCGATTCCGTCCGCCGCCTCGTACGACTGCGAATTGGCCGGATACGTCAAGGACGTGCCCGGTGATGTCACCGACAACATGCTGGCTTCGTACAACGCGGGGGCGTACGCCGTCATCAGATACGGGGGCGTGCCGCCGTACCGGGAGACGCAGAATTACGTCAAGATCATCCGGACTCTGGAGAAGAGCTTCGCCCGGCCCGTGGGGAGGGTCGCGCCGTCCAAACAGGCCGCCGCGGCCATCTATTTCGCCCAGCAGAAGCTCGGTACGCCCTATTTGTGGGGCGGTAACGGTACGGCCGACCAGGGCGGCCGGTTCGACTGTTCCGGGCTGACGCAGGCCGCGTACCGGACGGTGGGGATCGAGCTGCCGCGCGTCGCCAACGACCAGTACAACGCGGGTGAGCATCCTTCGCGGGCCGAGCTGCTCCCCGGTGATCTGGTCTTCTTCTCGGACGATCTGACCAATTCGCGGGCGATCCACCACGTGGGTCTGTACGTGGGCGGCGGGTACATGATCAACGCGCCGTACACCGGGGCCGTCATCCGCTTCGACAAGATCGATACGCCGGACTACTTCGGCGCCACCCGGGTCACCGAGGACGGCGCGAAATCGCTGCCGACCGCCCTGCCCGAGAACCGGCCGGCCGCCGGATAGCCGGAACCACGAAGATCTCCCGCGCGTGTTCCTGAATAACCGTAAGGCGCCGGGAGAGACTGCCGGTGGCCGGAACTCTCCGTCGAGTCCGCCCTCTGAGCTGCGACGATGTGTCACTCTTCGATAACGTCATGGTGATCGTTCGGTGGAGAGTGGAACGTAAGCGGTGAGAACGCCGTTCCCTGGACGACAAGCGCGGTATTGATCACGCAGCATGTTCCTGACTGACCACGGGGGTTGGTGGAAACGGCGCACACGGTGGTGTGCCCGTGGCGGGCGACAAGGCAAGGGGCCGTGGATATGGCTGGACTCGTACTGGATGGGTCGAACCCCGACGTCAGCCTGCTCTATGACATCAACGGACTGGCCAAGGAAGCCCCGTCGTGGTTCGACCGCGTCATGGAGTTCACCGGCGAGTACGGAATCATGGCCGCGATGGTGCTCCTCGTGATCGGCTGCTGGTGGAGCGTGCGCCGGCGCGGGAGCGCGGAGGACTCGGTCACCGCCGTCGCCGGACTGGTCTGGGCGCCGCTCGCGGCCGGGGTCGCGCTGCTGGTCAACATCCCGATCCGGGGTTTCGTCGAACGGCCGAGGCCGTTCATCGACCACAAGGGCATCGAGGTGCTGGTGGCGGGCAAGACGGACTTCTCGTTCGTCAGTGACCACGCCACGATGGCGATGGCCGTCGGCGTCGGCATCTTCATCGCCCACCGCACCTACGGTCTCGCCGCGATCGGGCTGGCGTTGCTCGAAGGCTTCTGCCGCGTCTACATGGGGGTTCACTACCCGACCGATGTGATCGGCGGCTTCGCGCTCGGTACGGCGGTCGCCCTGCTGCTCACCCCCCTCGCCCTGGCCCTGCTGACGCCGCTGCTGTCGGCGGTCTGCCGCTCGGCGCGGGTCGGTCGGCTCGTACGGTCGCGGGCCGCGCGGGACGCGGACCGTACGGGGGAGGCTCTCGGCGGGACACGACCCCTCGGCATCCCCGAGCCGCGCCCCGACGACAACAACCTGGCCGCCTGAGCGCCGGGGCCCGGGCGGCCCCGCCGGGCTGTTACCCGGCGGCCACCGCGCTGACCACCACGTTGGAATCCCAGTGGCCGTCGGCGTCGATGAGTCCGCCGCACGTGATCAGTCGTAGCTGCGGCTGCGGTACCGGACCGTAGACCCGCCCGGTCGGGAAGCTCTTCGTCCGGTACGTGTCGACGGCGGTCACCCGGAACGGCAGCCGCCGCCCGTCCCCGAGCTCCGCCTCGACCAGGTCGCCGGGGCGCAGCCGGCCCAGCTTGGCGAAGACCGCGTTCCGGATGTTGTCGCGGCCGTTCGTGACCTTGGTGGTGCCCGGGTTGGCGGGAGCGTCCCGGTGGCCGACCAGGATGGCCGGGCCGCGCTCGCCGGGGCGCGGGCCCAGGGCGTACCAGCCGACCTTCATCGCGTTCCGGAAGCCCGGCGCGTCCAGCGCGCCCTCGGCGTCGAGGGCGAGCGGCAGTACGTCGGCGGAGACACCGAGAGCCGGGATGCGCAGCCGTACGGGAGCGGAGGGCGCGTCCGTGACCCGGACGACGCGGGGTTCGGCGGCGGGCGCGGGCGGGGGTGCGGGCCGCCGGGGGAAGAGCTGGAGGAGTACGGCGGCCAGGGCGCACAGCGCCGCGACGGTGAAGAGGACCGTGATCCGCCGGTCCGTCCTGACCGGCCGGGCCGCCCTGCCCGCCTCGCCTGACGGGTTCGCCTCGCCTGACGGGTCCGCGTCATCTGACGGGTCCGGTGCGTCCGCCCGGCCCGCCGTTCCGGTCAGTGCCGGCCACCCGTGGCGCGTCGCCGGGCGCGGCGCACCACGAGGATCGTGCCGGCGGCGGCAGCGGCCGTGGCGCCGGTGGCGAGGAGGATTCCGGCCGTTCCGGAGGTGCCTGACGACTCCATGGCGGTCAGGTGCACCGCGCCTCCGCGTGCCGCTCCGGACGGGGTGATCTGGAGGGCGCCGATGGACGCGCCGCCGCCTGTCGGGGTCGCGGCGGCCGTGGTGGGCGAGGTCGCGGGAGCGGGGGTCGCGGGGGTCGCCGGGGTCGCCGGTACGGACGTGGCGGCCGGAGCCGGTGTCCGTGCCGGTGTCCGTACCGGTGTCCGTGTTGGTGTCGGCGTCCGTGTGCGGGTCGGTGTCCGTGTCGGCGCTGATGCCGACGGTGGCCTCGCCCTCGATGTGGACGAAATCGTCCCCGACACCACGGGGCTCGTCGATGCGGCGGCCGGCGGGTCCTGCGGCTGACCACTGTCGGCGGTGACACCCGGTGCCGTCGTCGGAAACCCGATCGCGGACGCCCAGGCGAGGGCGCACCGGCCGGGGCAGCCGGGCATGGCCGCCCGCTCCGGCCCGGTCGGCGCTTCCACGGCGGCGGCCGTCGCGCCGCCGAGCGCGAGCAGGAGAACGGTGACCGCCGCGCGCGCGGCCGTCCGGAGTCCGTTTCTGTGCATGGGTCCCGCCTTGCCGAGTCGGTTCGCCCCCGTGCCCAGGCCACCGTCAGGCGGCCTCCACGGCCACTTCGGTGGACCGTACGGGGGACGGCGGCCCGTCCCGCGTAGGCCCCAGGACATGGCCCGCCCCGGCAGGCCGGCCCGCTACAGCGCCTGCGGGAAGTCGAACAGGCGCTCGGGGTCGTACCGCTGCTTCAGCCGGGCCAGCCGTTCCGCCGCCGGGCCGTAGTAGGCCGTGCGCCAGTCGGTCAGCGCCGGGTCCGCGTAGTTCTGGTACGCCGCGCCCGACGCGTACCGGCGCATCGACTCGTGCGTGCCGCGCAGCCAGGCCCGCTGGGCCGAGCCGGAGGTGCCCGGCCGCCAGGCGGCGACGTACTGCGCGAGTACCCGCGAGCGGCGGTGGACGAAGGACGTGGCGAGCGGGTCCACGCGGTTCACCGCGCCGCCGAGCGCGGTGAGGACGAGCGAACCGCCCCCGGCCCCGCCGTCGCCGCCGTCCCGAGGCGCCGGGATACGGGTGAAGTCCTCGGCGGTCAGGACGAGCGCGCGCAGTCCGGCCGGGGCGATGGAGCGGTCGAAGAAGTCGGAGGCGGCGGCGTAGGTCTCGCGCCGGAGCACGCCCTGTTCGCCGCGGCCGGGGGTGCTGCCCGGCAGCCGGCACTGGGCTTCCGTCAGGTCGGAGCAGCCGCCGAACACCAGCATCGCGTCCCCGTAGCTCCGGCGGCGCAGCGATACGGAGGTCGCCGGGCCGACGCCGTCGGCGAGGCGGTCGAGGGCGTTGTGGAGATCCGCCTCGTCGCCGAGGGACAGGACGGAGAGGGACAGGGTGGGGGTGGCGCCGCCGGGACCGGCGGACAGATGCAGGGCGGACCAGATCTCGTCCGGCTGGTCCGGGCCCCACTTCTGCCAGGCGTCGAGCAGCGCTCCGGCCTTCGGCCAGGGCCAGCTCAGGAAGGCGACGACGGTCTCGGGGGCGGGGTGCGTACGGAAGCGCAGCTCGGTGACCACACCGAAGTTGCCGTTCCCGGCGCCGCGCAGCGCCCAGAAGAGGTCCGTGTTCTGCTGCGCGTCGGCGGTCAGGCGGCTGCCGTCCGCGGTGATGAGGGTGGCGGAGGTGAGGCTGTCGCAGGTGAGTCCGTACGCCCGGGAGACGACGCCGTGTCCGCCGCCGAGGGTGAGGCCGCTGATGCCGACGGTGGGGCAGGAGCCGGCGGGGATCGTGCGGCCCGCTTCGGCGAGGGTCCGGTAGACGGTGCCGAGGCGGGCGCCGGCGCCGATCGTGCCGTCCGAGGCGGCCCGGTCGAGCGCGTCGAGCTCCGAGATGTCGATGACGAGCCGGCCGTCGCCGCTGGACCAGCCCGTGTACGCGTGGCCGCCGCCGCGGATGGAGACGGGGGTGCCGTGGGCGCGGGCGAAGGCGAGGCACTCCGCGATGTCGTCCTCGCCGGAGACGTACGCGACGGCCGCCGGCCTCAGGTCGTCGAACCGGGTGTTGTAGAGCTGCCGGGCCGTCGCGTACGTGGCGTCGTCCGGCTGTACGAGACTCCCGTCCAGCCCCCGCGCGAGCGCGTTCCAACGGGGCGGGCCGGGCGAGGCGCGGGGGGTCGGGGGCGGGGATCCGGCGGGCGGCGCGCTGCCCGCCGGCCTGCCGGACGATCCCGGCGATCCCGATGCCCCCGGTGATTCGCCGGAACAGCCGGTGGCGGCGGAGGCCGTGGCCAGGGCGGCGGTGGCGGTCAGCAGTGTGCGCCGTTCCATAGGACGACCTCGGCTTCCGTGCTGCGGGTGCGGACGCGTTCTCCTGACCCGCGTCTACCCATCGGCCGGAGTCGGGACCGCGTCGGAGCGGTCAGAACCCGAGGGCGTCGTTCGTGGTGTCGTCGGCCGCGTGCTTCGCGGCGTCCGTCCGCGCGAGGTCGCGCGATCTGCGGGCGGGGCCCGACCAGCCGCAGGTGCAGCGGGCCAGGCAGAACGAGCCGCGTTCGATGGTCGAGGCGGTGTGGGGGGAGGCCGTGGGGGGCGGGGTGGCAGCGGGGGGTTCAGAGGTGTCTTGCTCGCACACACACCCACGGTACCGGCCGCCGCGGGTTCCGAATCCGTCCCCGGCGTGACGGGGGACGCGGGGCGTCGTTAATCCCGGCGGGGTGGGCTTCGGACAAGCGGCTGTTGGGCGTTGGGGGTTGGCAGGCGATGGTGGTGCGGCAGCAGGGACGCAAGGGTGTGACATTCGCCGTCGTGGCCATGACGGGGATCGTCGCCACGAGTTCCGGGTGCTCCGGAGGCGGTGGCGCCGCGGCCGACGACCGGCCGGGCCGTGATCCCGGGTCGGTCCGGAAGGCCGCCGACGTGCTGCTCACGGCGGGGAGTTCGAAGACCCGTACGTCCATGGAGATGGCGGCCGGCGGGACCCGGGTGACCATCCGGGGCGAGGGCGGGTACGACTTCGACCGGCGGATGGGGCAGCTCAGGGTCGTGCTGCCGAAGGATCCGGCGGGCGCGAGCGAGCACCGCCCGATCACGGAGCTGCTGTCGCCCGGCGCGCTGTACATGAAGAACCGCGGGGCCGGGGTGCCGGCCGACAAGTGGGTCTGGGTGGACTCGACCGCCCTGGAGGACGGGAATCTGGTCACGGGCGGGGCGACCGATCCGCTGGCCGCCGCCGAGCTGCTGCGCGCCGCCCGGGAGGTGACTTTTGTCGGGGAGCAGGATCTGGCGGGGACCCGGGTGTGGCACTACCGGGGGGTCACGGACATCGGGCGGGCGGCGAAGGCGGCGGCCCCGTACGCGCGCGGGGCGTTGGCCGCCGCGGCGAAAGGGTTCGGCGAGGACCTCGTACGGTTCGACGCGTATCTGGACGACGCCGGGCGGCTGCGCAAGGTCAGGCACCAGTTCAGCTACGTCAATCAGGGCCGCCCGGTCGCGGTCTCGTCGACCACGCTGCTGTACGCGTTCGGGGTGCGGGTCACCGCCACGCTGCCGCCGCGCGACGACATCTTCGCCGGCAAGGTCACATCGTGATCCGGCAAGATCACATCAAGCCGTGACCCCGGTGACCAAGTCGGAAATGGTCCGGACGTGCCATGCGCGGTACGTGCCTCGCTCCCTACGCTAGGGCTGTCCCGTTATCCCTGGTGGATCAGCGCGCGGCGTCAGATGCGGTGCATCGCAAGGCGGAGGGACATTCGCATACTGGATGTATGAGGATGTTCCGACAACGCGGCGAGGTGCCGTAGCTGTCGTCGTGAGCCTGCCAGGGGGTGCGGGACAGCCCTGAGGAAGTCGCTCCAGTAGGAAGAGGTGACAGCACGTGGCTCCGCTGCTTACGCCGACCGTTCAGGACCACGTGGCCCTCGCCGAGATCGAGTGGTGCGGAGAGCTGATGATCGCGGCGTCCGCCGCGGACGAGGATCGGCTCAGTCCGGCCCGTATCGACGAGGTCCTCGATGTACGGGCCGAGCGGCCCGTCGGTCCTCGGATTCCCCGGATCCCGCGCCGGGCGGAGCGCCGCCCGGAATGCCGGGAGAGCCGTTCGGAGAGCCGTCCGGAATGAGCGTGGTGGCCCCGGCGCTCAGGTGCGGAGCAGGCGGGCGATCGCTTTGGTGGCTTCCTCCACCTTCGCGTCGATCTCGTCCCCGCCCTTGACCGCCGCGTCGGCCACGCAGTGCCGCAGGTGCTCCTCCAGCAGCTGGAGTGCGAAGGACTGCAGGGCCTTCGTCGAAGCGGAGACCTGGGTGAGTATGTCGATGCAGTAGACGTCCTCGTCCACCAGGCGCTGGAGGCCGCGGATCTGGCCCTCGATCCGGCGCAGCCGTTTGAGGTGCTCGGCCTTCTGCTGGTGGTAGCCGTGTATCCCGCGGTCGTGATCGGTGACGATCACGGGAGCGTCAGTGCCGTCGGTGGCGTCAGCCGCCGCCTCGGTGGTCGTCATCGCTTCCTCCCGTTTTACTGTCCGAAACCGGGTTATCCACCCCCGGTGCATATACCCCACATGGGTATATGGTACCCGCCTGTGAGCTTGGGAACAGGGGCCTGTGCTCACCACCTTGCCTCATGGGCGACACTGGGGACTTGCCGGTTAGCCGTGGCCGGATGATGCGCCTAGCATCAGCCTTTCCGATTCCCATGTAACCCGAGGACCCCCCGTGCGTTTTCGTCTGACCCCCAGGGAGACGAGCTTCTATGACATGTTCGCCGCGTCAGCGGACAACATCGTCACGGGCTCCAAACTCCTGATGGAACTGCTCGGCGCGGACTCCTCCGCCCGGGCCGAGATCGCGGAGCGGATGAGGGCAGCGGAGCACGCGGGGGACGACGCCACCCACGCGATCTTCCATCAGCTCAACTCCTCCTTCATCACGCCGTTCGACCGCGAGGACATCTACAACCTCGCGTCCTCGCTCGACGACATCATGGACTTCATGGAGGAGGCCGTCGATCTCGTCGTCCTCTACAACATCGAGGAACTGCCGAAGGGCGTGGAGCAGCAGATCGAGGTGCTGGCCAGGGCGGCCGAGCTGACGGCGGAGGCCATGCCGCACCTGCGCACGATGAACAACCTCACCGAGTACTGGATCGAGGTCAACCGGCTGGAGAACCAGGCCGACCAGATCCACCGCAAGCTGCTGGCCCATCTCTTCAACGGCAAGTACGACGCGATGGAGGTGCTCAAGCTCAAGCAGGTCGTCGACGTGCTGGAGGAGGCCGCCGACGCGTTCGAACACGTCGCGAACACGGTGGAGACCATCGCGGTCAAGGAGTCCTGAATCTCGTGGACACCTTCGCGCTGATCGTGACCATCGGTGTCGCGCTCGGCTTCACGTACACCAACGGCTTTCACGACTCCGCGAACGCCATCGCGACCTCGGTGTCCACGCGGGCGCTGACTCCGCGCGCCGCGCTGGCGATGGCCGCGGTGATGAACCTCGCGGGCGCGTTCCTCGGACAAGGGGTCGCCAAGACCGTCAGCGAAGGTCTGATCGCCACGCCCCAGGGGTCGCGGGGGATGGGCATCCTCTTCGCCGCGCTGGTCGGTGCGATCGTCTGGAATCTCGTCACCTGGTACTTCGGACTGCCGTCCTCCTCCTCCCACGCGCTGTTCGGCGGCATGGTGGGCGCGGCGCTCGCCGGCGGGACCCACGTGATCTGGTCCGGGGTGCTGGAGAAGATCGTCATCCCGATGTTCCTGTCGCCGGTCGTCGGCCTGGTCGTCGGCTATCTGGTGATGGTCGCGATCATGTGGATGTTCCGTCACGCCAGCCCGCACAAGGCCAAGCGCGGTTTCCGGATAGCCCAGACCGTCTCGGCGGCGGGTATGGCGCTCGGTCACGGTTTGCAGGACGCGCAGAAGACGATGGGCATCGTGGTGATGGCCCTGGTCATCGCCGATGTGCAGGGCTCCGAGGACTCGATCCCGGTCTGGGTGAAGATCGTCTGCGCGCTGATGCTGTCCCTCGGGACGTACGCGGGCGGCTGGCGCATCATGCGGACGCTGGGACGGAAGATCATCGAGCTGGACCCGCCGCAGGGGTTCGCGGCGGAGACGACCGGCGCGTCGATCATGTTCGGCTCGGCCTTCCTCTTCCACGCGCCGATCTCGACGACGCACGTCATCACCTCGGCGATCATGGGCGTCGGGGCGACGAAGCGGGTCAACGCGGTCCGCTGGGGCGTCGCGAAGAACATCATTCTCGGCTGGTTCATCACGATGCCGGCGGCCGGCCTGGTCGCGGCGCTGAGCTTCTGGATCGTGAACCTCGCGTTCGGCTGACCGGCTCGCGAGTGGTCCGGAGCCGTACGGGCCGGAGCGCCGGAGCGTACGGGCCGGAGCGTACGGGCCGGAACACCGGAGCCGTACCGGCAGGAGCGGACGAAGGAAAGGGCCCGCCCCCTCTGAGAGGGGGCGGGCCCTTCGTCCTGCGGTGGCACCGCCATGCAGCACCGCAGGACGGCTCGGGGTCCGGCCCTGGGGAAGCGGCCGGAGTCGGCGGATTTAGCCGAAGCGGCCGGAGATGTAGTCCTCCGTGGCCTGGACGGACGGGTTGGCGAAGATCCGCTCGGTGTCGTCGATCTCGATGAGCTTGCCGGGCTGGCCGACGGCCGCCAGGTTGAAGAAGGCCGTACGGTCCGAGACGCGGGCGGCCTGCTGCATGTTGTGCGTCACGATGACGATGGTGAAGCGTTCCTTCAGCTCACCGATCAGGTCCTCGATGGCGAGGGTGGAGATCGGGTCGAGCGCGGAGCACGGCTCGTCCATCAGCAGGACCTCCGGCTCGACCGCGATCGCGCGGGCGATGCACAGACGCTGCTGCTGGCCGCCGGAGAGACCGGAGCCGGGCTTGTTCAGGCGGTCCTTGACCTCGTTCCAGAGGTTGGCGCCCTTGAGGGACTTCTCGACGACGTCCGACAGCTCGCTCTTGCGGACCGTGCGGTTGAGCCGCAGTCCCGCCGCGACGTTGTCGAAGATCGACATGGTGGGGAACGGGTTCGGGCGCTGGAAGACCATGCCGACGGTGCGGCGCACGGCGACCGGGTCGACGTTCGAGCCGTACAGGTTCTCGTCGTCGAGCATGACCTTGCCCTCGACGCGGCCGCCGGGGGTCACCTCGTGCATGCGGTTGAGCGTGCGCAGGAAGGTGGACTTGCCGCAGCCGGACGGGCCGATGAAGGCCGTCACGGAGCGGGGCTCCACCGTCATGGAGATGTCGTCGATCGCCCGGTGGGAGCCGTAGTAGGCGGAGAGTCCGCTGACATCGATTCGCTTGGCCATCTGAATCACTGCTTCTTTCGTGGCCCCATAGTCCGGAGCCGGATATCGGGCCTCAGCGGCCGGTCTTCGGGGCCTTCCAGCGGGCGATGCCGCGAGCCACCAGGTTGAGGATCATGACGAAGGCGATCAGCACGAGTGCCGCTGCCCAGGCTCGGTCGTAGGAGGCTTCGCTGCCGACCCGGTACTGCTCGTAGATGTAGAACGGCAGCGACGACTGGGCACCCTGGAAGGGGTTCCCGTTGATCAGCTGGCTGCCGAAGACGAGCAGGATGATCGGCGCGGTCTCACCGGCGATGCGGGCGATGGCCAGCATCACACCGGTGGAGATACCGCCGATCGCGGTGGGCAGGACGACCTTCAGGATCACGCGCCACTTCGGTACGCCCAGGGCCAGTGCGGCCTCGCGCAGCTCGTTCGGGACGAGCTTGAGCATTTCCTCGGTGGAGCGGACGACGACCGGGATCATCAGGATGGTCAGGGCCAGCGCGCCGAGGAGACCGGAGGGCTGGAGACCGAGCATGAGCACGATCGACAGGATGAACAGACCCGCGACGATGGACGGGATGCCCGTCATGACGTCGACGAAGAAGGTCACGGCCTTGGCCAGCGCGCCCTTGCCGTACTCCACCAGGTAGACGGCGGTCAGCAGGCCGAGCGGGGCGGAGATCGCCGTGGCGATGCCGACCTGCTCCAGGGTGCCGATGATGGCGTGGTAGACGCCGCCGCCGGCCTCGAAGCCGGGGACGCCGGCCATGGAGTGGCTCAGGAAGTATCCGTCGAGGACCTTCACACCGCGGCTGATGGTGGTCCAGAGCAGCGAGAACAGCGGGACGACGGCCACGATGAAGCAGACCCAGACCACGCTGGTGGCGAGCCGGTCCTTCGCCTGGCGCTGGTTCTCGACCGCCGAGGTGACGGTGTACGAGATGACCAGGAAGGCGAGGACGGAGAGCAGGCCCCACTGGACCTTGCTGTCCAGGCCGGCGGCGGCGCCGATGCCCGCGCCGACGACGATGCCGGCGGCGGCGAAGCCCGCCGGTGCCCACTTCGGGAGCGCGCGCTGGCTGAGGCTCTTGCGGTTCCCGCCCGCGGGCGGGGACTGCTTTTCCTGTACGGCTGCGTGGCTCATGCGTTGGCCCCCGAGTACTCCTTGCGGCGCGCGATGATCAGGCGGGCCGCGCCGTTGACCAGCAAGGTGAGGATGAACAGGACGAGACCGGAGGCGATCAGGGCGTCGCGCCCGAGCTGGTTGGCCTCGTCGAACTTCGCCGCGATGTTCTGGGCGAACGTGCCGCCGCCCGGGTTGAGGACGTGGAACGAGATCAGATAGCTCGGGGAGAGGACCGTGGCGACGGCCATCGTCTCGCCGAGCGCGCGGCCGAGTCCCAGCATCGAGGCGGAGATGACGCCGGAGCGGCCGAAGGGCAGGACCGAGAGCCGGATGACTTCCCAGCGCGTGGCGCCCAGGGCGAGCGCGGCCTCTTCGTTCATGCGCGGGACCTGGAGGAAGACTTCCCGGCTGACGCTGGTGACGATCGGCAGGATCATGATCGCGAGCAGGATGCCCACGGTGAACATGGACCGGGCGACGCCGACCTCGGTCTTGTCGAAGATGTACGTCCAGCCGAGGAAGTGGTCGAGCCAGAGGTTGAGACCTTCGAGGTACGGCACGAGGACGAGGGCGCCCCAGATGCCGTAGACGATCGAGGGGACGGCGGCCAGCAGGTCCACGACGTAGGCGAGGGGTGCGGCCAGCTTGCGCGGCGCGTAGTGCGAGATGAAGAGCGCGATGCCGACGGCGATCGGAACGGCGATGACCATCGCGATGACGGCGCTGATGATCGTGCCGACCAGCAGGACGGCGATACCGAACACCGGCGGGTTGGCCGACGGGTTCCAGTCGAAGGTGGTGAGGAAGTTGCCCTTGTCCGCCGAGATGGCGATGGCGGCGCGGTAGCTGAGGAACACCGCGATCGACGCCATGATGACGAGCAGCAGGATGCCGGAGCCCCGGGAGAGCCCCGAGAAGATCTTGTCGCCGGCGCGGCCTGTGGAGGTACCCGACGGGCGGGGTGCCGGCGGCGGCGGCGGGGTTTCTATCGGTGTGGTGGAAGCCATGGTCTTTCCGGTCTGTGTGGGGGAGCCGGGGGCTCCCCTGTGCGGCGGTGCACCGGATGGGCGGAAGGCCGCCGGCCCGGAATCGTGCTTACCGGGCCGGCGGCCGTCACCCGCAGATGGGACGGACTACGAGAGGGACGCGACAGCGGCGCGGACCTTGGCGTTGATCTCGGCGGGGATCGGCGCGTAGCCGGCCTCGGAGAGAACCTTCTGGCCGGCCTCGCTGGCGGTGTAGTTCAGGAAGGACTTGACCGTGCCCAGCGTCTCGGCCTTGTTGCCCTTGTCGCAGGCGATCTCGTACGTCACCAGGACGAGCGGGTAGGCGCCGTCGGCCTTGGTGGTGTAGTCGAGGTCGAGCGCCAGGTCGTTGCCGGTGCCCTTGATCTTGGCGGCGGCGATGGCCTTGGAGGCGTTGTCGGAGGTCGCCTCGACCGGGGCGGCGGCACCGGTGTCGACCTTGACGGTGGAGATGGACTGCGAGGTCGCGTAGGAGAGCTCGAAGTAACCGATGGAGCCGTCGACCTGCTTCACCTGGGCGGCGACGCCGGAGGAGCCGGACGCGGCCTGGCCACCGGGGGCCGGCCACTTCTTCTCGGCTTCGTACTTCCAGTCGGAAGCGGCGGCCTTGCCCAGGTACTTGCCGAGGTTCTGCGTGGTGCCGGAGTCCTCGGAGCGGTGGAAGGCCTGGATCGGCTTGTTCGGGAGCTTCACGTCGGGGTTGAGGGCGGCGATCGCCTTGTCGTCCCAGTTCTTGATCTTCGTGTCGAAGATCTTCGCGAGCGTGGGGGCGTCGAGGACGAGGCTGTCCACACCCTCCAGGTGGTAACCGATGGCGATCGGGCCACCGGCCATCGGCAGGTTGATGCCCTGGCCGCCGGCGCAGATCTTCTGCGAGTCGGCGACCTCTTCGGGCTTCAGCGCCGAGTCGGAGCCGGCGAAGCCGACGGTGCCCTGGTTGAACGCGACGATGCCCTCACCGGAGGAGGACGCCTTGTAGTTGACCTCGACGCCGGTGCAGGCGGCCATGTAGTTCTTGACCCAGAGGTCCATGGCGTTCTTCTGCGCGCTGGAGCCGGAGGCGAGGAGCTGGCCCTTGGCACCGTCACAGGAGATGTCCGACGCCGCGGCGGCGGTCGGCTTGGTGCTGCTGGTGGCCTCGCCACTGTTGTTGTCCGAGCCGCACGCCGTGAGAACCAGGGCGCCGGAGACGGCGAGGGCACCGAGCGCGGTGGCACGCAGCCCGTTAATGCGCTGAAGCTTCACTTCGGGTTGTTCCTTCCAAGAGCCGCCGGCCAGTGGATTCGTACGGCGGCGTGCGTCGGGTGGCTGGTGTGGCTTTATGCCGGTCACCGTGTAATGCCGAAATTAGGCAGATGAGGTGAAGCCACCGACGGAGGCGGGTGAACGGAAGGTGAACCGTGGCGGACGGCCTGGTGCGGGGGGCTTGGCGGTGGATACGGGGGGTACTCGGGGGTGTTCGAGAGGCTACGGAGAGCGGCGGTACGGGGGCGCCGGGACACCCCGGGCGGGGGCGCCGGGACACCCCGGGCGGGGTACGCCGGGCGGGTACGGCCCGTACCGCGCCGGGCCACGCCAGGACGACCCGTACCCGCGCCGGGATGCGGCCACCATCCGGAACGCGCCGGGCCACGCCAGGTCGCGCCGGGCCACGCCAGGACGCCCCGGAACGCGCGAGGTCGCCCCGGAACGCGTGACGTCGCCCCCGGGGTGCCCGCCGTCACCCCTGCCGTCTCAGGCCGTGTGCAGCGCGTTCAGCAGGGCGTCCACCAGCAGGCGGTCGCGCGGCTGGGTGAGGCGGTCGCGGGCCTCCGAGGGGGAGAGCCAGACGATGCTGTCGACCTCGTCGTTCGGGGCGAAGGCGCCCACGGTCGCCTCGGCCGCCCAGTAGCTGACCTCTTTGGGGCGGCCCTGGGCCAGATAGCGGACCTTGCCGAGCGGGGCACCGGGCGCGCAGTGGTGCCCGGTCTCCTCCAGCACCTCGCGCAGCGCCCCGGTCAGGGTGTCCTCCGCGCGCTTGAGCTTGCCCTTGGGGTGCGACCAGTCGTCGTACTTGGGCCGGTGTACCAGGCAGATCTCCGGGCCGCCGTCGCCGTCCCGCGCGCGGCGCCAGAGCACACACCCCGCCGCGAGCACCATGTCCTGCTTGCGGCGCTCGGCCGTCTCCCCGCCCTTGCCCATGTACGTGTCCTCGTGCTGATCTCGCTGAGCGTGCCGCTCTCGCGGAACGTGCTGCTCGTGATGAGCGAGCGGCTCGTGCTGCTCATTGCCGGCTTCGTGCGCGTGGCCGCTCATGGCGCGCTCACCGCCGCCGTCTGCTGCCACACCTGCTGGAAGGTATAACGCGCGGCTGCCACCTCGATGCGCTGGTCGGCGTTGAGCACGCCGAGCGCGTATGCCGTCGCCGGGGCGATGCGCGGCGTACGGGCCGCGTTGGCGGCGGCCGCCGCCGCCTCGGCGGCGTCGCGGTGCCGGTCCAGGGCCTGGCCCGCGCCGATCAGCACCGGGTCGGGCGTGCCGCCGGCGGACCACACCTCCTGCGCGTACCGGCTGAGCCGCAGCAGCTGCCGCACCTGGTGCCAGGGCGCGTCCTGCGCTTCGCCGTCCGGTGCGGTGGCCGGGCCGTGCACCAGGGCGTCCGCGTTGTACGCGTGGGCCGCGCGGGCCAGCGGCAGTACGGCCACGCCGTCCAGCAGCTGCCGTTCGACGGTCCCGACGGGACCGGAGAGCGCCTCGATGGCGGGGGCGGCGGCGAGGGGCGCGAGCGGCACCTCGGAGGCCAGTACGGCCACGGCGTCCGCCACCGCGTGGAAGCGGGACGAGCCGAGCGCCTGGAGCGCCGCCGAGTGGGCGCGGGTCCTGGCGAGGGTCAGCTGCCGTTCCAGGAGCGCCCCGGCGCGGGACGCCCCGACCGTGAGCGCCCCGGCCGGGGCGCCGGGCGCGGTCTCCGTGCGTGCGCCGGGGACGGGCGCCGCGCCGGAGAGCCGGGCCAGGGCGCCGAGCAGCCGGTGCGCCCGCGACGTGCAGGCGTGTTCCTGGGCCAGGGTGCCGGACAGCCAGCCGAGTTCCGTACGGAGCTGGTCCGCCCAGGCGGGGTCGAGCAGCGGCCGGAACGTGTGCAGGCCCCCGCTGATCCTGCGGGCGGCGCCGCGCAGCGCGAGGGCCGCCGCCTCGGTCGCCGCCGTGTCCGGGCCGCTCTCGCTGTACTGCCGCAGGCTGCGCAGGAAGTCGGCGGCCCGGCCGTGCAGATACCCGGCCAGGACATCCCCGGCGGTCAGCCGCTCGGTGCCGGTGCCGGTGCCGGTGCCGGTGCCGGTGCCGGTACTGGTGCCGGTATCGGTGGCGCTGTCGGTCTTGATGTCGGTGTGGACTTCATGGTGCTGCACGCCGGCGCCTCCGGGCGTCTATGAGCATTTCTTGTACGTGCCGCAGGGGCTGGCCCTCCGCGTCCGTGGCGTGCCGGGTCCAGTTGCCGTCAGCGCCGAGGTGCCAGGAGGAGGTCTTGTCGGACATCCCGGTCTCCAGGAGCCGGGTGAGTGAAGCGCGGTGGGTGGGGTCGGTGACCCGGACCAGGGCTTCGATCCGCCGGTCGAGGTTCCGGTGCATCATGTCGGCGCTGCCGAACCACACCTCGGGCTCGCCGCCGTTGCCGAAGGCGAAGACCCGGGAGTGTTCCAGGAAGCGGCCCAGGATGGAGCGGACCCGGATGTTCTCGGAGAGTCCGGCGACCCCGGGGCGTACGGCGCAGATGCCGCGCACCCAGATGTCGACCTGGACGCCGGCCTGGGCGGCCCGGTAGCAGGCGTCGATGATCGCTTCGTCGACCAGCGAGTTGACCTTGATCCGGACGTACGAGGGGCGGCCCGCCCGGTGGTGCGCGGCTTCCTTGTTGATCCGGGAGACCAGGCCGTCGCGCAGGGACTTCGGGGCGACCAGCAGCCGGCGGTAGGTCTCCCGGCGGGAGTAGCCGGAGAGCCGGTTGAAGAGGTCGGAGAGGTCCGCGCCGACCTGCGGGTCGGCGGTGAGCAGGCCGAGGTCCTCGTAGAGCCGTGCCGTCTTCGGGTGGTAGTTGCCGGTGCCGACGTGGCTGTACCGGCGCAGGGCGTCGCCCTCCTGCCGTACCACCAGCGACAGCTTGCAGTGGGTCTTCAGCCCGACCAGCCCGTACACCACGTGGCAGCCGGCTTCTTCGAGCTTGCGCGCCCACTTGATGTTGGCCTGCTCGTCGAAGCGGGCCTTGATCTCGACGAGGACGAGGACCTGCTTGCCGGCCTCGGCCGCGTCGATCAGCGCGTCGACGATGGGGGAGTCGCCGGACGTCCGGTACAGCGTCTGCTTGATGGCGAGGACGTCCGGGTCGGCCGCGGCCTGTTCCAGGAACGCCTGGACGGAGGTCGAGAACGAGTCGTACGGGTGGTGCAGCAGGACGTCGCGCTCGCGCAGGGCGGCGAATATGTCCGGCGCGGAGGCGGACTCGACCTCGGCGAGATCGCGGTGGGTGCCCGCGATGAACTTGGGGAATTTCAGCTCGGGCCGGTCCAGCGCCGAGATCCCGAAGAGCGCCGTCAGGTCGAGCGGTCCCGGCAGCGGGTAGACCTCGGAGTCGGACACCTTCAGCTCGCGGACGAGCAGGTCGAGCACGTACGGGTCGATGGACTCCTCGACCTCCAGGCGGACCGGCGGGCCGAAGCGGCGCCGCATGAGCTCCTTCTCCAGCGCCTTGAGGAGGTTCTCCGCGTCGTCCTCCTCCACCTCCAGGTCCTCGTTGCGGGTGACCCGGAACATGTGGTGCGCCAGGACCTCCATCCCGGGGAACAGCTCCTCCAGGTGGGCCGCGATGACGTCCTCCAGCGGCACGTACCGCTGCGGCGAGGCCTCCAGGAAGCGGGACAGCAGCGGCGGCACCTTGACCCGGGCGAAGTGGCGGTGGCCGCTGACCGGGTTGCGTACGACGACGGCCAGGTTGAGGGAGAGGCCGGAGATGTACGGGAAGGGGTGCGCCGGGTCCACGGCGAGCGGTGTGAGGACCGGGAAGATCTGCTGGCGGAAGAGCGTGAAGAGGCGGGCCTGCTCCTTCTCGGTCAGCTCGGGCCAGCGGATCAGGTGGATGCCCTCGTCGGCGAGCGACGGCGCGATGTCCTGCTGGTAGCAGGCGGCGTGCCGGGCCATGAGTTCGCGCGAGCGGGTCCAGATCAGGTCGAGGACTTCGCGGGGCTGGAGGCCGGAGGCGGAGCGGGTGGCGACACCGGTCGCGATACGCCGCTTGAGGCCGGCCACCCGGACCATGAAGAACTCGTCCAGGTTGGACGCGAAGATCGCGAGGAAGTTGGCCCGTTCGAGGAGCGGGGTGGCCGGGTCCTCGGCCAGCTCCAGGACGCGCTCGTTGAACGCGAGCCAGCTGCGCTCGCGGTCCAGGAAGCGGCCACGGGGCAGCTCGCTGCTCTCCGGGCCGCCGGCCTCGTGGTACGCGTCGAGGTCGGCGTCGAGATCCGGCTCCAGATCGGTGCCGCCTGCGGCGACCGTGTTGGGCCGGTGCTCGGCTATGAAGCCGACGGTGGGCTGGGGGTGCTGGACCGGTACCTCGGCGGGCTGCTCACTCATGTCCCCATTCTTCCGCGCGGAGGGGAGGACAGGCGCGTCGGAGAGAGCAGGGGTGAGGTAGATCCTGCCGTTCGGGGAGGGCGGCACAGCGGGCTGCATGCAGCGAGGGTCGCAAGGCCGTCTGAATGGCCGGTAACGGCGACATGACGTGCGGGAAAGCGGGGAGGGGCTCCCCGGGGCGTCCGACTGCCCGGGGGAGCCCCGTCGGGTCCGATCCGTCCCATGATGTCGTACGGCCGTACGACTGTCGTACGGAGGTCGGGTCTGGCGGCCTGAGATCAGCTGGGTCGACCCGAGGTCAGGCGCGGCGGCCCGAGGTCAGCTGGGTCGACCCGAAGTCAGGCGTGGCGGCGGCGCAGCACCCGGAACGCGGCGTAGGCGGCGACGGCGGCGAGGACGAGCACGATGCCGGTCTCGATGAGCTGGAGCGGCCAGAAGTGCGTGGCGGGGTGGTAGTCGATGAAGGGCACGTCTCCGGTGGCGGGGGACGCGCAGGGGGAGGTGCGGTACCGGCCCGCGAAGCAGTCCTCGATGCTGAAGCGCCGGCCCGCGGCGGTCACGACGCCTTGCTGGACCGTCCAGTCGTGTTCGCCCAGCAGCCGGTAGTCCTGGACGGTCGAGACCGGCATCAGGTGGGCGCGCAGGCGCAGCACGAAGGCCAGGGAGATCACGCCGGTGGTGAGCGCGGCGACGGTCATGGCCGGGACGGTACGGCGTACGAGCAGCCCGGTGAGCGCGCCGACGGCGATTCCGAGCAGGGCGTAGGCGACCGGCAGGGGGCCGAGCCCCACGAACTGCCACGGCTCGTACCAGTGCCTGGGGAATTCGCCCGAGGCACCCGAGACCCAGGTCCAGCGGTAGAACACGGCGAACACCGAGAGGGAGACGACCGCCACCGCCGCCGGTGTCACGAGCTTCGCCGCGAGCCAGCGCGCGGGAGAGACGGACTGGCTCCAGGCGAGCTGGTACGTCCCCGACTCGAACTCCCGGGCGATCATGGGGCCCGCCACGAAGGCCCCGAGCGCGGCGGGCAGCAGGGCCAGCGCCAGGCCCAGATAGGTGAACCACGCGTTGAGGGAGTTGGCGGTGGAGAGGTAGTGACGCACCTGGTCGCGGCAGCCGGGCGTCGCGTTGATCACGGTGCAGCCGGTGCCCGCGAAGTCGTCGGGGACGCCCGCCCGCAGTCGCCAGTAGAGGAGTATCCCGGCGAACAGTGCCAGCAGCACGAGCCCTGTCCACAGCGTCCGGCGGTGCTGTCGTACCGCCACCCAGGCCGGTCCGCGCAAGGTCAGCGCGCTCATGCGGTCACCTCCGTGGTGGTCGTGTCGGTCGTGGTGGTCGAGCCGGTCGTGGGGGCCGTGGGGGCGGTGGGGGTCGTGCCGGTCGTACGGGCCGTGCCCGTCGTGGTCGTACCGGGCACGGCTCCCGGGGTGAGCAGGGCCGGGGCGTCGGGGGCGCGCAGGTGCGCGAGCAGGAGTTCCTCCAGGGAGGGGGCGTGGGTGTCCCAGTCGCCGCCCACCGGCCCGTCGGGACGGATCAGCGCGGTGAGCGCGCGTCCCGTCGTCCGTGACTCGACGACGGTGTGCGGGGCCAGATCCCGGGCGGGCCCGGTCACCACGGTGTGGGCGGTCAGCAGGTCGTCGATCTCGCCGCCGAGCCGTATCCGGCCGTCGTCGACGAGCAGCAGGTAGTCGCAGGCGTCCGCCAGCTCGGTGAGGATGTGCGAGGAGATGAGGACGGTGGTGCCGTGCTCCGCCGCGTCCGCCAGCAGCGCGCCCATCAGCTGATGGCGGGCCAGCGGGTCGAGGTCCGCCATCGGTTCGTCCAGCAGGAGCACCTCGGGGCGTTTGCCGAGGGCGAGGGCGAGCGCGACGCGGGTGCGCTGGCCGCCGGAGAGCGTACGGACGCGGGCGTCGTGGTCGAAGCGGCCGCCCGCGATGATCCGTTCGGCCGCCTCGGCGTCCCAGCGGTCCGGGTTCAGCTCGGCGCCCATGCGCAGCGTCTCGCCGACCGTCAGCTGCGGGTACAGCGGCTTGTCCTGCGCCACGTAGGCGATCCGCGCCCGGACGGCGGCCGGGTCGTCCGAACCGAGGACGCGGACGGCCCCCTCGGTGGGTGCCATCAGCCCGGCGGTGTGGGCGAGGAGCGTGGACTTGCCCGCGCCGTTGGGGCCGACGAGGGCGCAAACGCGTCCGGCGGGCAGCCGGAAGGAACAGTCGCGCAGCGCCCAGCCGCGCCGCTTCCGCCCCGGCCCGTACCGCCCGTACTGCTTGCCGAGGCCGGTCGCCTCGATCGCGGCCACTGTCATGCGTCATCCCCCTTGAAGCGCTCTTCGACGACGGACGTGAACAGCGCGGTCACGTCCTCCTGGTCCAGCCCCTCGGCGCGGGCGCGGTCCGCCCAGGCCGCCAGCTCCGCGCGCAGCGCGCTGTCGGCCGTGCCCCGGCCGAGGGTGCCTTTGATGAACGTGCCGAGGCCGCGCCGGCCCTCGGCCAGCCCCTCGCGCTCCAGCTCGCGGTAGGCCTTGAGCACGGTGTTCGGATTGATGGCGGTCGCCTCCACCACTTCGCGGGCGGTGGGCAGTCGGTCGCCGGGTTCCAGCAGGCCCAGGCGCAGCGCCTGTTTGGTCTGCTGGACGATCTGGAGGTAGGTGGCCACTCCGCTGCGCCGGTCGATGCGGTACGCGATCACCTCGCAACACCCTTTCACTAAGGAAGTAGTGAAAGCATGGCGGAGGAAAGGGGCGGTGTCAACGACACCGCCCCTGACCGGAGTTGCCCGTGCGGCGAAGCCGGACCCCTGGCGCTGGTCAGGACCCCGGGGCGCTGGTCAGGACCCCGGGGCGCGGCTCAGGGCCCCGCAGTGCTCAGAACTCCGGGGTGCGGCTCAGGACTCCGTGCGGTACATCAGGTCCACCTCGTGCGTGGTGAAGCCCAGCCGCTCGTACACCGTCACGGCCGCCGTGTTGTCGGCGTCCACGTACAGCATCGCGGTCGGCAGTCCCTGCGCCGCGAGGTGGCGCAGGCCGATCGCGGTGAGCGCCTTGCCGAGACCGCCGCCCTGCGCGTCGGGCCTGATGCCGACGACGTACACCTCGCCGAGCCGCTCCTCGGCGTGCGTCTTCGTCCAGTGGAAACCGACCAGCTCGCCGTCGCGCTCGGCCAGGAAGAAGCCCTTCGGGTCGAACCACGGCTCGCCCTCGCGGTCGTCCAGGTCCCGCTGGGTCAGCGCGCCCTGCTCGGGGTGGTGGGCGAAGGCGGCGGCGTTGACGGCGAGCCAGGTGGCGTCGTCCTGACCCGGTACGAAGGTACGGACGGTGATCCCGGCGGGCAGGACCGGCTCGGAGATGGCGGGCTCGCCCAGCGGGCGGCGCAGCTGGCGCAGTTCCCGGAAGAGGGTCAGCCCGAGTACCTGGGCGAGGTGGCGGGCGGCCGACTTGCCGCCGTGCGCCCACACGCGCAGCCGCTTCCCGGACGTGCCCAGCAGGGCGGTGCCCAGCGCCCGGCCGTGCCCCATGCCACGGCGCCCGGGGCGTACGACCAGCTCGGCGGCGGGGGCCTCGATGGGGTCGGTGTCCTCCAGCTGTCCGTACCCGACGAGCTCGCCGTCGTACGTGACCAGGAAGTGCCGTACGCCCGGGCGGTGTCCGCCGCGCAACTGGAGCCGGCCCTGCTCGGAGACGGCCTGCACGCCGTCCGAGGCGGCCGCGTCCGCGAGCAGGCCGAGGACTTCTTCGGCCTGCTCGGGGGTGAGCGCGTCGAAAATCTGGATCTGGCGGCCGGGCTCGCGGGCTACAAGGTCAGTCATGCGTCGAGGGTACGGCGGGGGCGCCGTGGGAGGGGGTACAGGCGCCCGGCGGGAGATCCATTACGCGCAAAGGCAATCAGCTCGTAACCCACCTACCCCTGTCGTGCTACGCGCGTTGACCCTAGGCTCTAGCAGTCTTCAGGGATGCAAAACGTATTACCCCACCCTCACGCTGAATATTCTCAAGGGGACCGATGTCAGCGACACCCAACAAGTACCGCTCGGCACGGCGGGTGCTGACCGCCGCCGCCGGTCTGGCGACCGCGGGCGCGCTCGTCGCCGCGATGCCGGCTGCCGCCCACGACCAGGGCCACGACAAGAACCACGGTCACCACACGCCGTCGAAGCCCTCGAAGCCCACGAAGCCGTCGAAGCCCACGAAGCCGAAGACCGTTGACGTGCAGCTGCTGTCCTTCAACGACCTGCACGGCAACCTGGAAGCCCCCGCCGGCTCGGCCGGCAACGTCAACGAGATCCAGGCCGACGGCACCGTGAAGGCCGTCCCCGCCGGTGGTGTCGAGTACCTGGCCTCTTCGCTGCGCACCGCGCGCAAGGGCAAGCCGTACTCCATCACGGCGGCCGGTGGCGACATGGTGGGCGCGAGCCCGCTGCTGTCCGGCATGTTCCACGACGAGCCCACCATCGAGGCGCTCAACAAGATCGACCTCGATGTGACGACCGTCGGCAACCACGAGTTCGACGAGGGCGCCACCGAGCTGGCCCGCCTGCAGAACGGCGGCTGCCACCCGACCGACGGCTGCTACGAGAAGGGGAAGAAGTTCAAGGGAGCCGACTTCCCGTACCTCGCGGCCAATGTGACGTCGGAGAAGACCGGCAAGCCGATCCTCAAGCCGTACACGGTCTGGAAGAAGAACGGCGTCAAGATCGGCTTCATCGGTGTGACCCTGGAGGGCACCCCGAACGTCGTCACCGCCGAGGGCGTCAAGGGACTCAAGTTCCACGACGAGATCGAGACGGTCAACAAGTACGCCAAGGAGCTGGACAAGCAGGGCGTCAAGTCGATCGTCGCGCTGATCCACGAGGGCGGCGTCCCCGCCTCCGGCTCGTACAACTACGACTGTGACAGCCCGGCCGCCGGCGGTGGCATCTCCGGGCCGATCGTCGACATCGCCAAGGGCATCTCGCCGAAGGTCGACGCACTGGTCACGGGCCACACGCACAACGCGTACGTCTGCACCGTCCCGGACCCGGACGGCAAGCCGCGCCTGGTCACCTCGGCCTCGTCGTTCGGCAAGCTCTACACGGACACCACGCTCACGTACGACCTCAAGACCAACGACATCGTGCGTACGGGCGTGAAGTCGGCGAACCACATCGTCAGCCGTGAGCAGCCCAAGGCCGCGGACATGACCGACCTGATCGCGCGCTGGAACAAGATCGCCGCGCCGATCGCCAACACCCCGCAGGGCTTCATCTCCGCCGACATCAACCGCAGCGGCGCCAGCCCCGAGACCCCGCTCGGCGACCTCATCGCGGACGCGCAGCTCGCGGGCATGGCCCCGGCCGACAAGGGCGGCGCGCAGCTCGCGTTCATGAACCCGGGCGGTATCCGCGCGGACCTGGTGCACAAGGCGTCCGGCAGTGAGGGCGACGGAGTCGTCACGTACGGCGAGGCCTTCACCGTGCAGCCCTTCACCAACATGATGACCGCCATCGACCTGACCGGCGCGCAGGTCATCACCGCGCTCCAGCAGCAGGTCAGCGGTGCGAACGAGGCCGCCCCGAAGATCCTCCAGATCTCCAGGGGCCTCACCTACACCCTGGACATGACGAAGACCGGCGCGGCCCGGGTCGTCTCGGACTCGGTGAAGCTCAACGGCACGGCCATCGACCCGGCGAAGACCTACCGTGTCGCGATGAACGAGTTCCTCTCCGGCGGCGGCGACGGCTTCGCGGTCCTCGCCCAGGGCAAGAACAAGCTGGTCGGCGCGTCCGACCTGGACATGTTCAACACCTACCTGGCGGCGAACTCCACGGCGACGGCCCCGCTGGCCCCGCCGGCGACGGACCGGATCACGGTCGTCAAGTAGCTGACGCGGGGCGGCTGCCGGCCGCCCGGCCCGGTCATCGGAGGGGCGGTGGGCCTGATGCCCACCGCCCCTTCGGCATGCTCCGCCGTGTCCCCCTTACTCCATCCGGCTTGCTCCATCCGGCCGGTGCCGCTCAAGTCACGGGCAGGTCGGGGACGAAGGAAGAGTGTCCGTTACGCGCGGATTCGCCACCTCCGCGCTCTCTTCCCGCCCCTCAAGGAGCACACATGCGCCTGCGCGCGCGCTGGGCACCGACCGCCCTGCTGCTACTCATCCCCCTGATCAGCGCCAACACCGGCACGGCCCAGGCCACGCCTGAGCCGCAGCAGAGCCTCGTCCCGGTCGGGCGTTCCGCCCACGCCGTTCCCGGCCAGTACATCGTCACTCTGCGGCCCGCGTTCTCGGCGTCCTCCGTCCTGCGGCAGCTGCGCCTCAAGCCGCTGTTCAGCTACGGCAGCGCCCTGCGCGGGTTCGCCGCCGACCTCACGCCGGATCAGCTGCGGGTCGTGCGCGCCTTCCCGGCCGTCCAGGCCGTCGAGGAGAACGGCAGCCTCGGTCTCGGCCTGCCGGGAGCGTCGGAACCCGGGGCCGAGGGCACGGAGACGGGAGCGCGGACGGGCACGGAGACGGGAGCGCGGACGGGAGCGGCGGCGGGCGCGCGGACCGGGCAGGTGCCGTCCGGTACGACGCGGGCGGCGAAGGGGCTGGTCAAGGCCGAGAGCTGGGGGCTGGACCGCATCGACCAGCGGTACCTCCCGCTCGACGGCCAGTTCACGGTGAAGGGCACCGGCAAGGGCGTCACGGCGTACATCGTCGACACGGGGATCGAGACCGCGAACAGCGAGTTCGGTGGCCGCGCCACCGTCGGCTTCGACGCCGTCAACGACGGACGCAACGGCCAGGACTGCCACTTCCACGGGACGCACGTGGCGGGCACCACCGGCGGTGAGACCTACGGTGTGGCCCGCGACGTGTCCCTCGTCTCCGTCCGGGTGCTCGACTGCGAGGGCCAGGGCTCCACGGCCCAGGTCATCGCCGGCTTCGACTGGGTCGCCGCGAACGCCAAGCAGCCGGCGGTCCTGAACGCCTCGGTCGGCGGAGACGCCTCCCAGGCACTCGACGACGCCGCGAACGCGGTCGCGGACATGGGTGTCCTGCCGGTGGTCGCGGCCGGCAACGACGCCAAGGACGCCTGCGGCGCCTCCCCGGCCCGCGCCACCAAGGCGGTCACGGTCGGGGCCACGGACCAGGATGACCACCAGGCCACCTTCAGCAACTTCGGCACCTGCCTGACGACGTACGCGCCCGGCGTCGCCATCGTCTCCGCCAACCTCGGCGGGGGTTCCCGCACGCTCAACGGGACGTCCATGGCGAGTCCCCATGTCGCCGGGGTCGTCGCCCTGCTCAAGGAGAAGTACCCGAAGGCCGCCCCGGCGGACGTCACCCGCTGGCTCACCGGCACGTCGACGAAGAATGTCGTGTCGCCGATCGGCACGGGCTCGCCCAACCGCCTGCTCTACACCGGAGGGCTCTGACCGGCTTTGATCTGACCGGCGTTGAGGTGATCCGCCGGGCCCGGGGGGCCGGCCCTCCGGGGCCCCTGAGCCCGGCGGGGCCCCTGTGCGGGGTGTGACCAGGGAGACAATGGCCCACCAGAAGTTCTCGCCGCACAGCCGTCAGTGTCAGGATGGCGTCATGACGACCGAGGTTTATTTCGACATCACCATCAACGACGAGGCAGCTGGACGGATCACGTTCAAGCTGTACGACGACGTCGTGCCCAAGACGGCCGAGAACTTCCGCGCCCTCGTGACCGGGGAGCACGGCTTCGGATACGCCGGGTCCGGCTTCCACCGCGTCATCCCGCAGTTCATGCTGCAGGGTGGCGACTTCACGCGCGGTGACGGCACCGGCGGCAAGAGCATCTACGGCGAGAAGTTCGCCGACGAGAACTTCACGCTCAAGCACGACAAGCCGTTCCTGCTGTCGATGGCCAACGCGGGCCGCAACACCAACGGCTCCCAGTTCTTCATCACCACCGTGGTGACGCCGTGGCTGGACGGCAAGCACGTCGTGTTCGGTGAGGTCACCGACGGCCAGGACCTGGTCACGCGGATCGAGTCGCTCGGCTCGGGCAGCGGAACCCCCAAGGCCAAGATCACCATCGCCTCGGCCGGGGTTCTCTAGACCCTTTCGGGTCGACCGGCATCGACCGACCGATGCCGGTCGACCGACCGGACACGACCTGGTGCCGTTCGCGGCACCGGCCTCCGCGTTTCCATGGCGGCGGCGTCCGGATCTTGAGCGGGAACGCGAAAGTGCCCTCCGAGCTGGGATGGCGAAGCCTCTTCAGGGCTTCTGTCACCTCAGCCGGAGGGCACTCTCCGTATGGCGACGGGCCGCGCCCCGGGCTCGTTGTCCCGGCCGGAGGTCACGGCGCGAGCGGTGACGGCGCGAGCGGTCGCGGGGCTGTCGGCGGGCCCTACCATTCCGTCCGGGCAGTCGCCGGGGAGCTGTTCATGGCCTGGCCGCGTCGGCATGACGGGGATCGGCGGCATGGACGAGCTGCCGCAGCGCGCCATGGAAGACCTCATGGTCGACGACCGCGTCGACGACGACCCCGAGATGGCTGGTCAGCGTCGGAAAGTCGCCGGGGTCCAGTGTCGCGAGCGCGGCCCGGGTGAGTGCCTGGGTATTTCTCGGGTCGCGGTGGTCGACGAAGCAGGCGCTGCCGAGAGTGAGCAGGTACATCCGCCGGTAGGCGGTGACGGCCTTTTCGGGAGTCATCCCGGCGTTGATGCTCTCGGTGAGCTGCGGTTCGACGAGGCGGGCGAGGAGCTGGGGCCCGAGCCAGGGGCGGGCTCCGCGCAGCGTGACCAGGCCGGGGTGGGCGGTGAGCAGGTCGTACAGCCGTGTGAAGCGGGTGATGGTGGCGGTGGCCCAACTGATGCCGGGCGGGATGGTGGGGAGGTCCCGTGCGAGGTGGTCGGTACACAGGTCGAGCAGTCCGGCCAGGTCGGTGCAGCGTCGCTGGAGGGTCGCGTGGCCGATGCCCAGTCGGGCGGCCAAGCTTCGGAAACTCAGCGCGTCCGGACCGTCCTCATCGATGAGCAACAGGGCTTGTTCGGCGATGTGTTCGAGAGTTGCGGATGTAAGGGACGCGGATTGCCTCGGCATGCGAGTCAGCGTACGGTACAGCGTATCGTTACGGTAGGCTCACCTCTCCTCACGCGGAGGAAACATGCCTCGCGTCCTGCGCGACCCCCTTTTCACCGCCGCTGACTCCCTCGTCCTCACCGACCGGCACATCGCGAATCTCGCGGCCGGTACCCTCGCCGCCGTCCGCGTGCCCGCCTTCCTCTCCGGTCCGACCTGTGAGAGCGCGATGGCCGAGCTGGATCGACTGCCCACCACCGACTACGACCCGGCCCGGGTACCGACCCCCATCCTTCGGTTCGGCCCGGCCCTGAACGACTACCGGACCCCGGACGGCGCGCTCGACGCCGATCGGTACTGGCCGGCCGCCGAGGCAGCTCGGGCGGCCTGGTCCCGGGCCGGGATACGCCCCGATCCGATCGCGGTCTCCCTGGCCCGTCTCGGCTCCGCCTGGGGCGCGGCCGTCGTTCCCGCCACCATCGGCGGCCGCCCGGTTTTCGGCGGCACCCTGCGCGAGATCAACAACGGCGCTCTCATCCACTACGACGACCTCAACCGCGAAATGCCCGCCCTGTTCGACCAGCAGCTTGTCGCGCAGCTCGCGTTCAACGTCTGGGTCCGCATCCCCGGCAATGGCGGTGAGACGACGGTGTGGCGGCGCCGCTGGGAACCGGCCGACGAGGACCACCGGGACGCTTACGGCTTCCAGCCCGCCACCGTCACCAGATGCCAGCACGTCACCCTCGCCCCCCAGGCCGGCGACGCCCTCCTCTTCAACTCCGCGAACTTCCACGCGGTCCGCCCCAACCAGGGCCACGGGCAGCGGCGGATCGCGTTCTCGTTCTTCCTCGGACTGACCACTACGGGCCAGCTCACCGCCTGGTCATGACCCTCTCCCAGCAGGAGCGTCACATGCGCGAACTCACCTACGGCGACATCAAGGCCGCCGCCGACCGGATCGCCGGGCAGGTCCGCCCTGTCGCCCTCACCCCGCTCGACCCCGGCGCCATCCGCACCGCCCACCGCGACCCCCTCGACGACCGGCCCCCCGCGAACTGCCAGGTCTGGCTCGCCCTCGAATACATGCAGCACACCGGATCCTTCAAAGCGCGCGGCGCACGGAACTTCCTCGCCGCCCACCGGGAGGCCGGCACCCTCCCCGACGCGGGAGTCACGATCGCCTCGGGCGGCAACGCCGGACTCGCCTGCGCCTGGGCGGCCCGCCAGGAAGAGGTCAGGGCGACGGTCTTCCTGCCCACCACGGCTCCCCGGGTGAAGGTCCGCAGGCTCCGCGCGTACGGTGCCGACGTCCGGCTGGTCGGCGACGAGTACGCCGAAGCCCTCACCGCCTGTCAGGACTTCGCCGGTGAGAGCGGCGCGCTGGCCTCCCACGCCTACGACCATCCGCTGATCGCCGCCGGGGCCGGTACCCTCCTGGACGAGATCCGCCGTCAGATCCCTGATCTGGACACCGTCGTCGTCGCGGTCGGCGGCGGCGGCCTGTTCGCAGGTGTCGCGACAGCCGCACACCACCACGGCCTGCGCACCATCGCGGTCGAACCCGAGAACTGCCGCGCGCTGAGCGCCGCCATCACGGCCGGGCGGCCGGTCGACGTCACGGTCGACTCGGTCGCCGCCGACTCCCTCGGTGCCCGCCGGACCTCCCGGATGGCCCTGCACATCGCCCAGGAGGGGCGCACGCACTCGGTACTCGTCCCGGACGATGAGATCGTCCGCGCCCGCCAAGCGCTGTGGGACCATCGCCGCGTCGCCGTCGAACACGGCGCCGCCACCGCCCTGGCCGCCCTCACCTCCCCGCCCCGGCACCGCGCCGACCGCGAGACGCCGCCCCCGCCGACCACCCCGAACTGGAGCTACCGCCCAGCAGGCGGGGAGAAGGTCGCCGTCATCCTCTGCGGCGCCAACACCGACCCCGCCGACCTCACCACCACCGACGAGAGCTGAACCCCTCACGGCGCTGCCGACAGCCCGGACCATCCCGTCCGGGCTGTCGCTGTGAGGGAAGCCCTGTCGCTCAGATGTGCCCGAAGAACAGGCTGCCCGGCGCGTCCGGATCGTTCGAGAGGAAGTGCTCACGAACCGCGCGGATGAATTCCTGGCGCGAGATCGCGCCGTCCCCGTCGGTGTCCAGCCTGGTGAAGCTGTCCATCGCGTCGGGCGCGTCGGTCTTCCACACGTCCCTCAGGACGCGGGCGAACTCGTCCTTGCTGATCTCGTTGTCGCCGTCGACGTCGATGACGTCGAAGATCGCATGGCCGCCGCCCTCGGTCACGTTGAGCCGGCTGGTGTCGATCGCCGCGAGGCGGTCGGCCGTGACGTACTGGTCCTTGGTGAGCCGGTCCTCTTCCACGCCCGCGTGACGCAGCAGCTCCAGCCAGTAGATCTGACTGAAGGTGTGGAGCGCCCTGGCCCGGCGGTCGTTCTTGTCGAGCCGGTAAGCCTCTACGTAGCGGGCGGCGAGCTTCTGGTAGTCCGCCCAGTCCAGATAGCCGGTCGTGGTTGGCATCCAGGGTGTCGAATGCCCGCTCGTGCTTGGTGGTGATGACGTCCTGCGTGGCCGTGATCATCGTTGCGGTACTCCGAAAGTCGAGAGACGTGGGAAAGATCTTCGTTCCGTGTTCCGTGACCCGGGCCTGCTCAAGCCACGCTCCCTTCACCCCTTCGGGTGCGTGATCACCACTCGCCGTCTGATCGATATGCGCCTGCCTCATGGGATCAGGGCGGTGTGGCGGGCGCGTCGGTCGCGGCGTTGGCGTAGCGGCGGGCCAGGTGCGCGAAGGCGTCCCTGAGCTCGGCCGGGCCGACGACCTCGATGTCGGCGTCGAACCTGCCGATGGAGGCGGCCAGGCCGGGCCATGACCACGAGCCCAGGACGAGCCGGCAGCGGTCCGGACCGAGTTCCTCGACGACTCCGTCGCGGGTATGGCGGGACACGTCGGCGGCGGGCAGGTCGAGGATCACCTCGCCGCGACAGGGCCAGTCGCCCGAGCCGTCGGCACCCCGGAACCTGGCGGCGACGAATGCGGCCACCTCACCTCCGGGAGGTTCGCGCGGGGTGAAGCGGGGGCCCGTGGGGGTGCGCGGGGCGATCCGGTCGGCGCGGAAGGTACGCCAGTCCTCGCGCTCCAGGTCCCAGGCGACGAGGTACCAGCGCCCGCCCCAGGTGACGAGATGGTGGGGCTGGACACGGCGTGGCGGGGCATCGGCGGCAGGTCCGTAGTCGAAGCGCAGCACTTCACAGGCGTGGACGGCGGCACTGAGCGCCATCAGCACGCCGCTGTCGACCTGCGGATCCGGCCGGGTCGCGGGCCGCTCGACGACGGTGAACCGCAGGGTGTCGATGCGGTGGCGCAGCCGTGCGGGCATGACCTGCCGGACGGTGGTCAGCGCTCGCGCCGCGGCTTCCTCGATGTCGGCGCCGCAGGTGGTGGCGATCTGGAGGGCGACGGCGAGCGCGACGGCCTGCTCGTCGTCGAACAGCAGCGGCGGCAGATCCGATCCGGCGTCGAGCCGGTAGCCCCCGTCGGGGCCCTTGCCGGCCAGGATCGGGTAGCCGAGCTCGCGCAGACGGTCGACATCGCGGCGTACGGTGCGCGGGCTCACCTCCAGCCGCTCGGCCAGCAACGGGCCGGGCCAGTCCCGGCGTGCCTGGAGCAGCGAGAGCAGTGCCAGCAGTCGCGCCGAGGTCTTCTGCATGCTCCCCATGGTGCCCGGAGAAGCGGCCACAACCTGTCCGCTTCTCCTGTGATGGTGGTCATCGAACAGGGCAGGACGCATCAACAGCCGAGGAGCCACCATGTCCGTCAACGCCGTGACCCACCTGAACTTCCGAGGTGCCGCCCGGGAGGCGCTCACGTTCTACCAGTCCGTCTTCGGCGGGGACGTGGCCGTGGTCACGTACAAGGACGCCGGAAACGTCCAGGCCGTATCCGAGGCCGACCAGGTGATGTGGGGCCAGGTGGCCGCCGACAGCGGATTTCGCGTGATGGCCTACGACGTGCCCTCGAACACGCCGTGGGACCAGGGCGAGAACGCGTTCTTCGTCTCGCTGCGCGGGGAGACGGCCGAGGAGATCACCGCGTACTGGGAGAAGCTCGCGGACGGCGCGACCGTCCGGCAGCCGCTGGGCCCCGCCCAGTGGGCGCCCCTCTACGGAATGCTGACGGACCGGTTCGGCGTCACCTGGGTCGTCGACGTCGTCAGCGAGTACGACGCGTCCTGACCACCGGGCGCGGGGCCGGGCGGCGGGCACCCGCCACCGGCCCCGTGCCCCGATGCCCGTGCGTTGGGCAACGGCCCTACTTGACAAGCGAGTTGAAGGCAAGGACGCGGCAATGAAGATGCGCACGCCGGGCTGCATCGACCGGACCCTGCCGCTCGAAGACAGCGACAGCGACAGCGACAGCGACCGCGTCCGGATCGCCGCGTCCCCCCGCTGAGCGACACACCCGCGAGCCCACCCGGCCCGCAGCCTGAGTCGCTCGGCGACGGAGGCCGTCACGAGGGCGGGAACCTTACCTGGCAGGTCATCGACCCGGCTGCCTCCGCATGCCATCATCGGCGGCGTACGGAGCCCGACCGACCGGAAGGACACCATGCCCGCCTATGCCATAGCGCACCTGCAAGAGGCCACCCTGGTCCCGGAGATCGTCGAGTACATCGAGCGCATCACCGCCACCTTCGAGCCGTACGGCGGTCGATTCCTCGTGCACGGCGCGCAGCGTGAGGTGAAGGAGGGCAGCTGGCCCGGGCACGTCGTGGTGATCGGCTTCCCCGGGATCGCCGAGGCACGGGCCTGGTGGGACTCAGCCGCGTACCAGGAGATCGCACCACTGCGCTCGCGGTACATCGAGGGCGACATCATCCTGGTCGAAGGCGTCCCCGAGGGCTACGACGCGACTGCCACCGCCAAGGCGTTGCGGGAGACCCTGCCTGCCGAGTAGTCACGTGCGCGGGCTCGAACGCGGGCCCGCACAAGTTCACCCGCCGGAGGGCTCCATCACACGGATGGGCGACTGCGCTCGGTGCCTGTGACGGTCCAAGATCGAATACATGAAACCCTCCTTGATCCGCCGCGCGTGTGTCGCGGCCCTGGTGCTGGCATCGACGATGGCTCCGGCGGTGGCGGCCCAGTCGGATCACACCGCCGTACGGTCCGACATCGGGGCGCGGGCCCGGTTGCTGGGCGAGAAGATCGTTCCGCACAAACTCGCCTTCCGGGACACGACTGTTGGCGGGCTGTCCGGCATCGACCGGGATCCGTGCACAGGCGAGTACGTCCTGATCAGCGACGACCGCTCGGTCCTGCAGCCCGCCCGCTTCTACACCGCCAGGATCACGGTGGACGGCGCCGGGGTGCACTCCGTCGACTTCACCGGTACGCACCCGTTCCTCCAGCCGGACGGCTCGGTCTACCCGCCGGCGAGCGTCGGCGACGGCAAGGCCGTGGACCCGGAAGAGCTGCGGGTGGACCCGAGGACCTGCCGGTACTGGTGGGCGCAGGAGGGCGATCGGCCGAAGTCGTCGAGTGAGCCGGTGATCCAGCCGTCGATCCAGTTCGCCACCCCCTCCGGTGCCTACCGTGGTCAGCTGCCGCTGCCGCCCAACTACGAGATCACCCTGGGCGATCGGGGCATCCGCCGGAACAAGGCGGTGGAAGCGATCACGTTCGGAGCCGACGGCAGGGTACTGACCAGCGCCCTGGAGGGTCCCCTGTTCCAGGACGGCCCGGAGCCCGATCTGGAGCATGGCGCCCTGGTCCGCGTCACCCAGCAGAGCCGGAAGGGCGAGGTGCTCGGGCAGTTCGCCTACCCGCTCGACAAGATCTTCACCGAGTCCGACCCGTCCAGCCCGTGGCCCCCGGACACCGGTGTGCCGTCGATCCTCGCCTTCCCCGGCGACCCCGGCCGCTACCTCGTACTCGAACGTACGTGGGTGGCGGGCGCGGGTTTCAAGATCCGCGTGTACGACGCCACCACCCGGGGCGCGACCGAGGTGCGGAACGTGGACTCCCTGGCCGGACGCAGGGTCGTACCGATGCGCAAGAAGCTGGTCGCGGACTTCCACGACCTGGGTCTTTCCACGGTCGACAACACCGAGGGCATGACCTGGGGTCCGACCCTGCCGAGCGGCGAACGAACCCTGCTCCTGGTCAGCGACGACAACTTCGCGGAGGACGAGGTCACCCAGATCGTCGCGCTCGCCGTCCGCTGAGAAGCCGTTAGCGGCGACGGCGACGGCCCTGACCAACCGCCCTGGACGGGCCGGGGCTCTGCTCCCCGGCCCGTTCAGGGCGATTCGGCCCCGTCGTCCGGCTTGTCCGGCCCGCCACTGGGGCCAGGCGCCGCGTACGCGGGGCCGGTCACGCGTCCGCGCTCTCCCCATCCCGCTCGCCGGCCGTGTCGTCGAGCCACCGCGCGGCCGCCCGGGGGGTGGCGAGGCGGATGACGTCCAGGGGGGCGAACCGGGGGTCGGCGCAGCGTTCGGCGATCTTGGCCCTGCGGTTCGCGTACTGCGACCAGGCCCACCTGGCCGGGTGGTCGGGGCTGAGCCAGGACCCCGCCGTCTCGATGTTGCCGCCGAAGATCCGGCGCCGGAGCAGCGTACGGGCCGCCGACCGCCGCAGCACGCGACGCATGATGACCGGGCGGGAGTAGTCGACCCAGACGATGGTGTCGGCCCGTGACCACAGCAGGTCCCGGACCTTCGGGTGGCCGAAGGAATCGATGATCCACGCGGCGCCGGAGCTGATCCGCTCGATGTCCTCCCGCAGGAGCGGGTTCTCCTGCCAGCCGGGACCGGTGATGGCCAGCGCGTCCATCTCGTGGAAGGGGATCGCGAGGCGCTCGGCGAGGGTACGGGCCAGCGTGGTCTTACCCGCGCCGGTGCTCCCGGCGACCAGGACTCGTTTCATGTTCGACGGCCTCACACGGTGCGCGCGGGTGGATCGGCTGTTGGCACGAACTGGCTCAGCCGGTAGGTGGCCGGCCGGTCCAGCCGCCCGCAGAGTCTGTCCATCCGGACGGCAGCGAACTCGATGCCCGCATCCGATGCCCGCATCGACGCGGGCATCGCGTCGCCTGCGGGTTTTGTCCCCACATTCGCAGCCAGCCAGGGGATGTCTCTTCGATCGGTGTCAGCGTCTCAGCGGAACGGGTTCCGCTGAGGCTTGTGGGCAGCGGTGTCAGTACACACTCCATTCCCTGCTGGGTAGGGGGCCTTCCCAGCTGTCGACGCTCATGTCGGCCCAGTCGGGCGCCACCATGACGGGACGGGTACGGGCAAAGTCGCCGTTCTGCTGGCAACGCATGACCAGCCCAAGGCCGGGAAGGCCGGGCTCTCCGTTCAGACCGAAGCGCAGCCTGCCTTCGTGGGTGTCTGCGCCTGCTTCCAGCCACGCTGTGAGCTCCGATGGCAGTCGACCCACCAGCCGAACTTCTCCGAACGAGATCTGAGGGCCGTGGCAGGCGTCGATTGCGACGGCGGCCAGCGTCCAGTCCTCCGAGCGGTAGTAGGTGTCGATACCCAGACCGGAGAACGGAACCCACGGCTCGCTCAGCTTCCGTCCATTGATCGGCTCTCGAAGTGCGGCGGCGACCTCCTCGGCTGTCTGTCCGAACCTCAAGGGCCCAACGCCTTCAAGGGGACTCCAGGTCCATTGCCTCCGCTCCTCGTCCGGGACCGTCTTTCGCTCCAGCCACATGGATGTCCACTCCTGACAATCCGAACGCATATGCCAGGGATTCTCTCAGGTCCGCTGCTGCTCGACTTCTGGTCATCGTGCTTCCAGATGAGGATGGCCGTGAAGTGGAGTGCGGCTTGTCGGGCGATGGCGAGTTTGTGGGTTCGCGTGGCCGGGCCGCGCCGCTGCTTGAGGCGGTTGAGGGCGGGCCCGCCCATCCGAGGCCGGACGCACCTTCGTGCTGAGGCCTCGGCGGGGGCGTCCAAGTGCGTGATCGGCGGGTTCGTCGCGCCCCGCAGCCCTTTTTGAGCGCTCCGGCAGCGTGCTGGTGGGACCGGAGTTGACCGATACGGTCCAGTTGATGTCGTCGTTGGCGTCCGCTGCGGCCAGGAGAGCGGCGAGGGTACGGGCCAGCGTGGTCTTGCCCGCGCCGGTGTTCCCGGCGACCAGGACTCGTTTCATGTTCGACGGCCTCACACGGTGCGCGCGGGTGGATCGGCTGTTGGCACGAACTGGCTCAGCCGGTAGGTGGTCGGCCGGTCCAGCCGCCCGCAGAGTCTGTCCATCCGGACGGCAGTCCAGTCGATCCGCCCGTCCTCAGCTCGCAGACGTCGAAGCTGAGAATGCCATGCCGTCTCGTCCTGAGTCTCGAAGAGCACTTCCCAGCGCCCCGCGTCAGGGGGCAAGGCCCGTGGGTCTTTCGGCGGGTCAGCCCCTGCTCGTTCTGCAGTGCCGGCCGTCGTTGCGTCGCACTTCTCGCACGTCAGCCGCAGGATCTCGACGGCCACCACGGCGTCCCGTTCCCGGCGGAGCCGGCAGCGGATCTGGTCGAGTTCGGCGTAAGCGGGGTGTGCCGGGGCTGGTCCGGTCTCCGCGCCGTTGGATGTCCTGTCACCAGCTACCCCGTTGCCTCCACCCGCGCGATCCCCACCCCGATTTCGCCCAGCCGCTCAACAGCCCATGCCACGGCGTCGTCAAAGTGGGACGCCTCTACCACGCAGGGGAAACGCGTGCCCTGCCCATCGTTCTCCCAGCCGACCTGGCCACCAGCTAGGACGTCAGCATGGTCGAAACGGTCGGACTGCTCCTGAGTCGGCTCATCCTCAGGGTGGAGGACGAACGACCACTCAGCCACAGGCTCTGTGCCGACGGGTGAATTCATCAATTTTCTTACCCTCCGTGCCCGCGTTCGCTGGCGTGCTCCACACCTTTGTACTGGCGCTGCACGGGCAGCAGATGACGTAGCCCCACCGGTGGCCATTCTGATCGTGTGTGACCTTCAGACCAGCGGCCTCCGCCCGGCGTAAAGCTTGCTCGACATCCGACTTCGAGTGCCGGTCGCCCTTCATGCGGTAATCACCTTCCTGTCCGCGACGACCGGCCGTGCCCGGGTGAAGAGCGGTCCCGCCGCTGATCTCGATCCGCATCCACACACGGTAAGGACTGTCCCGTTATCCCGTGCGCCCGCACGGATTGCGGGGCATCCCTTAGCGGCGGATGTGTAGCAGGTCCCAGGGGACGCCGCCGCCGGGGCGGACGATGGTGCGGTCTCCCTGGGGGGCGAGGCCGCCGTCCCGGAACGCCTCGGTGATGAGGACCGGGGCGCCCTCGGGGCCGAGCTCCCTGATCCTCCACCGGTCCGGACCGGTGCCGCAGGGGCCGACATCCGTGAACGGGGGGAAGACCGGGGGCGGGGCGATGCGCAGGCAGCGTTCTTCGTTGCGCGATTCGGCGATCTGGACGGTGCCGTCGCCCCGATTGGTGATCTTCCACGCGGACTCGATGCTGCAATTCCCGAGGCCGACCAGGTGATCACCCAGGACGGTCAGGCACCGTCCGCTCTCCGGTTCGCGGATGACGTACGTGTCGTCCGGGACGGCTTGGGCGGGTGCGGCGAGGGCGAGAACGGCGGCGGCCGACGCGGCGAGGGACAGGATCGTACGAATACGCGGCATGAAGCACTCCACTTGAGGGGGACAGGACGGCCGGGGTGGGCCCGGCGGGAAGTGATCAAGCGCTTCCCGCCCGGTGTCTGCCCACCCCGGAGCTGCGGCAATGCCTGGTTCACCCGTTCAGCGGCGGCGCGCGGGGAGTGCGTACGGCGCGCGCCGCGTGGCCGCCGGGATCCCGAGCGGCCCTGTTGGTCGGGGCCGTTATGGGCGGTGTCGGCCGGCGCGGGCGTGTCTGCGGCGGGTCTGGGGGCGGGGGATGGTGACGGCGATGGGGTCGCGGTAGCAGTAGCAGGTGTAGGTGTAGCCCTCCTCCGCGTCCGGGGGGATACGGACGGCGTCGGAGGCGTCCTCGGCGTGGGGCATGGACGCGTAGAGGAGTCCCACGGCCAGGACGATGAGCGTGAGGGCGATGACGACGAAGCCCCAGAGGCCACGGTCGGTTACGGGGTCCATCACCCGGTCCCCTCGTTCTCCGTGAGGGTGAACCAGACGGCTTTGGAGGTGGGGGAGAGCCCGCCGTAGATGGTCCAGCCCCAGTGCGTGGCGAGGCTGTCGATCATGAGCAGTCCCCGGCCGCTGGTGAGTTCGCCCGCGAGGGCGCCGGGGAGGGGGAGGGCGAAGGGTTGGTCGTCCCGTACGTGGACCGTCACGAGCCGGGGTGCCACGGTCACGTCGAGCCGGATCAGTCGACTGTGCGTGTGGCGGTGGGAGTTGGTGACGGTCTCGGTGACGCAGAGGCGGGCGTCGTCGGCGAGGGCGGAGTGGTCGGTGACCAGCAGGAGCGAGGTGACGAAGTCCCGCGCGATCCGGGGTGCGGAGGGGGAGTTGGGCACGACGAGCCGGTAGTTCTCGCGTATCGACGGGGACGGTTCGGCGGGCAGTGCGGGAGTCGCCAAGGCGCTTACAGAGGTCATGCGGTCCTCTTCCTCGCGGTCTGAGTTCGCGCTGCCCATCCACCAGCCGTGGCAATGGCCGCTCGCGCGCATGTTTCAACGCACGTTTGTACGGCTGCACTTCGGCCCGATGGCTTGCGACGCGGTGCTGCGACCACGGTAGCGTAAAGTCGCACATGTGGTACTCAACTGGAGCGTCTGAGCGACGAGTGGATTGCCGTTGGGATACCCGCCACACTGTGGTGCGACAGAAGGAGAGATGGATGCCGCCGAGGAAAGCGCCTACAGCGCGGCAGCGCCGCCTGGGCGCAGAGCTGCGCAAGATCCGGGAGCGAGCAGGGCTCACGCACGCCGAGGCGGCGCAATTGCTCAGCACGGATCGCACCACCATCAGCAACACCGAATCGGGCCGTTTTGGAGTGAGCTCCGGGCGGGTGCGTGCGTGGGCTGAGACCTACAACTGCCATGACGGGGCGTATGTTGATGCGCTCGCTGATATGGCTGACGAGCGCATAAATGGCTGGTGGGAGGACTATCGCGGCGAACTCTCCAGTCTTGCGCTCGACCTCGCCGAGCTGGAGCATCACGCCGTTGCCATCCGCGCGGTGCAAATCATGCACATGCCTGGTCTGCTGCAGAACGAGGAGTATGTGCGAGCTGTCTTCGCGGAAGCTGTGCCGCCGCCGAGCCCAGCACGCCAACGGCGTCAGCTTTCTCACCGGCTCAAACGGCGCGACGTACTTGACCGCCCGAACCCGCCTTCGTGCACATTTCTGATTCATGAGGCTGCACTGCGGATGACCTATGGCGGTTCCAAGGTTGCTCGCGGCCAGCTCGACTACCTGTTGAAGGAGTCGGAGCGCGACAACGTCACCGTTCGCGTGATCCCGTTCGCGGCGGGTGGATTTCCGAATGCCCAGAGCTCGACTCACTATGTCTATGGACCTGTTCCGCAGCTCGATACCGTGCAGACGGATACCGCGACCGGGTCGAGATTTCAGGATGCCGAAACGCGTCTCGCGAACTGGCGAGCCATGCTCGACCGGATCGAGGAACTGTCCCTCGATCCCGAGAGTTCACGGGACTTCATTCGTAAGATCGCACAACAAGTCTGAAGGCGTGAGAACCATGGAAATTCAGTGGCGCAAGTCCTCGAAGTCCGCAGATGACGAGGACTCCAACTGCCTCGAACTCGCCTGGCACGGCGGCGAGATCCTGATGCGTGAGAGCGACAACCCCGACGTCGTCATCCACACGACCCGGGCCAAGCTGCTCGCGTTCCTGGGTGGGGCCAAGGAGGGCGAGTTCGACGACCTGACCTGATCAGGTTCGCTGTCCCGCCTCGGTCGGTCTCTCATCGGCGCAGATGCGAGGCCGACCGTTGATTGATGTGGATGTGTGGGGCGCGCTACTTTCCAGGTGCGGTGTCGGACGACGACCATGAAAGCGTGAGGGTCCATGGAAATTCAGTGGCGTAAGTCTTCGAAGTCCGATGGTGAGCACGGGGGAGAGTGCCTCGAACTCGCCGCGCACGGCGGCGAGATCCTGATGCGTGAGAGCGACAACCCCGACGTCGTCATCCACACGACCCGGGCCAAGCTGCTCGCGTTCCTGGGTGGGGCCAAGGAGGGCGAGTTCGACGACCTGACCTGATCAGGTTCGCTGCCCCGCCTCGGCCGGCCTCTCATCGGCGCAGATGGGGGGCCGGTCGCCGGTTGAGTGGTCTGCGCCGCATCGTCCTGGCGCTCCGGCGGGCCTCGGCCCGGCTTTCATGCGCGACCCGAAGCCGGGCCTGCGGCGGCGATGCCGGGCTCCGTACGGACGGTGGTGGACACATCGGCCCGCCTCTGGTGCCGGGCGGGGTTCACCCGCCGAGCGTGATCGGGCCAAGTCCGGAAGGCAGCTGACGTACGGCCAGTGCCACGACCTCGTGCGCTGTGGCGAACCGGTCGAGGTCCTCGCCGACGCCCACCCCGTACCTGCCGTCGCTGTCAGCCGTCAGCAGCGGGCCGACAACGGTCAGACGCGGACGCGTGGTGCTCGAGAAGCGCAGCGCCCAGTGGCTCGTGAACGGGTAGAGGGCGCGCAGCACCGGTTCGGCGTGCGCCGCCTCGATCAGGGCTTGGTAGGTCTCCTGCCAGGCGTATCCCAGTTCGCCCGCCTCCTGCCGCAGGCACTGCCACTCGGATTCCGTCAGGCGTGCCGGGTCGTGATCGGGTACCTCGAACCGGCCGGTCAGGTGGACGAAGGGTGCCGCCCAGCGGATGTCGTCCAGGGCCTCCCCCTCATGCCACGCCCGGGCGACCCTGGCGACTGCCGCCAGGTCGTCCGTCTCGCCGTCGATGAGGGCCATGCTCTGGAACGGCTCCGTGCCACGGATCGACCACTGCCGTTTGCGTGACCACGCCATGATCCGCAGCGGTTCGCGGTGCGGCAGGGTGCTCGCAACAGTCGCGTGGAGCAGCGGAGCAGAGCCCGGGGAGGTGACGGGAACAGCGGCGAGACAGCCCTCCGCCTCGGGCCGGAGCGCTGCGGCGAGGCTGCCATGGGCGGCGATATCCGGGTACAGGACGGCGGGATCAGCAGGGGAGGCCACGGCTGCTGATTGTGCCCGGATCCCGGATCCCGGTGCCAGGCGCGAGCGGCCCCGACAGATTCACGGAAGAGCCGGTGCTCGGTCTTCGTACGGGCCCAATCGCGTGCTCCGGTCAGCAGCGTGACGTCGTACGAGCTACTGGATGCTCCAGCGGTGCGGATGGTCGGGATCAGTGGGGCAGGCGAATACGTTGAGCTCGCCGAAGCGGCCCACGGTGACCTTGGTGGGGGTGGCGCATCGAGGGGTGGGCAGGTCGCGGTCCTCCAGCGGTCTCCAGCTGCCGCTGCCGCCGTCCCACTCCGAGCTGTCGATGGTCAGTAGCAGGTGCATCGGTGCCCCGCAGGTTCGGCAGTCCATGGGGTACGGGTCGGTGGCGTGCCAGGAGGCGAAGCCGCCGACGCGCCAGCCGGGCGGGATGGACAGGTCGTACTGGTAGCCGACCGGCTCGGCCGTGTTCCCGGCCGCCGACTTCTCGGCTTGTCCCTGGGCTTCCTCCCAGACGTCGATCCGGGCGCGGAGGTCCTCGGGCAGGAGGCCCGCGAGCGGGTAAGTGACCACCTGCTCCGGGTGCAGCACGCAGGGCTCGGGTACGAAGCCGTCGGACCCGACGACCGGCGGCTGCGGCGGTGCGGTCAGTACGGGGCCGACCTGCCATGAACGCCGCCAGCGGAGGTGCAGCTCCAGGTCGTACCGGCTCGGGCCGTGCGCGTTGAACGGACACCAGAACACCTGGAGCAGATCGCAGTCCTCCAGCCCTGTCGGCAGGTCGGGGACATCCCTCCGATAGAACTGCGCGAGGCCGATCATCGGCAGCGGGTCCCTCTCGGGCACCTCGGGTATCCAATGTTCCAGGCGCAGCTCGTCCAAGAGCTCTCGTTCCTCGTCTGTCGGGCCCGGGTTCCGCCTCCGGGCCCATGCGGCGGACAGGAGCTGCCGCCACCGGTGGATATCGGCCGGGCGCCGCCCCTGCCTGGGGCTGTGGGCCTCGCCGCACACCGGCCACGGCTCGTTCGCAGGCCACAGCATGGGACCACCCACCGAGCTGGCCGACACGTCCGGGCTCCCTGGCCGAGGGTGAAGGCGCGTCGTCGTGCCCCGGTAAACAGCCAGTTCCGGGAAGAGCACCTCGACATCGAGCGGGCGTGCCGGCGTGGTCCTCGTCATGGACGCGACCTTAAACACCCGACGGCCTTGGCCAACGGGAACCCTCGGCAGCAGCTGCCCCGCGCCAGTGCTGCTGTCGACCTGGTGAGTATGTTGATTCCCTCGCCGACGTCGGCTGCCTCCCCACCGGTGCACATCCGCTGTCGTTCTCGCGGGCAGAGCCAGATCGCGCTCTGCGCCTTCGCCGAGGAGTGTGCCGAGCTACGCCCACCGGGATGACCACGGCACCCCCGTAACGATGCGCCCAACTGGCAAGCGCAATGCCTGGTGGCAAGTGAAACGGTCAGTCGGTGTGCTGAGCCGCTGGCCGGTGTTCATGGAGGAAAGGGCTGTCGAGGCGGGCGTCGTCGGCGCGGTCGCGTACGTCGGTGAGGAGCCAGCGCAGCAGCTCAGGCGTGGCGTGGTATTCATCGTGGAAACCCATGTGCAGGTCAGTGATCTCGGACTCGAACATCACGTCGTCGATGAGGTCTGCCAGGTGCGCGTCGGCGGCCGGGTGGGGGGTGGCGGTCCAGATGTTCAGCCACGGGCGCAGGCCGTCCGTGGCGACGCCGATGAGACTGAGGGTTTCCCTGATGGGGACGGGGCTGGGGTGCGTGTGCAGGGTCGCCTCCCACCAGGCGGACCAGACGTTGCTCAGAGCGCCGGTCAAGGACGCGTCCCAGGTGGTCCAACCCGCCTGGAGCAAGCGGGTGGCGATGAGTTCCTCGTCGACGTGGAACTGACCCATGACAACCGGTCGGACGATGCGCGGGACGAGACGGCGGTAAAGACGGGGGAAGTCGTCCCAGTGGCTGGGCACCTCGGCGGCGACAGCGGACACCAGGTCGTCGGGTATCAGGTGCAGGGGCCCGGAGAGGTCGGCGAGGTCCTTTTCGGCGTAGCAGTGCGTACACCCCGCGACGGGAAAGGGCTCTTCGGAGGCGAAGGCTTGGTCCAGCGCGTCGAGCGCGGCCATCAGTTGGCGTTGCACAGGAGACATGGCGACCTGCCGAGGGACTCCGTCCGGACAACCGGCGAAGATCGCAGAATACAGGGGCACTCCTGATCTGCCCCCGATGGTGCGGAGCTGAATCCTCGACCTGCCGTGGTCAGGTTCGTTGCCCTGCCTGTCTGTCGGTCTCTCATCGGCGCAGAGGGAGGTCGGTCGCGTCAATATCCCTGCCGTGCAAGGGGCTTGCCTCTACGGTGCTCCGCATGACGAACCGTGATTTTCTCGTGGTCACCACGACCCACGACGCCGAGGACAAGGCCCGTGAGCTGGCCGCCGCCGTGGTGCGCGAGCGGCTGGCCGCCTGTGCCCAGGTTTACCCGGTCAGTTCGGTGTACTGGTGGGACGGCGACGTACAGACCGAGCCCGAGTGGCGCATCGACTTCAAGACGCGCGCCGACCTCGCCGACCGGCTCGCGGCGTTCATCGGTGAGCGGCACACGTACGACACCCCGGAGATCATCGGCGTACCCGTGGCGACCGGGGGTGCGGCCTATCTGGACTGGCTGAACGCCGAGACGGCCGGTTGACCGGGCCGAAGGCTGCCTGGGCTGGGGCGGAGCGTGATTCGCTTCCCGCGCTCCCGAGTACCGGTCGGAACCGGTGGGGCGGGGGCGGGTGTGTGCGGCCGGCGGCGGTCCGTATGCGCGCGGGCGGTGCGGGCTCCCGGCCTGGTCGCCCCGGACCTGGTCGCCCCGGACGTGCTCGCCCCGGCCTGGTCGCCCCGGCCTGGTCGCCCTGGCCTGGTCGCCCCGTACGTCAGGCGGTGTCGGCTCTGCGTTCCACCAGTTCGTACAGCTCGCGGTCCGGGGCGCGGAAGTGCAGGTAGCGCTCGCGTTCGTTCTCGCCGATCGCGCCTACGGTGACGCCCGCTTCGCGCAGGGCCGCCGCGGCGGCGTCGAGATCGTCGACGAGGAAGCCGACGGACCGGGGCGTATCGCCCATCCCGCCGGGCGAGGCCACCGCGAAGGTTGATCCGTCGGGCAGTTCGAACAGGTCAGCCTCGATGCCGTCCACCCGCGCCCGGGGCAGGGCCAAGGTGTCGTTGAGGAAGTCGGCCATCCGAGAGCGATGGGGCGTGGACGTGCCCGCGAAGACGAGGCCGAGGATGCGCATGCCGCCATGCTCTCGTAACGTCGCTACGAGAACGACTCATTTCGGGCTGAGCCGGAGCGGGCCTCTCGTCCGGACCAGGCGGGGGCCACGGCGGATCAGCCGGCCGACCATCCCCGACCATCCCCGACCATCCCCGGCGGGGTGGCCGGGGATGGTCCTCGAACACCGTCCGCTGCCCCGCCCCTGCTGCACTGCCGCCCCGCTGCCCCGCTGCCCCTCAGGGAGTGCGCCACGGGATGTCCTTGACGGTGAGCGGTAAGAGATGCGGCTCACCGTGCACCGTCAAGGCGACGGGCCCTGAACGGCCGACTCAATTGCGTGTGGGTAATGCTTGGCCTAACAAGCTTGCACTTGTCGATAGCTATGGGGCGGCCTACCTTCGAATGCAGGTGGTGAGGCGCCACCCGGAGTTCATCGTCGAAGGAGCACATCATGTCTGACCAGAATCTGAACGAGTCCGCTGAGCTGTCCGCTGCCTCCGCCGCTGATGAAGCGCTCCTCACCGAGGTCACGGCCGCTGTCCGGAAGGCGGGCGCGCTGCTGCGGGAGCGGTTCTCGCCCGAGGCCGGTCTGGGTGATCTCGATGAGATCGTCACCGAGATCTACGCCAATGACGCGGCTGTCCTCGGTGTCCTGCAGGCGCCGCTGCTCGCGGCCCTGCCGGGTTCCGGATGGGTGGAGGACGAGCTGGCGGGTGGAGCGCTGCCGCCGGGGGAGTGGTGGATCGTCGACCCCGCCGAGGGCAACATCAACCACATCCACGGCATGAGCGAGTGGGCGGTGACGGCCACCCTGGTGCGCGACAACGTGCCCGTCCTGACCGTCGTCCACCTCCCGCTGACCGATGACACCTACACCGCGCTGGCCGGCCGGGGGGCCTACCTGAACGGGGAGCGGCTGCGGCCCTCGGAGAAGACAGCACTGAACGCGGCCCTGGTGGGCACTGGTCAGGCCAAGCCGGGCGAGACCGAGGAGACGTTCCGCCGGATCGGCGCGTCCGTCACCGCGATGCTGATCAACGCGCTCGTCGTGCGGGTCTCGGTGCCCGCCACCCTGCAGCTCATCCATGTCGCCGCCGGACGGATGGACGCCTTCTGGCAGTTCTCCGACGTCCGCTCCGGCCTGCTCTCCGGCGCGCTGCTGGTCATGGAATCCGGCGGCACCGTCACCGACACCCAGGGAAACCCGTGGAACCTCGAAAGCCGGGACTTCCTGGCCACGGCACCCGCCCTCCACGCCGAAGCCGTCGCGGTCCTGTCTCCGATCGTCTGATCGGCCCCCGCAGGATCAGCCCCGCATGACCAGTCCCCGCATTCCCAAGGAGCGCCCCACCATGACCACCATCGGCATTCTCGGCACCGGCCGCGTCGGCAGCAACCTGGCCCGCGCCCTCGCCGCCGCCGGCCACACCGTCATACTCGGCCGCCGCGCGGCCGACGAGGAGACCGAGGCCCGGGAAGCGGGCGTCGACCAGTCGATCCGGTTCGCCGACCAGCGCACCGCCGCCCGCACCGCCGACATCGTGATCAACGCGACGCCGGGCGACACCACCCTGGAACGGCTGAGGGGGTTCCAGGCCGAACTCGCCGGCAAGATCCTCGTCGACGTCTCCAACGCGACCCGCGACGCCGCCGACGGCTTGCCCGGCGACCTGGTCTACCCGGGAAGCAGCCTGGCCGAGCAACTCCAGGACGCCTTGCCCGCCACGCGTGTGGTCAAGACCCTGAACACCATGCTCTTCATGGTCATGACGGCTCCCGAATCCCTGTCGACCCCACCGACGGCGTACCTGTCCGGCGATGACGACGACGCCAAGAAAGTCGTCGCGGCCCTGCTCGACGACCTGGGCTGGCAGCCGGAATGGATCGAGGATCTCGGCGGCATCATCACCGCCCGCGCCTCCGAGGCCCTGATCCTGCTCGTTCCTCACATCCTGCGCCGCCGTGGATTCCAGCCGTTCGCCGTCTCCCTGGCGCGCTGAACGACACCCTCGGAGAGTCCGGAAGAGCGTCGGGATGTCGCAGATGCGAAGCTCCGGCTGTTCCATCGCCGTGAAATGCCCGCACCGGTCGTGCTCCGTCCACCGTGCGATGTCCCCCACGAGGCCAGGCGCGCGTTCTACCTGTTGGCAAAGTCCGTATCACTCATTAGACGTCAAACACTTGATACGGACCTGTAGCTACCGCTAGCTTCCTGGATGTCGCCACCTTCTGGGCCGGTTCCTCGGCAGGGACATGCCCAAAGTGGCGTCAACTCTCCCCGGCTCTGCGCCAGTTGGGGAGCAGTCCGGAGGGCTGGCCCCTGTCGGCGGCTCGTCACGCCGGCTGCGGACAGGGGTCGGCCTGCCCCAGCGCCAGGAGGTCTCACATGTGCGAACCCGTCACCACGACCCGCCTCTCGATCGCCTACTGGTGCGAACGGGTCACGTACCGCTCGATGGACGCCGGCGGGATCGCGGACGTGGCGCGGTACTCCGTCGCCAGGCCCGCCGACGCGGTCCGCAGCGTGCGCGTCGACGTGCGCGCGCTCGCCGCCGAGCTTTCGCCCACCGAGCGCCATCGTGCGCTGAGCTGGGTGGAAGGAGCCGGGTGCGTCGGCGCGGTCGCCGCGTTGCACCGGGGGGAACCCTGCGGTTTCTCCCTCAGCCATCGCGACCGCTGGATCGAGTGGACCGTACGCCCCTTCTCCACGTTCGAGGCGAGCAGGGAGGCATTGCTGCCGCTCCTGCCGACCACGGGGTGCGCCGGTGAGTCGATGTCGGCCTCGGCCCCTCCGGCGGCCGCTCATGCCAGTGGTCGAGTACGGGCTCGCACGACCACTTCTGCTACCGGTTGATGTGTCGCCGCCGGTAGCGCCGAGCGGCCCACAGGCCGACGAAGAGGCCAGGGACGAGGAAGCCGAGCCCGTTCGCCGTCGCCTCGCGTCCGTCGAGCGAGGCGATCCACAGCCAGACGAACAGGGCCGTGCACGCGGCGGTGGTGAGGACGAAGACCGCGAATTCGGTCCACCAATCGCGAGAGCTGTAGGACATGTCAACCCTCATTCACTGAGTGATGTAGTGGCACTGAACGCTACGGCGGCTCCCATTGACGTACAGATGGGCGCAGGCCTTTCCATAACTGGGAAGCGTCTTGCTCGTGGTGTCCGAGTAGGTGGAGACGGTGCCGGTCTTGCAGGTGGTATTCAGGGGGCCGCGCTGGATCTTGTACGTCTTTCCTGCTGTATCCGCGTAGTGGAATTCCAGCTGGGTGTTACAGAATCTGGTGGCCAGTGCGGCGACGCCCACGCAGTCGACGCCTGCGGTCTGGCTGGTGATTTTCTTCCCGGAGCCTTTGATCACGTGGGTGAGGAAGCAGCCTGTGGGGACAGTGATGGTGGTGCCGCCGAAGGTGTACTTGAACGTGCCGATCGCAGCCGAGCCGGCCGCCCCCATCGTCCCTATGGGGCCCGGAGCCTCGCTCGCCACCTGCTCGGCCGGTGGGGGGCTTTCGGCCTCTGCCGCCTGGGCGGGCGAAGTGCCGTAAAGAAGAAGTGCGGTGGTTGATATTCCGGCCAGGATTGCGGTGGTCTTGCGCATGGGTCCCCCGAGAAGTAAGCGTTGATCACCACGACGCTACGGTCCTTCGGCGGATCATGTCAATCAATGTGGAGAGGCTGGGGGCGTACTCTCCGGTGCGGTGCCGTGGCGTGCGATGTTCTGGTGCCGTGAAATCCAGCGAGATTCAGCGCGTTGCACATCTAGCGCGTTGCGGATCTGTGGCACGACGCCGACTGGAGTTCGGGATGTTCCTTTCCTCGCTCAACTCCTTTTCTCTGTATCGAATATGACGATGAGTCGGCCGGGGGAGTTCGTGCGATGATCGCCGTGCCAAAGGGGTCGCCATGCCCCAGGCCGGTGAACCCCAGTACTTGACGGGTCGCGTACGTCCGCGTCAGCGGGCCGGGAGCGTACACGGCGGGGGGGGGGCGGGCCACCCCCCCCCCCCCCCCCCCCCCCCCCCCCCCCCCCACAACCCACCCCCCCCCCCCCCCCCCCCCCCCCCCCCCCCCCCCCCCAACAAACCCCGGGGGCCCCCCCCCCCCCCC
>NZ_JBITDJ010000030.1:0-51049 GCF_044454085.1 Streptomyces sp. NPDC051569
GCTGGACACCTCCGGGATGGACGCCGGTTACTGGTTCCGCAACCTGCGGCAGCGGGTGCTGTTCGCCGACGCCGTCCGCGACCTGCTGGCCGCCGAGCACCGCGCGTTCATCGAGATCAGCTCCCACCCGGTGCTGACCATGTCCGTACAGGACATGATCGACGAGGCAGGCGTGCCGGGCGTCGCGTCCGGCACCCTGCGCCGTGACACCGGGGGACTGGGGCGGTTCCTGCTGTCGGCCGCCGAGGTCTTCGTCCGGGGGGTCGAGGTCGACTGGACCGGTCTCTTCACCGACACCGGTGCCCGCCGGGTGGACCTGCCCACCTACGCCTTCCAGCACGAACACCTCTGGGCCATCGCGCCGGAGATCGTGCGAGCGCTCGCCGCCGACCCGGCCGACGAGGAGTTCTGGGCGGCGGTGGAGCAGGAGGACCTCGCCGCGCTCTCCGCCACACTCCGTACCGACGAGAACTCCGTGGCGGCCCTGCTGCCGGCGCTCTCCTCCTGGCGCCGGTCCCGCAAGGAACGCTCCACCGTGGACTCCTGGCGCTACCGCGTCTCCTGGTCGCCGGCCGGCAACGTCCCGCAGAAGTCGCCGACCGGTCAGTGGCTGGTCGTCTCCCCCGATGGCGTCGACGACAGCGACGTCGTCGACGCGCTCACCGCCTCGGGCGCCGAGGCGGGCCGTCTCGTACTCGACGGGACATGCGTCGACCGGACGGTGCTCGCCGCACGCCTCACCGAAGCCGGCGGCGAGTACGCCGGAATCGTCTCCGTCCTGGCCGGTGCCGAGCAGCCGGGGGAACAGTACCCGGGCCTCTCCCTCGGGCTGGCGCTCTCCGTCTCGCTCGTCCAGGCGCTCGGCGACACGGAGACCGACGCACCGCTCTGGTTCCTCACCCGGGGCGCGGTCTCCACCGGCCGCTCCGACGAGATCACCTCCCCCGTCCAGGCCCAGGTCGCCGGGGTCGGCTGGACCACGGCCCTGGAGCACCCCGGCCGCTGGGGCGGTGTCATCGACCTGCCGGAGACGCTGGACCAGCGCGCCGGTCAGCGCCTGGTATCCGCACTGGCGGGCGCGCTCGGCGAGGAGGACCAGCTCGCCGTCCGCGCCTCGGGCCTCTTCACCCGCCGTGTCGTCCGCGCCGCCGCGAGCCCCCAGGGCCCCTCCCGCGAGTGGACCCCGCGCGGCACCACCCTCGTCACCGGCGGTTCCGGCACCCTCGCCCCGCACCTCGCCCGCTGGCTGGCGGGACAGGGCGCCGAGCACCTCGTCCTGACCAGCCGCCGGGGCATGGACGCGCCCGGCGCGGCCGAACTCGTCGCCGAACTCGCCGCGCTGGGTACCGAAGCGACCATCGCCGCGTGCGACGTCACCGACCGGGACGCCGTGGCCGCACTCCTCGCGGAGCTCACGGCCCAGGGACGGACCGTGGGCACCGTCGTGCACACCGCCGCGCTCATCGAGCTGTACTCGCTCGCCGAGACCAGCATGGAAGCCTTCTCCCGTGTCATGGACGCGAAGGTGACCGGCGCCCAGGTCCTCGACGAACTCCTCGACACCGACGAGACCGACCTCATCCTCTACTCGTCCACGGCCGGCATGTGGGGCACCGGCCAGCACGCCGCGTACGTCGCGGGCAACGCGTACCTCGCGGCCCTCGCCGCCCACCGCCGGTCCCGGGGCCTGCGCGCCCTGTCCCTGTCCTGGGGCATCTGGGCCGACGACATGAAGCTCGGTCGCGTCGACCCGGGGATGATCCGGCGCAGCGGCCTGGAGTTCATGGACCCGCAGCTCGCGCTGAGCGGCCTGAAGCGGGCGCTCGACGACGACGAGACCGCCATCGCCGTCGCCGATGTCGACTGGGACACGTACTACCCCGTCTTCACCTCCAGCCGCCCCACCACCCTCTTCGAGGAGGTGCCCGAGGTACGGCGGATCACCGAGGCCACCGAGCAGAACACCGGCACCGTCACCGAGGGCGCGTTCGCGGCGCGGCTGCGGTCCCTGTCGTCCGCCGAGCAGGAGCGGACGCTCCTCGACGTGGTCCGCAGCGAAGCGGTGGCCGTGCTGGGGCTCTCGTCCCCCGACGACCTGCCCGACCAGCGGGCCTTCCGCGACGTCGGCTTCGACTCGCTCACCGCCGTCGCCCTGCGCAACCGCCTGGCCTCCGTCACCGGCCTCACCCTGCCGACGACCATGGTCTTCGACTACCCGAACCCGGCCGCGCTCGCCGGATTCCTGGGGTCCGAGCTGGCCGGGGCCCGGACCGCCGCAGGCACCCCCGCCGTCACCGCGTCCGTCTCCTCGGCCGACGACGACCTCATCGCGATCGTCGGCATGAGCTGCCGCTACCCCGGCGGGGTCACCTCCGCCGAGGACCTGTGGAAGCTCGTCCTGGAGGGCGGCGACGCCATCTCCGGCTTCCCCGCCGACCGAGGCTGGGACGCCGACGGGCTCTACGACCCCGACCCCGACCGGTCGGGCAGGACGTACTCCGTCCAGGGCGGATTCCTGCGGGACGTCGCCGACTTCGACCCCGGCTTCTTCGGCATCTCACCGCGTGAGGCCGTGTCGATGGACCCGCAGCAGCGCCTCCTGCTGGAGACCGCCTGGGAGACCTTCGAGAACGCCGGGATCGACCCGGTGTCCCAGCGCGGCAGCCTCACCGGCACCTTCGTCGGCGCCAGTTACCAGGACTACGGCTCGATGCCCAACGCCTCCGAGGGCTCCGAAGGCCACATGATCACCGGCACGCTCTCCAGCGTGCTGTCCGGCCGGGTCTCCTACCTCTTCGGCTTCGAGGGACCGGCCGTCACCCTCGACACCGCCTGCTCCTCCTCGCTGGTCGCGATGCACCTGGCCTGCCAGTCGCTGCGCAACGGGGAGAGCTCCCTCGCCCTCGCCGGCGGCGTCAGCATCATGTCCACCCCGATGTCCTTCATCGGCTTCAGCCGGCAGCGCGCCCTCGCCGTCGACGGCCGCTGCAAGGCGTACGCGGAGGCCGCCGACGGCATGACCCTCGCCGAGGGCGTCGGCCTGGTCCTGCTGGAGCGCCTCTCCGACGCCCGCCGCAACGGGCACCAGGTCCTCGCCGTCGTCCGTGGCTCCGCCGTCAACCAGGACGGCGCGTCCAACGGCCTCACCGCCCCCAACGGCCCCTCCCAGCAGCGCGTCATCCGCCAGGCCCTCGCCAACGCCGGTCTGGCCTCCGCCGACGTCGACGTCATCGAGGGCCACGGCACCGGCACCGCGCTGGGTGACCCCATCGAGGCGCAGGCCCTGCTCACCACGTACGGACAGGACCGCGAGCGCCCGCTGCTGCTCGGCTCGGTCAAGTCCAACATCGGCCACACCCAGATGGCCTCCGGCGCCGCCAGCGTCATCAAGATGGTCATGGCGCTGCAGAGCGGCATCGTGCCCAAGACGCTGCACATCGACACGCCGTCCTCGCACGTCAACTGGGACTCCGGCGCCATCGACCTGCTCACCGAGCAGACCGACTGGCCGCAGACCGGCCGGCCGCGCCGTGGCGCCATCTCCTCCTTCGGCATCAGCGGCACCAATGTGCACACCATCCTCGAAGCGGCGCCCCCGGTGGAGCCCGCCGAGGACCGGGCCCCCGCCCCGTCCGCCCGGCCGGCCCCGCTGCCCGTGCTGGTCTCCGGCCGCGGCGAGGCCGCGCTGCGCGCCCAGGCGGGCCGGCTGCTCTCCCTGGTGGAGGAGCACCCGGACACCGACCTCACCGACCTCGCCTTCTCCCTGGCGACCTCCCGGGCGAGCCTGGAGCGCCGCGCCGCCGTCGTGGTGGAGGAGCCCGACGACCTGCTGCGCGGCCTGCTCGCCCTGCGCGACGGACTGCCCGGACCCGGGGTGGTCCAGGGCAGCGCCGGCCGGGGCAGGACCGCGTTCCTGTTCAGCGGGCAGGGCAGCCAGCGGCCCGGCATGGGCCGTGAGCTGTACGGGCGGTTCCCCGCGTTCGCCGACGCCCTCGACGCCGTCCTGGCGCGGATCGACGGCGAGCTGGACCGGCCGCTGCGCGAGCTGATGTTCAGCGAGGCGGGCTCGGCCGAGGCCGAACTGCTGAACCGGACCGGGTACGCGCAGCCCGCCCTCTTCGCCATCGAGGTCGCGCTGTTCCGCCTCGCCGAGTCCTGGGGCATCACCCCCGACTACCTGGCCGGGCACTCCATCGGCGAACTCGCCGCCGCGCATGTCGCGGGCGTGCTCTCCCTGGAGGACGCGTGCGCCCTGGTGGCCGCGCGCGGCCGGCTGATGCAGGCGCTGCCCGAGGGCGGCGCGATGATCGCCCTGCAGGCGGCCGAGGACGAGGTGATCCCGCGCCTCGCGGGCCTGGAGGACCAGGTCTCCGTCGCCGCCGTCAACGGCCCGGCCTCGGTGGTCGTCGCGGGCGCCGAGGACGCCGTCCTCGACATCGCCGCGTCCTTCGGCGCCGAGGGGCGCAAGACCAAGCGGCTGCGCGTCTCGCACGCCTTCCACTCACCGCTCATGGACGCCATGCTCGACGACTTCGCCCGGGTCGCGAGCGGCATCACCTACCACCCGCCGGTGATCCCCTTCGTCTCCAACGTGACGGGTGAACTCGCCACCGACGAGCAGGTGTGCACCCCGGAGTACTGGGTCCAGCACGTCCGCCGCGCGGTCCGCTTCGCCGACGGCGTCAGCTGGCTCGCCGAGCGCGGCGGAGTCCGCACCTTCCTCGAACTCGGCCCCGACGGGGTGCTCTGCGGCATGGCCCGCGAGACCCTCACCGACGCCTCGCGCGCCGCGCTCCTTCCCCTGCTGCGCGGCGACCGCCCCGAGGAGCGGGCCGTCGTCACCGCCCTGGCCGGCGCGCACGCGCAGGGCGTCGACGTGGACTGGCCCGCGTTCTTCGCCCCGGCCGGCGGGCGCCGGGTCGCGCTGCCGACGTACGCCTTCCAGCGCGAGCGGTACTGGCCCGAGGCCCCCGCACAGGCGGCGGGACCGGAAGCGGCCACGAACTCCCTGGACGCCGAGTTCTGGTCGGCGGTGGAGCGGGACGACGTGACGTCGCTCGCCGCCTCCCTCGGCCTGGACGACGACACGGTCACCGCGATGGTCCCCGCGCTCTCCGCGTGGCGCCGCCGCCGCGGTGAGCAGTCCGCCGCCGACGCCTGGCGCTACCGCGTCACCTGGAAGCCGCAGACCGGCTCCACCGCGCCCACCACGCTGTCCGGCCGCTGGCTCGTGCTGGTCCCGGAGCGTACGGAGGACGCCGAGTGGTCCGACGCCGTGATCGGCGCCCTCGGCACCGCGACCGTACGGGTCGAGGTGGCCGGGACCGACCGGGCGGCGCTCGCCGCACGACTGACCGAACTCACCGAAGCGACCGAAGCGACCGAACCGGCCACGGAAGGCACCGGGTTCGAGGGCGTCCTCTCCCTCCTCGCCCTCGCCGAGGGGGACGGCGTCACCCACCCCGACGTGCCCGCCGCCCTCACCCTGACCACCACCGCCGCCCAGGCACTCGGCGACGCCGGGATCGGCGCCCCCCTGTGGAGCGTCACCCGTGGCGCCGTGTCCGTCGGGCGCTCCGAGCACGTCGTCAGCCTCGACCAGGCCGCCGTCTGGGGCCTCGGCCGGGCCATCGCGCTCGAACAGCCCGGCCGCTGGGGCGGCTGCGTCGATCTGCCCGAGCAGCTCGACACCCAGGCCGCCCGCCGGCTGCGGGGCGTCCTGGCCGGGACCGGCGAGGACGAGGTGGCCGTACGCGCCTCCGGCGTGTTCCTGCGCCGCCTCGCCCACACCCCCACCGGCCAGGCCCCGGCCCGGTACGCCTTCGACCCGGCCGGCACCACCCTGATCACCGGCGGTACCGGCGGCCTCGGCGGGCACGTCGCCCGCTGGCTGGCCGGCGCCGGCGCCGACCACCTGCTGCTCACCAGCAGGCGCGGCGAGGACGCCCCCGGCGCCGCCGCACTCCGCGCCGAACTGGAAGGACTCGGCGCCCGCGTCACCATCGCGGCCTGCGACGTCGCGGACCACGACGCGGTGGCCGCCCTCATCGGAGGCATCCCCGAAGACGTGCCGCTGAACGCCGTCATCCACACCGCCGGTGTCGTCGACGACCACGTCCTGGGCGCGCTGACCCCGGAGAGCTTCACCACCGTCCTGCGCTCCAAGGTCGCCTCCGCCCGTCACCTGCACCAGCTGACCGCCGATCTCGACCTGTCCGCCTTCGTGCTCTTCTCCTCCACGGCCGGCGTCATCGGCGCCGCCGGACAGGGCAACTACGCCGCCGCCAACGCCTACCTGGACGCCCTCGCCGAATACCGGCGGGCGCACGGCCTCACCGCGCTCTCGGTCGCCTGGGGCCCCTGGGCCGGATCCGGCATGGTCGCCGGAGCCGCGGAGATCGAGAGCCGGGTACGGCGCGGTGGCTTCGAACCCCTCGCCCCCGAACCGGCCGTCCGCGCCCTGCGCCAGGCCATCGAGCACGACGACACCACCCTCGCGGTCGCCGACATCGACTGGAGCCGCTTCCTCCACGCGTTCGCCGCGACGCGGCCCCTGCCGCTCGTCAGCGACCTGCCCGAGGTACGGCAGGCGGCCGCCGCCCCGGCCGCCGTCTCCGCCGGCGAACCGGAACTGCGCCGACGGCTCGCGGACCTCCCCGAGGCCGAGCGCGGCGCGTACGTCCTGGACCTGCTGCGCGCTCAGGTGGCCGCCGTACTGGGCCACTCCGACGCCCGCGCCATCGAGGACGACCGGGCCTTCCGCGACCTGGGCTTCGACTCGCTCACCACGCTCGAACTGCGCAACGGGCTCGCCGCCGTCACCGGGCTGAGCCTGCCCGTGTCCCTGGTCTACGACCTGCCGACGCCGCGCGAGATGGCGGAGTTCCTCCTCACCGAGCTGGTCGGTTCGATGCCCGAGGCGGCCGCCTCGGCGGCCGTCCCGGCAGCCGCCGGCCGGCCGGTCGACGACGACCCGATCGCCGTCGTCGGCATCAGCTGCCGCTTCCCCGGCGGGGTGACCTCGCCCGAGGAGCTGTGGCGGCTGCTCGCGGACGGCGGGGACGGCATCACCTCCTTCCCGGCCGACCGCGGCTGGGACATCGAGGCCCTCGGAGCGGGCGCCTCGGCCACCCTCGAAGGCGGATTCCTCACCGGCGTCGCCGACTTCGACGCCCGCTTCTTCGGCATCTCGCCGCGTGAGGCCCTCGCCATGGACCCGCAGCAGCGGCTCCTGCTGGAGGCCACCTGGGAGGCGCTGGAGCGGGCCGGGATCGACCCGTCCGCGCTGCGCGGCTCCAGCACCGGCGTCTTCGTCGGCACCAACGGCCAGGACTACCCGACCCTGCTCCGCAGGTCCGTCTCCGACGTCCAGGGCTACGTGGCCACCGGCAACACCGCCAGCGTGATGTCGGGACGCCTGTCCTACGCGCTCGGCCTGGAGGGCCCGGCGGTCACCATCGACACCGCCTGCTCGTCGTCGCTGGTCGCGATGGACTGGGCCGGCAAGGCACTGAGCGCGGGGGAGTGCTCACTGGTGATCGCGGGCGGCGTCTCCGTGATGTCCAGCCCGGACTCCTTCGTCGAATTCTCCACCCAGGGCGGACTGGCCCCCGACGGCCGGTGCAAGGCGTTCTCCGACAGCGCCGACGGCACCGCCTGGTCCGAGGGCGTCGGCATCCTGGTGCTGGAACGCCTCTCCGACGCCGTACGCAACGGGCACGAGGTCCACGGGATCATCCGGGGCACCGCCGTCAACCAGGACGGCGCGTCCAACGGCCTCACCGCCCCCAACGGCCCCTCCCAGCAGCGTGTCATCCGCCAGGCGCTCGCCGACGCGGGCCTGTCCGCCGCCGACATCGACGCCGTCGAGGCGCACGGCACCGGCACCACCCTGGGCGACCCGATCGAGGCCCAGGCGCTGCTCACCACGTACGGACAGAACCGCGAACGCCCGCTGCTGCTCGGCACGGTCAAGTCCAACATCGGGCACACCCAGGCCGCCGCCGGTGTCGCGGGCGTCATCAAGATGCTGATGGCGATGCGGTACGGCACCCTGCCGAAGACCCTCCACGTGGGCACCCCGTCGGCGCACGTCGACTGGTCCGCCGGGGCGGTGTCGCTGCTCACCGACGAGCAGGCCTGGCCCGAGACCGGCCGGCCGCGCCGCGCCGGGGTCTCGGCCTTCGGCGTCAGCGGCACCAACGCGCACGTCATCGTGGAACAGGCGCCCGCCCCCGAGCCGCGCCCCGCGCTGCCCTCGGACCCGCAGGGCGCGGAGGCACCGGCCGTCGTGCCGGCCGTCGTCCCGTGGATCGTCTCCGGCCGCACCCGCGAGGCGCTCCAGGCCCAGGTCGAGCGGCTCACCGCCTTCACCGACCGCCACCCCGGGCTGTCCCCCCTGGACATCGGCCACTCGCTCGCCTCGGACCGTACGGTCTTCCCGCACCGCGCGGTGCTGCTGGCCGGCGCCGACGGTGTCCGGGAAGCCGCGCGCGGCGTCGCGAGCCGCGCACCCGGCGCGACCGCCTTCCTCTTCTCCGGCCAGGGCAGCCAGCGGGCCGCGATGGGCCGGGAGCTGTACGGACGGTTCCCCGTCTTCGCCGAGGCGCTGGACGCGGTCCTCGCCCACCTGGACACGGAGCTGGAATTCCCGCTGCGCGCGGTGCTGTTCGCCGACGCGGGCACCTTCGAGGCGGAGCTGCTGGACGAGACGGGCTGGACCCAGCCGGCGCTGTTCGCCGTCGAGGTCGCGCTGTTCCGGCTGCTGGAGTCGTGGGGCATCACCCCCGACTTCGTCGCGGGCCACTCGATCGGTGAGATCGCCGCCGCCCACGTGGTGGGCGTGTTCCCGCTGGAGGACGCCTGCCGGCTGGTCGCGGCCCGCGCCTCGCTCATGCAGGCCCTGCCGCAGGGCGGCGCGATGGTCGCCGTCCAGGCCACCGAGGACGAAGTCACCCCGCTGCTCGACGCGCACGTCTCGCTCGCCGCCGTCAACGGGCCCGACGCGCTGGTCGTCGCCGGCGCCGAGGACGCCGTCCTGCGGCTCGCCGAGCGCTTCTCCGCCGACGGCCGCAGGACCAGGAGGCTGCGCGTGTCGCACGCCTTCCACTCACCGCTGATGGACCCGATGCTCGACGGCTTCGCACGCGTCGCCGCGGGTCTGGACCTCCAGGAACCGCGTATCCCGGTGGTGTCGAACCTGACCGGCGCCGTCGCCACCGCCGAGGAGCTGCGCTCGCCCGACTACTGGGTGCGGCACGTCCGCGAAGCCGTACGGTTCGCCGACGGGATCCGCACGCTGCGGGACGCCGGGGTGGCCACCTTCGTCGAACTCGGACCCGACGGAGTCCTCTCCGCGCTGGCCCAGCAGAGCCTCGACGGCACCGACCCCGCCCCGGCGGTGGTGCCCGTGCTCCGCAAGGACCAGGGCGAGGAGAGCGCCGTGGTCAGCGCGCTCGCCCGGCTGCACACACACGGCGCGGGACCCCGCTGGGCCGCGTTCTTCGCCGGCACCGGCGCGCACCGCGTCGAACTCCCCACGTACGCCTTCCAGCGTGAGCGGTACTGGCCCGAGCCCGCCGTCCTCACCGGGGCCGGTGCCCCTGACCCGGTGGACGCCGAGTTCTGGTCGGCGGTGGAGCGGGCCGACCTGGGGTCGCTGGCCGCCTCGCTGGACCTGGACGGCGACACCGTCACCGCGATGGTGCCCGCGCTCTCCGCGTGGCGCCGCCGCCGGGGCGAGCAGTCCGCCGGTGAGATGTGGACCTACCGCGAGAGCTGGACCTCGCTGACCGGCACGGCCACGGCCGCGCCCTCGGGCGACTGGCTGGTGCTCGTGCCGGCCGGCGCCGGGGACACCTGGACGACCGCCGCCGTCGAGGCGCTGGGCACCGGAGCCGTACGGGTCGAGACCGACCCGGCGGACCTCGCCGGCCTGCCCTCCCGGCTCGCCGGGGCACACCGCGACGGCACCACCTACGCCGGAGTCGTCTCGCTGCTCGCCACCGCGCGCCCGGCGACCGGAGCGCACCTGCCACCGGAGGCCGCCTGGCCCGACCCGCTGCTGCGGGCACTGGACGGGGCGGGCATCGACGCACCGCTGTGGTGCGTCACCCGGGGCGCCGTCTCCGTGAACGCCACCGAGCCGCTGGTGAACGCCGGCCAGGCCGCCGTCTGGGGCCAGGGCCGGGTCACCGCCCTGGAGCACCCGGACCGCTGGGGCGGGCTGATCGACCTGCCCGCCGCCCCGGCCGCCACCGATGCCCCCGATGCCACCGACGGCCCGGACGACACCCTGGCCGCCCCCGATGCCACCGACGGCCCGGACGACACCCTGGCCGCCCCGGTCGCGGCCGCCTTCGCCGGCGCCCTGGCGGGTCCGGCCGGTGAGGACCAGATCGCGGTCCGCTCCACCGGGGCCTTCGGGCGGCGACTGGTCCGTACGACCGCCGACCCGGCGGGCGCCTCGTGGCGGCCCACCGGCACGGTGCTCGTCGTCGGCGGTACGGGAACGACCGGCGGCCGGGCCGCCCGCTGGCTGGCCCGCGAGGGCGCCCAGCACCTGCTGCTGACCGCCCGTCACCAGCCGGACGCCACCGGGACGGCCGCGCTCGAAGCGGAACTGACCGCGCTCGGCGCCACCGTCACCACCGCCGTCTGCGACGTCTCCGACGCCACCACGCTGACCGCGCTGCTGGCCGCCGTCCCCGAGGACCGGCCGCTCACCGCGGTCGTCCACGCCGAGGAGGACACCGGCGACCTCGCCGCAGGACCTGCGGCGCTGGCCGGGGCGCTGGCCGGAGTGATCCAGCTCGACGCCGTCCTCGCCGACCGCCCCCTCGACGCGTTCGTCCTGTTCGGCTCGATCGCCGGTGTCTGGGGCGTGCGCGGCCAGCAGACCGAGGCCGCGCTCGGCGCCTACCTGGACGCCTTCGCCCGGCAGCGCCGCCACCGGGGCGCCACCGCCCTCTCCGTCGCCTGGGGCGCCTGGGCCGACCTCGTCGACCGCTCAATGGCCGCGCATCTGCGGATGAACGGACTGCCCGTCATGGACGCCGACGCGGCACTCACCGCGCTCGGCCGCGCCGTCACCGGCGGCGAGGCCGCCGTCACCGTGGCCGACGTCGACTGGGAGACCTTCGCACCCGCCTTCACCGCGCCCCGCCCCAGCACCCTGCTGGCGGGCCTGCCCGAGGCCCGCGCCGCCCTCGCCGCCGCCGACCGCGAGCGGCACGATGAGCGGTCCGCCGCCGGTACGTACCGTCAGCGCCTGCTGGACCTGCCCGAGGCGGAGCGCGCCGGTGAACTGCTGGCCCTCGTCACCGACAAGGTCGCCACCGTCCTCGGACACGCCGACGCCGGCGCCGTCGAGTCCGACCTGCCGTTCCGCGATCTCGGCTTCGACTCGCTGACCGCCGTCGACCTGCGCAACCAGCTGATGACCGCGACCGCGCTCAGCCTGCCCGCCACCCTGGTCTTCGACCACCCGACCCCGGCCGAACTCGCCGGGCACCTGCGGACCCTGCTGCTCGGCGAACGGCCGGACACCGGGGCCCCGGTGGTGGCCGCCGACCGGAGCGGCTCCCAGGCCGACGACCCCGTCGTGATCGTCGGCATGAGCTGCCGCTACCCGGGCGGTATCGGTTCGCCCGAGGACCTGTGGCAGCTCGTCATGGACGGCACCGACGCCGTCGGAGAATTCCCCACCGACCGGGGCTGGGACCTCGACACCCTGCTCGGCGCGGACAGCGGCCCCGGCCGCAGCGTCACCGGCAACGGCGGATTCCTCTACGACGCCGCCGACTTCGACCCCGGCCTGTTCGGCATCTCGCCCCGCGAGGCCATCGTGATGGACCCGCAGCAGCGCCTCGTCCTCGAAGCCGCCTGGGAGGCGCTGGAGCGGGCCGGAATCGACGCCGCCACCCTGCGCGGCAGCGCCACCGCCGGTGTCTTCGTCGGCGGCGGCAGCGGCGACTACCGGCCGCCGGAGGAGGCGGGCCAGTGGTCGACCGCCCAGTCCGCGAGCCTCCTGTCCGGCCGGCTGGCGTACTCGTTCGGCCTCCAGGGACCCACGGTCTCCGTGGACACCGCGTGCTCCTCGTCGCTGGTCGCCCTGCACCTGGCCGCCCAGGCGATCCGCTCGGGCGAATGCTCGATCGCCCTGGCCGGCGGGGTGACCGTCATGGCCACCCCGGCGGGCTTCGTCGAGTTCAGCGCCCAGGGCGCCCTCTCGACCGACGGCCGCTGCAAGGCGTTCTCCGAGGAGGCGGACGGCACCGGCTGGTCCGAGGGCGTCGGCATGCTCGTCGTCGAACGGCTCTCCACGGCACGGCGCGACGGACACCACGTCCTCGCCGTCCTGCGCGGCTCCGCCATCAACCAGGACGGCGCCTCCAACGGCCTGACCGCGCCGAGCGGCCCCGCCCAGCAGCGCGTCATCCGGCAGGCACTCGCCAACTCCGGCCTGACGTACGCCGACGTGGACGCGGTCGAGGCACACGGCACCGGCACCAAGCTCGGCGACCCGATCGAGGCCCAGGCGCTCCTCGCCACCTACGGCCAGGACCGCGACCCGCAGCGCCCGGTCCTGCTCGGCTCGCTGAAGTCCAACATCGGCCACACCCAGGCCGCCTCCGGCGTCGGCGGCGTCATCAAGATGGTGATGGCGATGCGCCACGGCACCCTGCCGAAGTCCCTCTACACCGACAATCCGACCTCACACGTCGACTGGACGGCGGGCGCCGCCCGGCTGCTCACCGACGCCGTCGCCTGGCCGGACACCGGCCGTGCGCGCCGCGCCGCGGTCTCCTCCTTCGGAGCCAGCGGTACGAACGCCCACCTCGTCCTGGAGCAGGCGCCGCAGGATCCGGCCCCCGTCGCACCGGCCGGGCCCGGGACGCCCGCCGAGGCCCCCGAGGCACTGCCCGTCCTGCTGTCGGGACGGACCGGGAACGCCCTGCGCGACCAGGCCCGCCGGCTGCTCGCCCACACCCGGCTCCACCCGGACACCTCCCTGACCGACCTGGCGTTCTCCCTCGCGACGACCCGCACGGTCTTCGAACACCGGGCCGCCCTGACCGTCACCGGACGCGACGACCTGCTCGACGGGCTCACGGCACTGGCCGAGGGAAGCACCGCCTCGCACGTCGTCGAGCACCAGCTGGAGCGGACCGGGAAGCTGGCCTTCCTCTTCTCCGGCCAGGGCTCGCAGCGACTCGGCATGGGCCGTGAGCTGTACGAGCGGTTCCCGGCGTTCGCCTCGGCCCTGGACGCCGTACTGACCGAGCTGGACGCCCGACTGGACCACCCGCTGCGGGAGGTCATCTGGGGCGACGACGCGGACCCGCTGAACGAGACCGGCCGCACCCAGCCCGCGCTGTTCGCCATCGAGGTGGCGCTCTTCCGCCTGGTCGAGTCGTGGGGCGTCACCCCGGACTTCCTCGCCGGACACTCCATCGGTGAGATCGCGGCGGCCCACGTGGCCGGAGTGTTCTCCCTGGCGGACGCGTCCCGCCTGGTGGCGGCGCGCGCCGGACTCATGCAGGCCCTGCCGCGCGGCGGCGCCATGGTCGCGGTGCAGGCCACCGAGGACGAGGTCAGCCCGCTGCTCACCGACCGCGTGTCGGTCGCGGCGGTCAACGGCCCGACGTCGATCGTGCTCTCCGGTGACGAGGACGTGGTCCTGGAGGTCGCGGCCCAGCTGGAGGAGCAGGGCCGCAAGACCAGTCTGCTGCGCGTCTCGCACGCCTTCCACTCACCCCTGATGGACCCGATGCTCGACGGCTTCCGGCGGGTCGCGGAGAGCCTGGACTTCCAGGCACCCCGTATCCCGGTGGTGTCCAACCTGACCGGTGAACTCGCGAAGACCGGGGAACTGGCCTCCGCCGACTACTGGGTACGCCACGTCCGTGAAGCCGTCCGCTTCGCCGACGGGGTACGGACCCTCGCCGACCGGGGCGTCACCACCTTCCTGGAGCTCGGCCCCGACGGCGTACTCTCCGCCCTCGCCCAGGAATCCGCACCGGGCGCCGTGGCCGTACCGGTCCTGCGCAAGGGCCGTGCCGAGGAAGCCACCCTGGTGACCGCGTTCGCCCGGCTGCACGTCCACGGGGCAGGACCCGACTGGTCCGCGTTCTTCGCCGGTACCGGCGCCGACTGGCTGGATCTGCCGACGTACGCCTTCCAGCACGGCCGGTTCTGGCCGGACGCCATGCCCGGCCTGACCACCACCGCCGACGCGGGGGAGCGGGACCCGGCGACCGACCGCGCGTTCTGGGACGCCGTGGAGCAGGAGGACTTCGCCTCCCTGGAGTCCGTCCTGGACGTCGAGGGCGACGCCCTGTCCAAGGTGCTTCCCGCGCTCATGGACTGGCGCAGGCAGCGGGGCGACGAAGCGGTCGTCGAGGGCTGGCGGCACCGGATCGTGTGGAAGCCGCTCGCCGGCGCCTCCGTCACCCACCGCAAGCCGCTGACCGGCACCTGGCTCGCCGTCCTCCCCGAGGAGCACACCGACGACGCCTGGGCCGCCGCCGCACTCGACGCGCTCGGCACCGACGTCGTACGGGTCACGGCCGACGCACCCGACCGCGACACCCTCGCCGCGGCGCTCCGCGCCCGCGCCGAGGACGGCAGGCCCTTCGCCGGAGTCGTCTCGCTCCTGGCGCTGCGGGACACCACCACGGGCAGCGTGCCCGAGGGGGTCGCCCTCACCACCGTGCTGCTGCAGGCACTCGGCGACGCCGGGATCGGCGCCCCGCTGTGGTGCGTCACCCGGGGCGCGGTCTCCGTGAACCGTACGGATGAGCCCCGCAACCCGCTGCAGGCCGCCGTCTGGGGCCTCGGCCGGGTCGCCGCACTGGAGTACCCGGACCGCTGGGGCGGTCTGATCGACCTCCCCGGCACGCTGGACGAGCGCACCGCCGCGGGCTTCGCCGGCGTACTCGCCGGACTGGACGGGGAGGACCAGGTCGCCGTACGGGCCTCCGCGCTCCTCGCCCGCCGCCTGGTCCAGGCACCCGGCACCCGGCCGGCCCGCGCCTGGGACCCGGCCGGCACGGTACTGATCACCGGTGGCACCGGCGCCCTCGGCGGGCATGTCGCCCGCCGGCTCGCCCGGGACGGTGTCCAGCACCTGCTGCTGCTCAGCCGCCGGGGTCCCGGGGCCCCGGGCGCCGAGGCCCTGCGGGCCGAACTCGACGCGCTCGGCACCCGCGTCACCGTCACCGCGTGCGACGTCGCCGACCGGGCACAACTGGCGTCCGCCATCGGCGGCATCCCCGCCGAGCATCCGCTCACCGGCGTCGTGCACACGGCCGGTGTCCTCGACGACGGTGTCCTCGACCGGCTCACCCCCGAGCGGTTCCAGGACGTCTTCCGCTCGAAGGTGACCTCGGCCCTCCTGCTCGACGAGCTCACCCGGGGCCTGGACCTGTCGGTCTTCGCCCTCTTCTCCTCCGCCTCGGCGGCCGTGGGCAACCTCGGCCAGGCCAACTACGCGGCGGCGAACGCCGTCCTGGACGCGGTCGCCGAACGCCGCCGGGCCCTCGGGCTCCCCGCCACCTCGATCGCCTGGGGCGCCTGGGGCGGCGGCGGAATGGCCGAAGGCGAGGCGGCCGACGAGGCCGCCCGGCGCGCCGGTATCGGCGCCATGGACCCGGAGCTGGCCTGCGAGGCCCTGCTGCGGCTGGTCATGGAGTCCGGACCCACCGCCCTGGTCGCCGAGGTGGCCCTGGACCGCTTCGCGGGCGCCTTCGGCGCGGGCCGGCCGAGCGCCCTCCTGCGGGAGTTCCCCGGATACCGCGAGATGGCGGTGGCGGCGGCCGCCACCCCCGAGACCGGCACGGCCGACGGCGGTCTGCGGGACAAGCTGACGGGCCTGCCGGCCCACCGGCGGCTCGATGTGGTCGTGGACCTGGTCCGTACCCGGGCCGCGCAGGTCCTCGGCTACCCCGACACCGAGGCGGTCGGCGCCGAACGCTCCTTCCGGGACCTCGGGGTGGACTCGCTGGGAGCCGTGGAGCTGCGCAACCAGCTCGGTGCGGCCACCGGCCTGAGCCTCTCCGCGACGCTCGTCTTCGACCACCCCACCCCCACCGCCCTCGCCGAGTACGTGCTGACGAAGCTCGTCCCCGACGACGGCACCGGGACCGACGGCGAGGAAGCGGAGATCCGGGCCCTGCTCGCCTCCGTACCGCTCGCCCAACTCCGCGACATCGGTGTACTGGAGCCGCTGCTCCAGCTGGCAGGACGGGGCGCGAGCGCCCCGGCGCAGGACGACGAATCCGACGAGTCCATCGACTCGATGGCAGTGGCAGACCTGGTGCGGGCCGCGCTCAACGGCCAGTCCGACCTGTAGCGCGAATTGATGGAGCAGCCAATGAATGCCCAGAACGCCCACACCGGGAACGACCGGAACCAGACCGTCGTGGACGCCCTGCGCGCCGCGATGAAGGAGGCCGAAAGGCTGCGCCGGCAGAACAGGATGTTCGTCGCCGCGGCCAAGGAACCCATCGCCATCGTCGGCATGGGCTGCCGGTTCCCCGGCGAGGTCCATTCCCCCGAAGCGCTCTGGGACCTCGTCGCCTCCGGCACCGACGCCATCGGCCCCTTCCCCACCGACCGCGGCTGGGACCTCGACGCACTGCGCGACAGCGGCCCTGACGCCCGCGACAAGTCGGTCAGCCAGCGCGGCGGCTTCCTCGACTGCGTCGCCGACTTCGACCCCGGCTTCTTCGGCATCTCGCCCCGCGAGGCCGTCACCATGGACCCCCAGCAGCGGCTGCTGCTGGAGACCACCTGGGAAGCCGTCGAACGCTCCGGTATCGACGCCACCACCCTGCGCGGCACCCGCACCGGGGCCTTCATCGGCACCAACGGCCAGGACTACGCGTACCTCCTGGTCAGGTCGCTGGACGACGCGACCGGCGACGTCGGCACCGGCATCGCCGCCAGCGCCGCGTCCGGCCGCCTCTCGTACACCCTCGGCCTCGAAGGCCCCGCGATCACCGTCGACACCGCGTGCTCGTCCTCGCTGGTCGCCCTCCACCTGGCCGTCCAGTCGCTGCGCAACGGCGAATGCGCGCTCGCCCTCGCCGGCGGCGTCAACGTGATGTCGACCCCCGGCTCACTCGTCGAGTTCAGCCGCCAGGGCGGACTCGCCCGGGACGGCCGCTGCAAGGCCTTCGCGGACACCGCCGACGGCACCGGCTGGGCGGAGGGCGCCGGCGTCCTCATGCTGGAGCGCCTCTCCGACGCACAGCGCAACGGCCACCCGGTCCTCGCGGTGGTACGCGGCTCCGCCGTCAACCAGGACGGCGCCTCCAACGGCTTCACCGCGCCCAACGGCCCCTCGCAGCAGCGCGTCATCCGGCAGGCCCTCGCCAACGCCGGACTCTCCCCGGCCGACATCGACGCCGTCGAGGCGCACGGCACCGGCACCCCGCTGGGCGACCCCATCGAGGCGCAGAGCCTGCTGGCCACCTACGGCCAGGACCGCGAACATCCGCTGCTGCTCGGCTCCATCAAGTCCAACTTCGGTCACACCCAGGCGGCTTCGGGTGTCGCGGGCGTCATCAAGATGGTCATGGCGATGCGGCACGGCATCCTGCCCGAGACCCTGCACGCCGACCAGCCGTCCTCGCACGTCGACTGGACGGCCGGCAAGGTCGAACTGCTCGACCGGGCCCGCCCCTGGCCCGGGGAGGCGGACCGCCCGCGCCGCAGCGGCGTCTCCTCCTTCGGCGTCAGCGGCACCAACGCGCACGTCATCATCGAGCAGGCCCCGGCCGCCGAGGCGCACGCCGAGCAGGACGTCACCGTCCCCGCCCGGCAGGCCGCGGCGGTGCCGTGGGTGGTGTCCGCCAGGACCGCCGCCGCGCTCCGCGACCAGGCGAAGGCCCTGCTCAGCCACCTGGAGCGGGAACCCGACCTGCGCCCCCTCGACACGGCACTCTCCCTGGCGACCTCCCGGGCGAATCTGGAACACCGCCTCGCCGTCGTCGCCGGGAACCCCGCCGCTGACACCGCCGGCGCAGGTGGCGCAGGTGGCGCAGGTGGCGCCGACGCGCTGGCCGCGTGGCTCGACAACGGAGCGGCGCCCGGCGTGGTCGAGGGCACCGCCCCGGGACGCACGAAGTGCGCGTTCCTCTTCTCGGGTCAGGGTTCGCAGCGGCTGGGGATGGGGCGTGAGCTGTACGGGCGCTTCCCGGTCTTCGCCGATGCGCTGGACGCTGTACTGGCGCGGTTGGACGGTGAGTTGGATCGTCCGCTGCGTGAGGTGATCTGGGGCGAGGACGCCGACGCGCTGAATGACACGGGGTACACGCAGCCGGCGTTGTTCGCCGTTGAGGTGGCGTTGTTCCGGTTGGTCGAGTCGTGGGGTGTGACGCCGGACTTCGTGGCCGGTCACTCCATCGGTGAGATCGCGGCGGCGCATGTGGCGGGGGTGTTCTCGCTGGAGGACGCGAGCCGTCTGGTCGTCGCGCGGGCGAAGCTGATGCGGGCGCTGCCTTCGGGCGGTGCCATGGTCGCGGTGCGGGCGGCCGAGGACGAGATCACCCCGCTGCTCACGGAGCGGGTCTCGATCGCGGCGGTCAACGGTCCCTCGTCGGTGGTGATCTCCGGTGACGAGGTGGCGGTGCTGGAGGTTGCCGCCCAGCTGGAGGGTCAGGGCCGTAAGACGACCCGGTTGCGGGTCTCGCACGCGTTCCACTCGCCGCTGATGGACCCGATGCTCGACGACTTCCGTACGGTCGCCGAGGGAATCTCCTTCGCGGAGCCGTCCGTTCCGGTCGTGTCGAACCTGACCGGCCGGCTCGCCTCCACGGAGGAGCTGTGCTCGGCGGAGTACTGGGTGCGGCACGTCCGCGAGGCCGTCCGCTTCGCCGACGGGGTACGGACCCTCACCGAGCGGGGCGTGTCCGCCTTCCTGGAACTGGGACCCGACGGCACGCTGTCGGGGATGGCGCAGGAGTCGGTGGAACCCGGCGCCGTGACCGTACCGCTGCTGCGCAAGGACCGGGCCGAGGAGACCACGGCCGTCACCGCCCTCGCCCAACTGCACGTCACCGGCGTCCGCGTGCGGTGGCCGGCGTTCTTCGAGGGAACCGGCGCCCGCCGGGTGGACCTGCCCACCTACGCCTTCCAGAACGAGCGGTTCTGGCCACAGGCCACCTACCGGCCCGCGGACGCCGCCGGACTCGGCCTCACCTCCGCGAACCACCCGCTGCTCGGCGCGGCCATGTCCGTCGCGGGCTCCGACGAACTGGTCCTGACCGGCACCCTGTCACTGGCCACCCACCCGTGGCTCGCCGACCACGTCGTCGGCGGCATGGTGTTCTTCCCCGGCACCGGCTTCCTGGAACTGGCGGTCCGCGCCGCCGACCAGGCGGGCTGCGACCGGGTCGAGGAACTGATGCTCGCCGCCCCGCTCATCCTGCCCCGTACCGGCGCCGTACAGGTCCAGATCGCCGTCGGCGGCGCCGACGACGACGGCCGGCGGGAGCTGCGCTTCTACACCCGCCCCGCCGACGCGCCCGACGACGAGTGGACCCTGCACGCCTCCGGCCGGATCGGCGACGGCGAGCGCGTCATCGGCTTCGACGCGAACGTCTGGCCGCCCAAGGGCGCCACCGTGGTCGACATCGAGGGCCTGTACGACCGCTACGCGGGCAACGGCCTGGAGTACGGGCCGGTGTTCCGGGGCCTGCGCGCGGTGTGGCGGCGCGGCGAGGAGCTCTTCGCCGAGGTCTCGCTGCCCCGCGACGTCTCCGACGCGGCCGCCTTCGGCGTCCACCCGGCGCTCTTCGACTCCGTCCTGCACAGCACCGTCTTCGCCAGCGCGGACGGTGACGACCGGAGCCTGCTGCCGTTCGCCTGGAAGGGCGTGTCCCTGCACGCCTCGGGCGCCTCGACCCTGCGCGTCCGGGTGACCAGCAGCGGCGAGGACACGGTCCAGCTCGCCGCCGTCGACCCCCAGGGCGAACCGGTCATCTCGGTCGACGCGCTGACCCTGCGCGCCGCCGCGCCCCCGTCGGACGGCACCGCGCGCCGCGACGAACTCAACTCACTCTTCCGGGTCGACTGGGTGCCCGGCACCCCCGCCGAGGTGGCCCCGGGAACGACGTGGGCCGTCCTCGGCCAGGACGGGCTGGGCCTGACGGCCGCGCTCGCCTCCACCGGCGCCGCCCGGCTCCTTCCGCCCGCCGCCACCCTCGCCGAACTGACCGGCCCCGACCGGGCGGAGGTGCCCGAGGTCGTCGTCGTACCGCTCCAGGGGGACACCGCCCGGGGCGCCGACTCCGCGCACGAACTCGCCCGCCGCGCACTGGAACTGACGCAGGAGTGGCTGACCGAGGAACGCTTCGCCGGCTCGCGGCTGGTGTTCGCCACCCGGGGCGCGGTCGAGGACGGCGACCGGGACGTCACCGATGTCGCCGCGGCCTCCGTGTGGGGCCTCGTACGCTCCGCCCAGGCCGAGAACCCCGGCCGCTTCCTGCTCGTGGACATCGACGGGACGGACGACGCGTCCGGCTCGGCGGCCGTCCTCCCCGGCCTGCCGGGGCTGACCGACGCCGACGAACCGCAGGCCGTGGTCCGCTCGGGCGCGCTGCGGGTCGGCCGGCTCGCCCGGCTGGAGTCCGGTACGGGCCTGGTGCCGCCGGCCGGAGAGCCCTGGCGCCTCGGCAGCCGCGCCAAGGGCAGCCTGGACGGGCTGACCCTCGCGCCCTTCCCCGAGGTGATGGAGCCGCTCACCGGACGCGACGTACGGATCGAGGTACGCGCGGCGGGCGTCAACTTCCGCGACGTCCTCAACGCCCTCGGCATGTACCCCGGCGACGCGGGCCTCTTCGGCTCCGAGGCCGCGGGTGTGGTCGTCGCGACCGGACCCGACGCGACCGACCTGCGGGTCGGCGACCGCGTCACCGGCATGCTCTTCGGCGGCTTCGGCACCCATGTCGTGGGCGACGAACGCCGCATGACCGCCGTACCGGAAGGCTGGTCCTGGGAGACGGCCGCCTCCATGCCGCTGGTGTTCCTGACCGCCTACCACGCCCTGGTGGAACTGGCCGGGCTGCGGCGCGGCGAGAAGGTACTCGTCCACGCCGGCGCCGGTGGTGTCGGTATGGCGGCCATCCAGCTGGCGAACCACCTCGGCGCCGAGGTGTTCGCGACCGCGAGCGAGGGCAAGTGGGACGTCCTGCGCTCCCTCGGGGTCGCCGACGACCACATCGCCTCCTCCCGTACGACCGACTTCGAGAACGCGTTCGCCGAGGTCGCCGGTGACGGCGGCATCGACGTGGTGCTGAACTCCCTGGCCGGTGAGTTCGTGGACGCGTCACTGCGGCTGATGGGAGCCGGCGGCCGCTTCCTGGAGATGGGCAAGACCGACATCCGCGACGCCGGGGACCTCCCCGAGGGCGTGGACTACCGGTCCTTCGACCTCGGCTGGGTCGACCCGGCGGGCATCCAGCACATGCTGCTCGCCCTCATGGAGCTGTTCGACCAGGGCGTCCTGACACCGCTGCCCGTGAAGTCCTGGGACGTACGCCGGGCCCGCGACGCGTTCCGCTTCATGTCCATGGCCAAGCACATCGGCAAGATCGTGCTGTCCATGCCGCCGGTGTGGGACCCCGAAGGCACCGTCCTGATCACCGGCGGTACGGGCGGTCTCGGCGGCGTCCTCGCGCGGCACCTCGTCGCCGGGCGCGGCGTCCGGCGGCTGCTGCTGACCAGCCGGCGCGGCATCGACGCGCCGGGCGCGGCCGAACTCGCCGCCGACCTGCGCACCCGGGGCGCCGAGGTCACGGTCACCGCGTGCGACGTGGCCGACCGGTCCGCGCTCGACGGCCTCCTGGCGTCGGTACCCCCGGAGCACCCGCTGACCGCCGTGGTGCACACGGCCGGGGTGCTGGACGACGGGATCCTCGGTTCGCTCACCCCCGAACGGCTCGCCACCGTCCTGCGGCCCAAGGTCGACGCCGCCTGGAACCTGCACGAGGCGACCCGCGGCCTCGACCTCGCCGCCTTCGTCGTCTACTCGTCGACATCCGGTGTCATGGGCGGCCCCGGGCAGGCCAACTACGCGGCGGGCAACGCCTTCCTGGACGCGCTGGCCGCCTACCGGCGCGCCCAGGGCCTGCCCGCGCACTCGCTGGCCTGGGGCGCCTGGGAACAGGGCGTCGGCATGACCAGCACCCTGGAGGACCACGACGTACGCCGGGTCAGCGGCAACGGCATGCCGCTGCTCTCGGTGGAACAGGGCCTCGCGCTCTTCGACGCGGCCACCGGCAGCGACGAGGCGCTGGTGGTCCCGCTCGGCCTCGGCAGCGGAACGATCCCCTCGGCGGCCGGTGTGCCGGCCATCCTCCGGGGACTCGTACGCACCGGCCGCCGCACCGCGAAGAGCGGCGCCGCCGGTGTCTCCCGCGCCGGGCTCGTCGAAAGGCTCGCCGCCCTGCGCGAGAGCGAACACCCCCGCCTGCTGACCGACCTGGTCCGCACCGAGGCGGCCGTCGTCCTCGCGCACTCGTCGGCCGACGCCATCGACGCGGAACGCGAATTCCGCCAGCTCGGCTTCGACTCGCTGACCGCCGTCGAACTGCGCAACCGGCTGGCCTCGGCCACCGGCCTCACCCTGCCCGCCACCCTCATCTTCGACTACCCCACGCCCGAGCGCCTCGCCCGCTACCTGCTCGACGAGCTGGTGGGCTCGGACGCCGCCACGGCCGTCGCCGCCCAGGAGACGGCCGACACCACCGACGACCCGATCGCCATCGTGGGCATGAGCTGCCGCTTCCCCGGCGGGGTCGAATCCCCCGAAGGACTCTGGGACCTGGTGGCCTCCGGCGGGGACGCCATCTCGGGCTTCCCCACCGACCGGGGCTGGGAGCGGCACATCAGCGGCGCGGAGCCGGGCGCCGTCGAGCCGCAGGGCGGATTCCTCCGGGACGCCGCCGACTTCGACGCCGAGTTCTTCGGCATCTCGCCGCGCGAGGCCCTGGCCATGGACCCGCAGCAGCGCGTCCTGCTGGAGGTCACCTGGGAAGCCGCGGAGCGCGCCGGAATCGACCCGGCGACCCTGCGCGGCAGCCGTACCGGCGTGTTCGTCGGTGTCAGCGGCCAGGACTACGTGGGCCTCGTCATGCGCTCGAAGGAGGACGTGGCGAGCCACGCCACCACCGGCCTCGCCGTCAGCGTCGCCTCCGGCCGGCTCGCCTACGCGCTCGGCCTGGAGGGCCCGGCGATGTCGGTCGACACCGCCTGCTCGTCCTCCCTGGTCTCCCTGCACCTTGCCGCCCAGGCCCTGCGCAGCGGCGAGTGCTCCCTCGCCCTGGCCGGCGGTGTCACCGTCATGAGCACGTCCGCGCACTTCGCCGGCTTCTCCCGGATGGGCGGACTGGCGGACGACGGCCGTTGCAAGGCGTTCTCCGACTCCGCCGACGGCACCGGCTGGTCCGAGGGCGCCGCCGTCCTGGTCGTGGAGCGCCTCTCCGACGCCCGCCGCAACGGGCACCAGGTCCTCGCCCTCGTCAAGGGCAGCGCCGTCAACCAGGACGGCGCGTCGAACGGTCTGACCGCGCCGAACGGCCCCGCGCAGCAGCGGGTGATCCGCCAGGCCCTCGCCAACGCCGGACTCTCCCCGGCCGACGTCGACGCGGTGGAGGCGCACGGCACCGGCACCCCGCTGGGCGACCCCATCGAGGCGCAGGCCCTGCTGGCCACCTACGGCCAGGACCGTGACGCCGAACACCCGCTGCTGCTCGGCTCGGTCAAGTCCAACATCGGCCACACCCAGGCCGCGGCGGGCGCCGCCGGCCTGGTCAAGATGGTGATGGCGCTGCGCCACGGCACGCTCCCGCGCACCCTGCACGTCACCGAGCCGTCGTCCCACGTCGAGTGGTCGGGCGGCGCGGTGGAGCTGCTGACCGACCACACGGCATGGCCCGAGACCGGGCGCGCCCGCCGCGCGGGTGTCTCCTCCTTCGGCATCAGCGGGACGAACGCGCACGTGGTGCTGGAGCAGGCCGCCCCGGCGCCGGCCCCCACGGTCCCGGCGCCGGGCGCCGAACCGCACGCCGTGCCGTGGCTCGTGTCGGCCAAGAGCGAAGCCGCGCTGGAAGGCCAGCTCGGCCGGATCCGGGCCTTCGCGGCGGCGCACCCCGAGTACTCCGCCTCGGACATCGGGCACGCGCTGGCGACGAGCCGGTCGCTGTTCGAGCACCGGGCGGCGCTGCTGGCCACCGACGAGGGCGTCACGGAGATCGCCCGGGGCCTGGCGGCCGGCCGGACATCCGCGGTGCTGTTCTCGGGTCAGGGGTCGCAGCGGCTGGGGATGGGGCGTGAGCTGTACGGCCGTTTCCCGGCCTTCGCCGATGCGCTGGACTCCGTACTGGCCCAGCTGGACGGTGAGTTGGACCGTCCGCTGCGTGAGGTGATCTGGGGCGAGGACGCCGAGCTGCTGAACGACACGGGTTACACGCAGCCCGCGTTGTTCGCGGTCGAGGTCGCTCTCTTCCGGCTGGTCGAGTCGTGGGGTGTGACGCCGGACTTCGTGGCGGGCCACTCGATCGGTGAGATCGCGGCGGCGCATGTGGCGGGGGTGTTCTCGCTGGAGGACGCGAGCCGTCTGGTCGTCGCGCGGGCGAAGCTGATGCGGGCGCTGCCTTCGGGCGGCGCCATGGTCGCCGTCCGGGCCACCGAGGACGAGATCACCCCGCTGCTCACGGATCAGGTCTCCGTCGCGGCGGTCAACGGTCCCTCGTCGGTGGTGATCTCCGGCCACGAGGACGCGGCCCTGGAGGTCGCCGCCCAGCTGGAGGGGCAGGGCCGCAAGACGACCCGGTTGCGGGTCTCGCACGCCTTCCACTCGCCGCTGATGGACCCGATGCTCGACGACTTCCACGCCGTCGTCTCCGGTCTCTCCTTCCACGAGCCGGTCATCCCCGTCGTGTCGAACCTGACCGGCCGGCTCGCCTCCACGGAGGAGCTGTGCTCGGCGGAGTACTGGGTGCGGCACGTCCGCGAGGCCGTCCGCTTCGCCGACGGGGTACGGACCCTCACCGAGCGCGGCGTGTCCGCCTTCCTGGAGCTGGGACCCGACGGGGTGCTCTCCGCCCTCGTCCGCGAGTCCGCCCCGGCGGACGCCGTGGTGATCCCGGCACTGCGCAAGGACCGCGACGAGGAGACGGCGCTGGTCACCGCGCTCGCCCGGCTCCAGGTGGCCGGTGTGTCCGTCGACCGGGCCGGGCTCTTCGCCGGGCCCGCCGCCCGCCGGGTGGATCTGCCGACGTACGCGTTCCAGCGCGAGCGGTTCTGGCCGGAACTGGTCACCAGCGCTACGGCGGAGGGCGCCGACCCGGTCGACGCGGAGTTCTGGGCCGCGGTCGAACGGGAGGACCTGGAATCCCTCGCGGCCGGACTGGACGTGGACGGCGACTCCCTCGGAGCCGTACTCCCCGCCCTGTCGTCCTGGCGGACCAGGCACCGCGCGCGCTCGGCCGTCAACGCCCTGCGCTACCGCCAGGCATGGCAGCCGCTGACCGTCGCCTCCTCGGCCGCCCTGGACGGGACCTGGCTGGTCCTCGCCCCGGCGACCGCCGGCGACGACCCGTGGGTGACCTCCCTGGTCTCGGCCCTCGGCCCCGCCGCGCACCGCGTGGACGTCGACGGACCCGACCACGACGCGCTCGCCGCACGGCTGTCCGCGGCGGCCGCCGGCGTCCCGGACCTCGCGGGCGTGCTGTCGCTGCTGGCCTTGGACGAATCGGCCGGCGCCACCGGTGTACCCGCCGGACTGCTCTCCACCGCCGCGCTGATCACGGCCCTCGGGGACGCGGGCATCGTGGCCCCGGTGTGGGCCGTGACGCGCGGCGCCGTGGCCGTGGGCCGCGCCGAGGCCCCGCGCAGTCCCGCCGGGGCCGCCGTATGGGGTCTCGGCCGGGTCGCCGCGCTCGAACTTCCCCGCCGGTGGGGCGGGTTGGCGGACCTCCCCGACGAGCTCGACGAACGCTCCGTACGCCGGTTCGCCGCCGTACTGACCCACGGCGGCGACGAGGACCAGATCGCCGTCCGCGCGTCCGGCGCCTTCGGCCGCAGGATGGTGCCCGCACCCGGCGCGGAGACCGCCGGACCGGGCGAGCGCTGGGAGCCGTCCGGCACGGTGCTCGTCACCGGCGGCACCGGCGCGCTCGGCGCCCGGGTGGCCCGCCGGCTGGCCGGCGAGGGAGCCCGGCACCTGGTGCTCCTGAGCCGCCGGGGCCCGGAAGCACCCGGCGCGTCCGAACTGCTCGCCGAACTCACGTCCCTCGGCGTCCAGGTGACGCTCACCGCCGCCGACGTCGCCGACCGCGAGCAGCTGACACGGGTCCTCGAAGCGATCCCCGAGGACCACCCCCTGACCGGCGTGGTCCACACGGCCGGTGTCCTGGACGACGGCGCGCTGGCCGCGCTGACCCCCGAGCGCTTCGACGAGGTCTTCCGCTCGAAGGTCGCCTCGGCCCTGCTGCTCGACGAGCTGACCCGCGACCACGACCTCTCGGTGTTCGCCCTGTTCTCCTCGGTCGCCGGTGCGGTCGGCAACCCCGGCCAGGCCAACTACGCGGCGGCGAACGCGATGCTCGACGCCCTCGCCGAGCGGCGCCGGTCGCAGGGCCTGCCCGCCACCTCCATCGCCTGGGGCGCCTGGGGCGGCGCCGGCATGGCCGGCCAGAGCGGCCTGGCGGACAGCCGGGCCGGTACGGGCCTGCTCGACCCCGAGCTGGCGCTCTCCGCGCTGGCCCGCGTGGTCGTCGAGCCGGAACCGACCGTCGTCTTCGCCGACCTCCAGCAGCCCCACCTGCTGCAAGCCCTGCTGAGCGTGCGGCCCAGCCCGCTGCTCGGCGACCTGCCGGAGGCGCGGCGCGCCCTCCAGGCGGTCCAGGAGGCCCGCCGCGAGAACGAGTCGGCCGCTTCCGGGCTGCGCGAGAAGCTGCGCGGCGCCACCCCCGGCGACCGCCTGGCGGAGCTGCTGGCCGTCGTCCGTACCCAGGCCGCCGCCGTCCTCGGCCACACCGGCGCCGGGGCGATCCGGGCCGACAAGGCCTTCCGCGACCTCGGCTTCGACTCGCTGACCGCCGTGGAACTGAGCAACCGGCTCACCGAGCTGACCGGCCTGACCCTCCCCGTCAGCCTGGTGTTCGACCACCCGACCCCGCAGGCGCTCGCCGGACAGCTGGACGCCGAACTCTTCGGCGGCCCGACCGGCACCGGCGCACCGCTCGTCCAACCCGGCGAGGCGGCGGCGGTCACCGACGACCCGATCGTGATCGTCTCCATGGCCTGCCGGTTCCCCGGCGGGGTGCGCTCGCCCGAGGACCTCTGGCAGCTGCTCTCCGAGGGCCGGGACGGCATCGCCGAATTCCCCACGGACCGGGGCTGGAACCTCGACGCCCTCGCGGGTGACGGACAGGGCCACAGCGCCACCGGAGTGGGCGGATTCCTCTACGACGCCGCCGACTTCGACCCGGGCTTCTTCGGCATCTCGCCCCGCGAGGCCCTCGCCATGGACCCGCAGCAGCGCCTGCTGCTGGAGACCGCCTGGGAGGCGTTCGAGCGGACCGGGACCGACCCGGTCTCGCTGCGCGGCAGCCGCACCGGCGTGTTCATCGGCACCAACGGCCAGGACTACGCCAACCTCATCCTCCGGGCGACCGAGGACGTGGAGGGCCACGCCGGCACCGGACTGGCGGCCAGTGTCATCTCGGGCCGGCTGTCCTACGCCTTCGGCTTCGAAGGCCCCGCCGTCACCGTGGACACCGCCTGCTCCTCCTCCCTGGTGGCCCTGCACTGGGCCGCCCAGGCGCTGCGCGGCGACGAGTGCTCCATGGCGCTGGTCGGCGGTGTCACCGTGATGACGACCTCGACGAGCTTCGCCGGCTTCACCCGCCAGGGCGGACTGGCCCCCGACGGCCGCTGCAAGGCGTTCTCCGACGCGGCCGACGGCACCGGCTGGTCGGAAGGCGTCGGCGTGATCGTCGTCGAGCGGCTCTCGGACGCCCGCCGCAACGGCCACGAGATCCTGGCCGTCCTGCGCGGCTCCGCCATCAACCAGGACGGCGCCTCCAACGGACTGACCGCCCCCAACGGCCCCTCCCAGCAGCGGGTGATCCGCCAGGCCCTCGCCAGCGGCGGACTCACCACCGCCGACGTGGACGCCGTCGAGGCGCACGGTACGGGCACCACCCTCGGCGACCCGATCGAGGCACAGGCGCTGCTCGCCACCTACGGACAGGACCGCGACCCCGCCAGGCCGCTGCTCCTCGGGTCCGTGAAGTCGAACCTCGGCCACACCCAGGCCGCGGCCGGCGTCGCGGGCGTGCTGAAGATGGTCCTGGCGCTGCGCCACGGCGAACTGCCGCGCACGCTCCACGTGAACGAGCCCTCGACCCGGGTGAACTGGGCGTCGGGCGCGGTGGAACTGCTGACCGAGCCGGTCGAGTGGCCCCGCACCGCCCGCCCGCGCCGCGCCGGTGTGTCGTCCTTCGGCATCAGCGGCACCAACGCGCACGTGGTCCTGGAGCAGGCCCCGGCGAGCGAGCCGGCCGCCGGGACGGCCGAGCGGCCGTCCGCGCCCGCCGTCGAGCCGGTGGCGGTGCCGTGGCCCGTGTCCGCCACGAGCGAGGCCGCACTGGACGCACAGCTCGACCGGCTGCGGACCTTCGCGGCCGCCCGTCCCGGACTCTCCCCGGTCGACATCGGGTTCTCGCTGGCCACCGGCCGCTCGGTCTTCGAGCACCGGGCCGTGCTGATGGTGGCGGGCGACGGCGGGTCCGAGGTCGCCAGGGGAGCGGAGACCGAGCGGCCCTCCGCCGTGCTCTTCTCCGGCCAGGGATCCCAGCGGCTGGGGATGGGCCGGGAGCTGTACGAGCGCTTCCCGGTCTTCGCGGACGCGCTGGACGCCGTACTCGCCCACCTGGACGGCACGTCGGAACGACCGCTGCGCGAGGTGATCTGGGGCGACGACGCCGCGACGCTGAACCGCACCGCCCACACCCAGCCCGCCCTGTTCGCCGTCGAGGTGGCGCTCTTCCGGCTGGTGGAATCCTGGGGCGTCACGCCGGACTTCGTCGCCGGGCACTCCATCGGTGAGATCGCCGCCGCCCATGTGGCGGGGGTCTTCTCGCTGGAGGACGCCTGCCGGCTGGTCGCGGCCCGCGCCCGGCTGATGGAGGCGCTGCCCTCCGGCGGGGCGATGGTCGCCGTGCAGGCCACCGAGGACGAGGTGCTGCCGCTGCTGACCGACCGCGTGTCGGTCGCCGCCGTCAACGGCCGTACCTCGACGGTGATCTCCGGCGACGAGGACGAGGTGCTGCGGATCGCGGCGGGGCTGGCGGACCGCAAGCGCAGGACGACGCGGCTCCCGGTGAGCCACGCCTTCCACTCGCCGCTGATGGACCCGATGCTCGCCGCGTTCCACGCCGTCGCGGAGAGCCTGACCTACCGGGCGCCCCGGATCCCCGTGGTGTCCAACCTGACCGGCGAGCCGGCCTCCCCGGAGCAACTGTGCTCGGCCGAGTACTGGGTACGGCACGTCCGCGAACCGGTCCGCTTCGCCGACGGTGTGCGGACCCTCGCGGACCAGGGCGTGGGGGTGTTCCTGGAGCTGGGCCCGGACGGCGTGCTCTCCGCCCTGGCCCGCGAGTCCGCCCCGGCGGACGCCGTCGTGGTGCCCGCCCTGCGCAAGGGCCGCTCCGAGGAGCTGACCGCCGTCACCGCGCTGGCCAAGGTGCACGCGGCCGGTGTCACGGCCGACTGGACCGGCGTCTTCGCCGGCACCGGCGCCCGGCGCGTGGACCTTCCCACCTACGCGTTCCAGCGCGAGCGGTACTGGCCGTCGGTGACGGTGGCCGCCGGTGACGCCTCCGGGCTCGGCCTGGTGGCCGCCGGACACCCGCTGCTCGGCGCGGCGATGACCGTCGCCGGGTCGGACGAGACGGTGCTCACCGGACGGCTTTCCGCCCCGGCACTGCCGTGGTTGGCCGGCCACGCCGGCCACGCCGACCCGTCCGACCACGCCGACCGGGGCCGGACCGTGCTGCCGGCGGCCGCCTTCGCCGAACTGGCCGTCCGCGCCGGTGACGAGGCCGGCTGCGACCGGATCGAGGAACTGACCGTCGCCGCCGCCCTCGCGGTGCCCGAGCGGGGCTCCGTCCAGCTGCAGGTGCGGGTCGCCGCCGCCGACGAGGCGGGCCGCCGCGCCCTCACCGTGCACGCCCGCCCCGAGACCGGCGCGGACCAGCCGTGGACCCTGCACGCCGCCGGTGTGCTCGCCCCCGGTGGCCACACCGCCGCCCCGTTCGACACGGCGGTATGGCCACCCGCCGGGGCCACCCCGGTGAACCTGGAGCCGTACGGCGCCGCCGGACAGCTCGGCATCACGGCCGCCTGGCACCAGGACGACACGGTCCTCGCCGAGGTCACCCTCGCCGACGAGGCCCGTACCGGCGGGGCGTTCACGCTCCACCCGGCCCTGCTGGACGCCGCCGTCCAGGCCGGCGCCCTGCTGGACCCCGACGGCGAACCCGGCGCCCTGACCCCCGCCGCCTGGCACGGAGTCACGCTGCACGCGGCCGCCGCCACGGCGCTGCGGGTACGGCTGACGACCACCGGCGACGACACCGTGTCGCTGGAGGCGGCCGACGAGGAGGGCGCCCCGGTGCTCTCCGTACGCTCCCTGACCCTGCGTCCCGTGGACCGGACGGAGCACGCCCCGGCCACCGGCCACGACGGCGCCGCGCTGTTCGGCGTCGAGTGGGTGCCCGCCCCGGCCGCCACCGCTTCCGCCGCCGCGCGGGCCACGGGCAGGTGGGCGGTCCTCGGCACCGAAGGCGCGCACCGCGTCCTGGCGGCCGCCGACGGTCCGTCCGTCGTACGGGCCGGGTCGCCGGCCGAACTCCTCGACGCCCCCGGACCGGTGCCGGACCTCGTCCTCGCCCCGGTCGGCGGTGACCTCACCGCCTCGGGCAGCTCGCTACCCGGCGCCGTCCGGGCCGTGACGACCGGTGTCCTGGACCTGCTGCGCGCATGGCTCGCCGACGAGCGGTGCGCGGCCTCCCGGCTGGTCTTCGTCACCCGGGGCGCCGTCGCCGCCGGTGACGAGAGCGTCCAGGATCTGGCGGCCGCCGCGGCCCGGGGGCTGGTCCGCTCCGCCCAGTCGGAGAACCCCGGCGCGTTCGGACTGCTGGACCTCGGTGCCACGGACACCGCCGACGCGGCGCTGCCCCTGCTGCCCGGACTGCTGGACGCCGGCGAGAGCCAGCTGATGCTGCGCGGCGACGACGTACGGGTGGCCCGCCTGGCGCGACTGCCCGAACAGGCCCCGGCCGGTGGCCCGTCCCTCGCCTGGGACCGCGACGGCACCGTGCTGATCACCGGCGGAACCGGCGGCCTCGGCGGCGAACTCGCCCGGCACCTGGTGACCGGACACGGCATGAAGCACCTCCTGCTCGCCTCCCGGCGCGGACCCGACGCCCCGGGCGCCGCCGGACTCCAGGCCGAACTGGCCGCGCTGGGAGCCGAAGTGACCGTGGCGGCCTGCGACATCGCCGACCGTCCGGCGCTGGACAAGCTCCTCGCCGAGGTCCCCGTCGAGCATCCGCTGACCGCCGTCGTGCACACCGCCGGTGTGATAGACGACGCCACGATCGGCTCGCTCACGCCCGAGCGGCTGGAGCGGGCCCTGCGGCCCAAGGCTGACGGCGCCTGGCAGTTGCACGAGGCCACCCGTGACCTCGGCCTCACCGGGTTCGTCCTGTACTCCTCGGTCGCCGGCATCATGGGCGGCCCCGGGCAGGGCAACTACGCCGCCGCCAACGCGTTCCTGGACGCGCTGGCCCGCCACCGCGCCGGACTCGGCCTGGCCGCCGTCTCGCTCGGCTGGGGCGCGTGGGAGCGCGGCACCGGCATGACCGGCCAGCTGAACGAAGCGGACCTGCGGCGGATGAACCGGTCCGTGACGCCCCCGATGTCGGTGGAGCAGGGCCTCGCCCTGTTCGACGCGGCGACCACGCGCGACGAGGCGCTGATCGTCCCGATCAGGATCGCCGCCGGGGCGGCCGACACCGCGTCGCGCGCCGCGACGGAACTCCCGCCGCTGCTGCGGGGACTCCTGCGGACCCGGCGTCCCACCGCCGCCGCGCAGGGCCGCACCGCCGGCCTCGCCGAGCGCCTCGCCGCGCTCGGCGAGGAGGAGCGCCGGACGCTGCTGGTGGATCTCGTACGCACCGAGACGGCGGCCGTCCTCGGACACGCCACCCCGGACGCGATCCCCGCCGACCGGGACTTCAGCCGGCACGGCTTCGACTCCCTCATGGCGGTGGAGCTGCGGACCCGGCTGACCTCGGCCACCGGGGTGCGGCTGTCCGCCACCCTGGTGTTCGACCACCCCACCCCGGCCGCCGTCGCCGGACACCTCGCGGCGCACCTGCTGGGCGACGCCGCGCCGGGCGCCGGGTCGTCGCCGCTCGCCGAACTCGACCGGCTGGAGGCGGCGCTCGCCGGCGGCGTACCCGACGAGACCACCCGGGCCGGAGTCACCGGCCGGCTGCGGCAGCTGCTCGCGAAGTGGGACGCCGCCGCCCCCGAGAGCGGCGGAGCCGCGCTCACGGAACGGATCGAGGCCGCGAGCGCCGACGAGGTTCTCGCCTTCATCGACAACGAGCTCGGCCGCTCGACGGACTCCTGACGGGCCCGACGGTCGACTCCCTTCGCATGGAAAATTCTGAGGAAGGTTCACGGACGATGCCGGACGAAAAGAAACTCGTCGAATACCTGAAGTGGGTCACCACGGACCTGCACCAGACCCGCCAACGCCTCCAGGAAGCCGAATCCGGGCGCCACGAACCGGTGGCGATCGTCGGGATGGCGTGCAGGTTCCCCGGCGGTGTCCGGTCCCCCGAGGACCTGTGGGAGCTGCTCGCCACGGGCGGCGACGCGATCGCTCCGTTCCCCACGGACCGGGGCTGGGACCTCGACGCCCTCGCGGGCGACGCGGAGGGACGCAGCGCCACCCAGGAAGGCGGCTTCGTCTACGAGGCCCCCGACTTCGACCCCGCCTTCTTCGGGATCTCGCCGCGCGAGGCCCTGGCGATGGACCCGCAGCAGCGGCTCCTCCTGGAGGTGTCCTGGGAGGCCATCGAGCGGACCGGCATCGACCCGGCGACCCTGCGCGGCAGCAGGACCGGGGTGTTCGTCGGCACGAACTCCCAGGACTACGCGCACCTCGTCCTCGCCGCGCAGGAGGACATGGGCGGCTACGCGGGCAACGGCCTCGCCGCGAGTGTCCTGTCCGGCCGGCTGTCCTTCGCGCTCGGCCTCGAAGGCCCCGCCGTCACCCTCGACACGGCGTGCTCGTCGTCGCTGGTGACCCTGCACCTCGCCGCGCAGGCCGTACGCAACGGCGAGTGCGCGCTCGCCCTGGCCGGCGGTGCCACCCTGATGACCACGTCGTCGAGTTTCGCCGGATTCAGCGTCCAGGGCGGACTCGCCTCCGACGGGCGCTGCAAGACGTTCTCCGACGCGGCGGACGGCACCGGCTGGTCCGAGGGCGTCGGCATGCTGATGGTCGAGCGGCTGTCGGACGCCCAGCGCAACGGACACCCCGTCCTCGCGGTACTGCGCGGCAGCGCGGTCAACCAGGACGGCGCGTCGAACGGACTCAGCGCCCCCAACGGCCCCTCCCAGCAGCGCGTCATCCGGCAGGCCCTGGCCGGCGCCGGGCTCTCCCCGGCCGACGTCGACGCCGTGGAGGCGCACGGTACGGGCACCACCCTGGGCGACCCGATCGAGGCACAGGCGCTGCTGGCGACCTACGGCCAGGACCGCGACCCGGGGCGCCCGCTGTGGCTGGGCTCCGTCAAGTCGAACATCGGCCACACCCAGGCGGCGGCCGGCGTCGCGGGCGTGATGAAGATGGTCCTAGCGCTGCGCAACGGCCTGCTGCCGCAGACCCTCCATGTGGACGCGCCGTCCTCGCACGTGGACTGGTCGGCCGGTGACGTACGGCTGCTGACCAAGCCCGTCGAGTGGTCGCCGGGTGAGCGGGTGCGCCGCGCCGGCGTCTCGTCGTTCGGCATCAGCGGCACCAACGCGCACGTCCTCATCGAGCAGGCCCCGCCCCTCGACGCGCAGGACCCCGTCGCGGACGGCCCGGCGGCGCGGGCCCTGGCGGAGGCGCGGACCCCGAAAGCGGCTCCCGCCGTTCCCGACCTCGTGCCGGACCTCGTGCCGTGGCCCGTGTCGGGCCGGAGCGCGGCCGCGCTCGACGCACAGCTGGAGCGCGTCCGCTCCCTCGCCGGCGCCCCCGGCCGGAGCCCCGTCGACGTCGGCTTCTCCCTCGCCACCACCCGCTCCGCCTTCGAGCACCGGTCGGTACTGCTCGCCTCCGCCGGCGGACTCGACGAGGCCGCGCGCGCGGTGGCCGCGACGGGCCCGCTCGCCGTGCTGTTCTCCGGCCAGGGCTCGCAGCGGCTCGGCATGGGCCGCGAGCTGTACGCGCGCTTCCCGGTCTTCGCCGAGGCCCTGGACGCCGTCATCGCCGGACTCGACGGGGAACTCGACCGTCCGCTGCGGGACGTGATCTGGGGCGACGACGCGGACCTCCTGGGCGACACCGGCTACACCCAGCCCGCGCTGTTCGCCGTCGAGGTCGCGCTGTACCGGCTGGTCACCTCCTGGGGTGTCAAGGCGGACTTCCTCGCCGGCCACTCCATCGGCGAGATCACCGCCGCGCACGTCGCCGGGGTGTTCTCCCTCGCCGACGCCTGCCGGCTGGTGGCCGCCCGGGCGCGGCTGATGCGGGCCCTGCCCGCCGGCGGGGCGATGGTCGCCGTACGGGCCACCGAGGACGAGGTGATCCCGCTCCTCACCGACCGGGTCTCGCTCGCCGCCGTCAACGGCCCGGACGCGGTGGTCGTCTCCGGCCATGAGGACGCCGTACAGGAGATCGCGGAGCGACTGGCGGCCGATGGGCGCAGGACGACCCGGCTGTCCGTCAGCCACGCCTTCCACTCGCCGCTCATGGAGCCCATGCTCGACGAGTTCCGCGCCGTCGTGGCGGGGCTGTCCTTCGAGCGGCCCGCCGTCCCGGTCGTCTCCAACCTCACCGGGGAGCCGGCCGGCGCCGACGAGCTCGGCTCCGCCGCGTACTGGGTCCGGCACGTCCGCGAAGCGGTGCGGTTCGGCGACGGGGTGCGGACGCTCGCCGGGCGCGGCGTGAAGACCTTCCTGGAACTGGGCCCGGACAGCGTGCTCTCCGCCCTGGTCCGGGAATCCGTCCAGGACTCCTCCGTCACCGCGCTGCCGGTCCTGCGCAAGGACCGTCCCGAGGAGAGCAGCGCCGTCACCGCGCTCGCCGGACTGTACGCGCGCGGTGTGCCGGTCGACTGGGCCGGCTTCTTCGCCGGCACCGGCGCCCGCGTCGTGGACCTCCCGACCTACGCGTTCCGGAACGAGCGGTTCTGGCCCACCGTCCGCCGGACCACCGGCGACGCCTCCGGCCTCGGCCTGACCGCCGCCGGCCACCCGCTGCTCGGCGCGGCGGTCCCCGTCGCCGGGGCCGACGAGACCGTCCTGACCGGCCGGCTCTCCGCGACGTCCCACCCCTGGCTCGCCGACCACCGGATCGCGGACCGGACCGTCCTGCCCGCCACCGCCTTCGCCGAACTCGCCATCCGGGCCGGCGACCAGTGCGGCCTCGACCGGGTCGGCGAACTGACCGTGCTCACCCCCCTCGTGCTGACCGGCAAGGACGCGGTCACCACCCAGGTGCACATCGGCGCGGCCGACGACGCGGGACGGCGCGCGCTGACCGTCCACTCCCGGCCCGACGGCCGGGACGAGGCACCCTGGACCCAGCACGCCCGCGGAGTCCTGACGGACGCCGAACCGGACCCCGGCGGCGCCGCGTTCGACACCTCCGTCTGGCCGCCGCGCGACGCCGTGGCCGTGGACCTGGACGGCCTGTACGAGCGGCTCGACCGGGCCGGCATCGGCTACGGCCCCGTCTTCCAGGGCCTGTCGGGCGCCTGGCGGCGCGGGGACGAGGTGTACGCCGAGGTCTCCCTGCCCGCCGTCACCGACGACGCCGGAACGTACGGAATCCACCCGGCGCTGCTGGACGCCGCGCTGCGCCCCTCGGCCGCGCTCGACGCCGAAGGCGCGCAGGCCGCCCCCGTGCCCGTCTCGTGGAGCGGACTCACGCTGCACGCCGCGGCGGCCTCCGCCCTGCGCGTACGGCTCACCGCGACCGGACCCGACACGGTGGCGCTCACCGCCGTCGACATCGAAGGCGCCCCGGTGCTCTCGGTGGACTCGGTGGAGTTCGGAGCGGCCTCCGGCGAGCAGCGGCAGGCGCCCTCGGCCGGCGGCGCCGACCAGGGAGCCCTGTTCACACTCGGGTGGGCGCCCCTGGCGGCCGAACCCGTGCCCGCCACCGGCACCCGGTGGGCGGTCATCGGCGCGGACGAACTCGACCTGGGCTACGCGATGCACCGCGCCGACGAGACCGTCAGCGCGTACGCCGACTCCCTGACCGGCGCGGTCGGCGACAGCGGGGTGGCCCCCGACATCTTCCTGGTGCCCGTCGTCGGTGACCTGGCGCAGGACGGACCCGCGTCGGTCCGCGCCCTGACCACCCGGGTACTGGGCCTGCTCCAGGAGTGGCTGAACGAGCCCCGGCTCGCGGGCTCACGGATGATGTTCGTCACCCGTGGCGCGGTCGCCGTCGACGGCGAGGACATCCTCGACCCGGCCGCCGCCGCCGTATGGGGCCTGGTGCGCACCGCCCAGACCGAGAACCCCGGCAGCTTCCTCCTGGTGGACCTGGACGACTCCTTCCTGTCCGCCGGCGCCCTGCCGGGGCTCCTCTCCCTCGACGAGCAGCAGCTGGTGGTGCGCTCCAACGCCGTCCGGGCCGGACGGCTGACCCGGCTGCCGGAACAGGCGGCCACAGCCGACGCCACGGCAGCCGACGGCACGGAGCGCGCCTGGGACCCGGCGGGCACCGTCCTGATCACCGGCGGTACCGGCGGTCTCGGCGCGGTGCTGGCCCGGCACCTGGTGGCCGAGCACGGCGTACGCCACCTGCTGCTGGCCAGCCGGCGCGGACCGGACGCGCCGGGCGCGGCCGAACTGCTCGACGAACTGGCCCGGCTGGGCGCCGAGGCGTCGGTCGCCGCCTGCGACGTCGGCGACCGGGACGCGGTGGCCGCGCTGGTGGCCACCGTGGACCCCGGCCACCCGCTGACCGCCGTCGTCCACACCGCCGGCGTGCTCGACGACGCGCTCCTCGGCACCCTCACCCCCGGACACCTGGAGCGTGTGCTGGGGCCGAAGGCCGACGCCGCCTGGTACCTGCACGAGGCGACGCGCGACCTCGGCCTGGCCGCGTTCGTGCTCTACTCGTCCGTCTCCGGTGTGCTCGGCAGCCCCGGACAGGGCAACTACGCCGCCGCCAACGCGTTCCTGGACGCCCTCGCCCAGCACCGCCGGGGCCTCGGGCTGCCCGCCGTCGCCCTCGCCTGGGGCCCCTGGGGCCGGGGCAGCGGCATGACGAGCCACGTCAGCGAGGCCGACCTGGAAAGGATGGCGCGCGGCGGTATGCCGGCCCTGTCGATGGACCAGGGCCTGGCCCTCTTCGACGCCGCCGTCAGCCGCCCCGAGGCCACGGTCGTCCCGGCCCGCGTCCATGTCGCCGGGCTCCAGGTGCAGCAGGCCCTGCCCGCCCTGTGGCGCGAACTCGTCCCCCGTACCCGGCGTACGGCCGCGGCGGCGGACCGGTCACCGGTCACCCTGCGGGAGCGGCTGCGCCACCTCGGAGCACCCGAGCAGGAGAGCCTGCTCACCGACCTGGTGGCCGGCTACTCCGCCGGACTGCTCGGCCACGCCGACCCGAGCGGTGTGGACCCCGAACGCAGCTTCCTGGAACTGGGCTTCGACTCGCTGGTCTCGGTGGGGCTGCGCAACCAGCTCGCCGACGCGCTCGGCCTGCGGCTGCCCAGCTCGGTGGTCTTCGACCACGGATCCCCCGTCAAGCTCGCCCGCTGGCTGCACGGGGAGCTCGCCGGCCAGCTCGACGCCGCGTCCCCGGCGGGCGGCCCGGCCACCGCCACCGCCCGCACCACGGTCGACCCGGACGACACCCTGGAAGGTCTCTTCTACAACGCGGTCGAGACGGGCAAGCTCGTCGAGGGCATGCGGATGCTGAAGGCCGTCGCCAACACCAGGCCGACCTTCGAGACCCCCGCCGACCTGGAGGAACTGTCGGCGCCCGTCACCCTGGCCGAGGGGCCGACCAGCCCCCGTCTGGTCTTCGTCAGCGCGCCCGGCGCCACCGGGGGGGTGCACCAGTACGCGCGGATCGCCGCGCACTTCCGGGGCAAGCGGCACGTCTCGGCGCTCCCGCTCATGGGCTTCGCGCCGGGTGAGCCGCTGCCCGCCACGAGTGAGGCCGCGGCCCGTATCGTCGCGGAGAGCGCCCTGCACGCCAGCGACGGCGAGCCGTTCGTGATGGTCGGCCACTCCACGGGCGGTTCACTCGCCTACCTGGCGGCCGGTGTCCTGGAGGACACCTGGGGGATCAAGCCCGAGGCCGTCATCCTGCTGGACACCGGGAGCATCCGCTACCGGGTCGGGGAGGGCAACGACCTCGACGCGACCACCCGCTTCTACCTGGCCGACATCGACTCCCCTTCGGTGACGCTCAACAGCGCCCGGATGTCGGCCATGGCGCACTGGTTCATGGCGATGACCGACATCGAGGCCCCGGCCCCCACCGCCCCCGTGATGCTGGTCCGGGCCACACAAGCCCTGGGCGGCTTCCAGCTCGACACCTCCTCGGTCCCCGCCGACGAGGTCCTCGACATCGACGCGGACCATCTGTCGCTCGCCAAGGAGCACTCGGCGCTCACGGCGGACGCCATGGAGAAGTGGCTCGGCGGCCTCCCGGCCACCGGCGCCTAGCGCTCACACCGGCGCCTAGCGCTCACACCGGCGCCCGGCGCATCTCACCGGCGCCTGGCGCATCACACCGGGGCCTGGCGGCAGCGCCGCCGCCAGGCCCCGGTCCCCACCACCCCCAGGGGGCGGCACCGCCCGGCCTTCCGGTGCGGGTCGCCCCCTTGGGTCCCGGCCCCGCGGGCAGCGATACGAGAGCACACCAGCACCACCGTCCTGAGGAGATATCCATGACCACCTTCCACGAGCTGCCCTCGCTCTCGTCCGACAAGCCGCCGTCCCCGCTCCGGCTGAGCCCGCTGCTGCGCGACCTCCAGACCCGGGCCCCCATCTGCAAGGTGCGTACACCGGCCGGCGACGAGGGATGGCTGGTGACCCGGCACGCCGAGCTGAAGGAGCTGCTGCGCGACGAGCGGCTGGGGCGCGCCCACCGGACCCCGGCGACCGCGCCGCGCTATGTCCAGAACCCCTTCCTCGACATGCTCATCACCGACGACCCCGAGCAGGCGCGCGCGGTGCACGCCGAGATGCGGTCGCTGCTCACCCCGAACTTCTCGGCCCGGCGCGTCCTCGACCTGATGCCCAAGGTCGAGGCGATCGCCGAGGGCGTCTTCCGGAGCTTCGTCGCCCAGGGACCGCCCGCCGATCTGCACGGCCAGTTCTCCCTGCCGTTCTCCCTCTCCGTCCTGTGCGAACTCATCGGTGTCCCCGCCGAGGAGCAGGGCCGGCTCGTCGCGGCGCTCTCCCGGATGGGCGGACTCGACGACCCGGAGAGCGTGCAGGCGGGACAGCGGGAACTCTTCGGTCTCCTCGTGGAGCTGGCACGCCGCAAGCGGGCCGAGCCCGAGGACGACGTGATCTCACGGCTGTGCCTGAAGGAGCCCTCGGACGAGCGCATCGGACCGATCGCCGCCGGGCTGCTCTTCGCCGGGCTGGAGAGTGTCGCCAGCCATATCGACCTCGGTGTGGTGCTCTTCTCGCTCCACCCGGAGCAGCGGGACGCCGCGCTGGGCGACGAGAAGCTGATGGCGGGCGCCGTCGAGGAGATCCTGCGGTCGGCCAAGGCCGGCGGCTCGGTCCTGCCGCGCTACGCCACCGAGGACGTCGAGATCGGCGGCGTCACCATGCGCTCCGGTGACCTCGTGCTGCTGGACTTCACCCTCTCCAACTTCGACGAGCGGGTCATCAGCGACCCCGAGGTGTTCGACATCACCCGCTCGCCCAACACCCACCTGACCTTCGGCCACGGCATGTGGCACTGCATCGGGGCGCCGCTGGCCCGGATGCAGCTGAGGACGGCGTACACGCTGCTCTTCACCCGCCTGCCGGGCCTGCGTCCGACCCGCCCGGTCGAGGAGCTCCAGACGCTCGGCGGCCAGCTCTCCGGCGGTCTCACCGAACTGCCCGTCACCTGGTAGCCGCCGGCGGCGGGCCGGCGCCCCGCGGCGCCACGGGCTCGGCCCCCACCTCCGGGACGCTGTCGATCGCGTCCTCCGGGTGGGGGCCGAGCCCGTTCCTCGTGTCTGTGTCCGTGTCCGTGTGCCGGTCCTTCTCCGTGCCCTCCCGGTGTCCGGCCGCGAACGGCCGGACACCGGACTCATCCCTCGGTCACGCTGATCGCCTGGGACGGGCAGATCAGGCCCGCCTGCCGCGCCGCGTCCCGCGCGCTCTCGTCGGCCGGCTCGCCGAGGACGGTGACGATTCCGTCGTCGTCCTGGTCGAAGACGTCCGGGGCGGACAGTACGCACTGCCCCGCCCCGACGCAGCGCTCGGTGTCCACGCTGATGTGCACCATCGTTCCTCCGTCAATCGGTCGCGGTCCCGCTCGTCCCGGCCGCCGGCTCCTGTCCGCCGGCCGCCGGTCACCCTCACTGCCAGCGGACGGGCAGCTCGTGCAGCCCGTAGAGCACTCCGTCGTACTTCAGCGGCAGTTCCTCGACGGGCACCGCCAGTTCCAGGGTGGGGATCCGCTCGAACAGGGCCCGGTAGGCGATGTCCATCTCGACCCGGACCAGGTTCTGGCCGAGGCACTGGTGCACGCCGTACCCGAACGCCACGTGCGAGCGGGCGGACCGCCCGGGGTCGAACTCGTCGGGACGGTCGAAGACGGTCCCGTCGTGGTTGGCCGCCGCGACCAGCGGAATGATCCCCTCGCCCGCCTTGATGAGCTGCCCGCCGATCTCCACGTCCTCGACGGCCACCCGGAAGCACACCAGGTCGGCGACCGAGTAGTAGCGCAGCAGCTCCTCCACGGCCCGCTCGTCACCGATCCACCGCGGATTGCTCAGCAGCGTCACGACGCCGAGACCGATGTTGTTGGCCGTCGTCTCGTGTCCCGCGATCAGCAGCAGCATCGATACGCCGGACACCTCCTGCTTGGAGAGTGTTCCGCCGGCCATCAGCCGGCTGATCAGGTCGTCGCCCGGCCGCTTCTCCTTCACGGTGATCAGCCGGTTGAGGTAGCGCAGCAGGGCCTTGGAGGCGGCCGTCCGCTCCTCGTCCGTCGAGGTGAGGGTGACCAGCACGCGGGTCTTCGTCTCGAAGAAGTCCCGGTCCGCGTTGGGCACTCCGAGCAGGCTGGAGATGACCAGGGACGGGACGGAGAGCGCGAAGTCCGCGATCAGGTCCGCGGTGTTCCCGGCGGCGAGCATCGCGTCGATCCGCTCGTGGACGATCTGCTCGATGGCCGGCCGCATCTCCCGGACCCGGCGCACCGTGAACTCGGGGATGAGCGTCTTGCGGAACCGGCCGTGCTCCGGCGGGTCCAGCGCGACGAACCAGCCCGGCACCTCGTCCTGGGAGGGAACCCCACCGGTCTTCGCCGCCTTCGGGAAACCCGGGTGCGAGGGGTTGGAGCTGATCCGGGCGTCGGTGAGGACGGCGCGTACGTCGTCGTGCCGCGTCACCAGCCAGACCGGAACGCCGTTGGGCAGGGCCGACCGGACGAGACCGCCCTGCGCCCGGAAGTCCGTGTACTCCGGAGGCGGGAAGGGACGGCCGGGCGCGCGCAGCGGAAAGGCGACCGGGCAGGTCTGAGCTGTTGTCATATCGATTTCCCTGGGGGTCGGAAGGTCGGGCGCGATAGCGGGAGCGGGTGCCGCGGGACCGCGCGGGTCAGCCGGCGGCGTAGAACGCCCGGACCTTCTCCGTGATGAATTCCTGGTCGTCCTTGGTCAGTCCGGTATGGGTCGGCAGATAGAAGCCGTCCTCGGCGAAGCGATTCGCGTTCAGTGAGGGCCAGTCGGCGTCGAGATAGCCGGGCTGCCGGCTCATCGGCTTGAAGAACAGCCGCGTCTCGATGCCCTCGGCCGCCAGGAACGCGCGCAGCTCCTCCCGGCGTTCGGCGCGCACGTCGTACATCCACAGCACGTCGCGCGGCGGCATCAGGGTGATCCCGTCGATCCCGCGCAGACCCTCGTCGTAGCGCTGCTCGATCTCCCGGCGGGTCTCCAGGATCGCGTCCAGCTGCTCGGTCTGCGCCAGCGCGACGGCCGCCTGCATGCTCGTCATACGGAAGTTGTAGGCCAGCTTCTTGTGCAGGAAGCTGTGGTCCTTGGTGAACGCCATCGCGCGCAGATGGGCCATCTGCTCGGCGAGATGCCGGTCGTCGGTGACACAGATGCCGCCCTCGCCGGCGGTGATGATCTTGTTGGCGAAGAGTGAGAAGCAGGCGATGTCGGCGACCGGCTTCACGCCGTGCGCCTCGGCGGAGTCCTCCACGACCCGGAGGTTGTACTCGTAGGCGATGTCCATGATCTTGTCCATGTCGCACCGGCGCCCGTAGATGTGCACCGGCATGATCACCTTGGTCCTGGCGGTGATCTTCTCCTCGATGAGGGAGACATCGATGTTGAGATCGTCCCCGCAGTCCACGAAGACGGGGGTCGCGCCGGTGTACGTCACCGCCCAGGCGCTCGCGATCATCGTGAACTCGGGAACGATGACCTCGTCACCGGGGCCGACCCCGAGCGCGCGCAGGGCCAGGGTGAGCGCGGTCGTACCGGACGAACAGGCCACGCCGTGGGCGCTGCCGTTGTACCGGGCGAACTCCTCCTCGAAGCGGCGGACGTACGGCCCCTGCGAGGAGATCCAGCCGTCGCTGACGGCCTCGGTCACGTATTCCAGCTCGCGCCCGCCGAGCCAGGGCTTGGAGACGGGATGGGTGAATGACATGTGCGATGCCCCGATCGGTAAGGGAAAGCTCTCAGTTGACGAGGTGACGAGGTGACGAGGGTGCTGCTGGGTGACGAGGGTGCTGAGGGTTGACGGGGGTGCCGGCGGGCACTCAGCTGGTGGCGGCGAGTACCGGAAGGCCCTGGATCAGGTCGGCCGCCGAACTCCGGCCGCCCGCCGCGCGCAGCAGCTCCCCGAAATGCTCGGCGCGCTCGCGGAACGCGTCGTCGTCGAGGACCCGGGTGAGCTTGTCGTACACGTCGTCCGGGTCGACGGTCTCCGGACGGTCCAGGGTCAGACTGACCCCGAAGTCCTGGCCGCGGATCGCCTGGTCGTCGCAGTCCACCCAGAGCGGCCGCACCACCAGCGGCTTACCGAAGTACAGCCCCTCGTGGTAGCCGTTGCCGCCGGCGTGCGTGAAGAAGACCTTGACGTTCGGGTGGGCCAGCACGTCGAGCTGCGAGGGGACCCAGCTCTCGATCCGCAGATTGTCCGGCAGCTCCTCCGCCGGCGGCAGCAGCTCCTGCTGCTCCTTGGGCAGCTTCCACAGCACCTGGTGCTCGTCCGACAGCCGCCGCGTGACGTCCACCAGCGCGCCGACCTGCTCCCGGGTCAGCCGGGTGATCGTGCCGAACCCCATGTAGACGACGGACTTCTGGGCGGAGAGCCAGTCGGAGAGACCGTCGTCGTCCGGCGCCTGCGGCAGCGGCGGCACCATCGCGCCGACCAGGCGCAGCTTGTCCGGGACGGGGAACGGGTAGTCCAGCTCGGGCACCGAGTAGCACAGCACCATCTCGGCGTGGTCGATCCGGGCCATCATCGCGCGCGCCTCGGGCGCGATCCCCAGCTCGCCGCGGATCCGGTTGTCCACCTCGACCACCTTGCGCATCGAGGAGTTCATGAACATCCCCAGCGTCCGCAGCCGGAACAGGTGGTTCTCCACCCGCTGCGCGAAGGTCATCTCCCCCGGCAGGCCGGAGTGCGGGACCGGGAAGCCGGCCGGCGTGTACGACTTGGCGAACGGCACGTGCGAGGTGAGCACGTTGCTGGGCACGAACGGCACCCCCAGCACGAAGGGGATCTTCTTGGTGATCGCCAGTTCATAACCGAACTGGCACATCGACTCGATCACCATCAGCGCCGGTCGGACCTCGTCGACAATGGCCTCCAGCCGCCGGTATTTCTCGACCCGCGACTCGGGCGCGAACGAATGCTTGATCACCGCGCGGTGCGCCTTGAAACGTGACCGCTGGGTCACTTCGCGATACGTCTCGTCGTCCCAGGTGACGGCCGACATCTCGGACACGACATCGCCGAGTGAGGCGAACGTGACAGGCGTCTCCACCTTCGTCGCCTCGATATCGGAGCGGCCCTTTTCATCGGCCGCGAACCACAGATCTTCCACACCGCGCCGGGACAATTCCTCCGCCAGGACGAGCAGCGGGTTGAGCAGACCGCTTTCGGCATAACTGACGAACAGGATCGGCCGCCGATTCGAGTCCATGGACAACACCCTTCGGAAGTGGCAGTCCGATGGCTCGGTGCCACGAGTACACACACGGCCGGTCGCCGGGTGGCCGCGTTCATCGCCGTCTGGGCCTGTCTGCGCCTGTCCGTGCCGTACCGGATGCCGTCCGGGAGGGGACCGGCGCCGGCCGGCGCCGACGGGCACGCGGGCGATGAAGCGGGACAGTAACTTGGTCTCACGCCAGGCTCCGGAGAATCCCTAGTCTTCGCGCCCTCAGGGGCGTCGCGGAGCCGCGTTCACGCCGTGTACACACCGGCCGCGCAATGGCCATCGGGGCGGCCGGCGAATTCCTTAGGGAAAAGTACAGCCTTGCCGCCCATACGATCCGGCACGGAGAGGTGTCCTCGGTCCGACTTTCCCTAGGGGTGTGCAACGTCATGACGATGGGAGCCGACGAAGACCCGGTAGTGGTCGTCGGGATGGCATGCCGGTACCCGGGAGGCGTGCGTTCCCCGGAAGAGCTGTGGGATCTGGTCCGTGAGGGCCGCGACGCGATCGCCGGCTTCCCGGCGGACCGCGGCTGGGACCTGGACGCGCTCGCCGGCGACGGGCCGGGGCGCAGCGTCACCCGCGACGGCGGATTCCTTTACGAGGCACCCGACTTCGACGCCGGATTCTTCGGGATGTCGCCGCGCGAGGCCGTCTCCACCGACCCGCAGCAGCGCCTGGTGCTGGAGACCTCCTGGGAGGCGGTCGAACGGGCCGGCATCGACCCCCGGTCGCTGCACGGCAGCCGTACCGGAGTCTTCGTCGGCACCAACGGCCAGGACTACGCCACCGTCACCCAGCGCTCCCGCGAAGATCTGGCCGGCCACGCCATGACCGGGCTCTCGCCCAGCGTCGCGTCCGGCCGGCTCGCCTACACCCTCGGACTGGAGGGACCGGCGGTCACCGTCGACACCGCTTCCTCCTCCTCACTGGTGGCCCTGCACTGGGCCGCGCGCTCCCTGCGCGCGGGGGAGTGCTCGATGGCCCTGGCCGGCGGTGTCACGGTGATGTCCACCCCGGTCGGGTTCGTCGGCTACTCCCGGCAGGGCGGCCTCGCCCCCGACGGGCGCTGCAAGGTGTTCTCCGACGACGCGGACGGCACCGCCTGGGCGGAGGGCGTCGGCGTCGTGGTGCTGGAACGCCTCTCCGACGCGCGGGCCAACGGGCACACCGTCCTCGCCGTCATCCGGGGCAGCGCCACCAACCAGGACGGCGCGTCGAACGGGCTGACCTCACCGAGCGGCCCCGCCCAGGAACGCGTGATCCGCGCGGCGCTGGCCGACGCGGGACTCGCCCCGGCCGACGTCGACGCGGTCGAGGCGCACGGCACCGGCACCCGGCTCGGCGACCCGATCGAGGCGCAGGCGCTGCTCGCCACGTACGGGCAGGACCGCGACCCGGAGCGCCCGCTCCGGCTGGGCTCCCTCAAGTCGAACATCGGCCACGCGCAGGCGGCGGCCGGCGTCGGCGGCGTCATCAAGATGGTGATGGCCCTGCGCCACGAGCTGCTGCCCCGCACGCTGCACGTCGGCGAGCCCACCTCGCATGTGGACTGGCCCGCCGGCTCGGTGGAACTGCTGACGGAGCCGGCCCCCTGGCACGCCGACGGGCGCCCCCGCCGCGCCGGTATCTCGTCCTTCGGCATCAGCGGCACCAACGCGCATCTGATCATCGAGCAGGCGCCGCCCACCGACACTCCCGCGCGGGAGTTCGCCGGGGCGCCCGCCGTCGTGCCCTGGCTCGTCTCCGCCGCGACCGCGACGGCGCTCGACGCGCAGATCGCCCGCCTCACCTCCTTCGCGGCGGGCCACCCCGGCCTCAGCCCGGTGGACGTCGGCTTCTCCCTGGCGACCGGCCGCGCGGCGCTGCGGCACCGGGCGGTCCTGCTGCCCGACGGCCCGGACGGCGCGGAGTTCACCGAAGCGGTCCGCGGCGTGGCCGGTGACGCCACCACGGCCGTCCTCTTCCCGGGCCAGGGCAGCCAGCGGCTCGGTATGGGACGTGAACTGTACGAGCGCTTCCCGGCGTTCGCCGCCGCGCTGGACGCCGTGGGGTCCGCACTCGACCCGCACCTCGACCGCCCGCTGCGCGAGATCATGTGGGGCGACGAGCCGGACGAGCTGAACCGCACCGGCTGGACCCAGCCCGCGCTGTTCGCCGTCGAGGTGGCGCTGTTCCGCCTCGTGGAGTCACTGGGCGTCAAGCCGGACTTCGTGGGCGGCCACTCGGTCGGTGAGATCGCGGCCGCGCATGTGGCCGGGGTGTTCTCGCTGGCCGACGCCTGCCGTCTGGTCGCGGCGCGGGCGCGGCTGATGCAGGCGCTGCCGTCCGGCGGCGCGATGGTCGCCGTGCGGGCCGCCGAGGACGAGGTCCTCCCGCTGCTCGCCGGGCGCGAGGACCAGGTATCGGTCGCCGCCGTCAACGGCCCCACCTCCGTCGTCATCGCCGGCGAGGAGAACGCGGTCCAGGAGATCGCCGGGCACTTCACCGGCCAGGGCCGCAAGACGAACCGGCTGTCGGTCTCGCACGCCTTCCACTCCCCGCTGATGGACCCGATGCTCGACGACTTCCGGCGCGTCGTGGAGGACCTCACCTTCCACGAACCGGCCGTCCCCGTGGTGTCGAACCTGACCGGGCGGCTGGCCACCGGAGAACCGTCCGCCCCCCGGCCGACCACCCCCGAGTACTGGGTACGGCACGTACGGGAGACCGTCCGCTTCGCCGACGGGATCTCGGCACTCCTCGACGAGCACGTCGACATCCTGCTGGAACTCGGCCCGGGCAGCGTGCTCTCCGCGATGGCCAGGGAGAGCCTCGGCGACACGGAGCGGCCGGTCACCGTCGTACCCGCCCTGCGCAAGGACCGTACCGAGGAAACCGCCCTGGTCACCACGGTGGGCCGGCTGCACACCGCCGGAGTCCCGGTCGACTGGCGGGCCTTCTACGCGGACATCGCCGCCCGGCGCGTCGACCTGCCGACCTACGCCTTCCAGCACGAGCGCTACTGGCCGGCCCCGCCGCAGGACGGCACGGAAGGGCCCGGCGCGGGCGCCACCGGACACCCGCTGCTCGGCGCCACCCTGGAACTCGCCGACGGCGAGGGCCTGGTGTTCACCGGCAGGCTCTCGGCGCTCTCCCACCCCTGGCTCGCCGACCACGCGATCGCCGGACGGATCATGCTGCCCGGCGCCGCCTTCGTCGAACTGGCCATCCGGGCCGGCGACGAGGCCGGCTGCGACCGGGTCCAGGAACTGGTCCTCACCGAACCCCTCGTCCTGCCCGAGCGGGGCGCGGTACGGCTGCAACTGCGTCTCGGCGCGGCGGACGGTATCGGCTGGCGCACGGTCACGGTCCACTCCCGCCCCGAGGGCGCGGTGACCGAACCCTGGACCCAGCACGCGAGCGGTGTGCTGACCCCCGGCACGGCCGGCACCGACCCGGACACGGCGTTCGCCGCCGCCTGGCCACCGGCCGGCGCGGAGCCGGTGGACCTGGACGACCACTACGAGCGCCTCGCCGACCACGGCTTCGACTACGGCCCGCACTTCCAGGGCCTGCGCGCGGTGTGGCGGCGCGGCGAGGAGATCTTCGCCGAGGCCGCCCTGCCCGCCGGGGTCGCGGACGCGGAGACGTACGGCCTGCACCCCGCCCTGCTCGACGCGGCCAGGCACGCGGCCATGACCGGGGACGGGGGCCTTCCCGGCCTCCCGGCCAGCTGGCGCGGCGTGTCCCTGCACGCCTTCGGCGCCTCCGCCCTGCGCGTCCGGCTCGTCCCGGACCCCGACGGCGGGCTGTCGCTGACCGCCGCCGACGTGCACGGTGCGCCGGTGCTCTCCGCCGAGGGGCTGCGCGTACGGCCCCTGTCGGCCGAGGAGAAGGCCCCCGCCCCGCGCGAGCCGCGCCCCGACGACGGGGCACATCCGGCGGCCGCCGGAGCGCGCACCGTCCGGCCCCCGGCGGCCAGGCCGGACGTACCGGACGGTGCGGTGCCCACGCTGGTCAAGCGGCTGGAGACCATGCCGGAGAGCAAGCGGTCACGCTTCCTGCTCGACCTCGTACGGACCGAAGCCGCGGCGGTGCTCGGCCACGGTGGCCCGGACGCCGTCGGCGCCCGCCAGGTCTTCAAGGAAATGGGCTTCGACTCCCTCGCGGGCGTCGAACTCTGCGACCGCCTCAATGCCCTGACCGGCCGCCGGCTCCCCAGCACACTCGTCTTCAACTTCCCGACCCCGGTTCTCGTCGCCGAATACCTGGCGGCGGGTCTCACCGAACCGGTCACCGCCGCGACCGGCTCGGCGGGCGATGAACTCGCCAGGTTCGAAGCCCTCATGCAATCCGTATCGGCAGACGGTTTCGAACGCCAGGAGATCGCCGATCGCCTGGAGAAAATCGTCTCCACGCTCCGCCAGTCAACACCCCACGCAATGCACTCTTCTGACGAAGACATCGAAACGGTGTCGGTCGACAGGCTGCTCGACATCATTGATGAAGAGTTCGAAACCACATAAAGCATTGTTGCTTTCGTTCGCGACCCGATGATGATGAGGACGGACCGGTGCCAGAAGACCAGCAGGAAAAAGTCGTCGACTACTTGAGGCGGGTCACCTCGGACCTCCGCCGCGCGCGCCAGCGCATCGGCGAACTGGAACTCAAGAACAACGAGCCCATCGCCATCGTGGGAATGAGCTGCCGGCTGCCCGGCGGAGTCCGCTCCCCGGAGGCCCTGTGGGAGCTGGTGGAATCCGGTGGCGACGCCATATCGGGATTCCCGGCCGACCGCGGCTGGAACCTCGAAGCCCTCACCGGAGAAGGCGAGGGAAGCAGCGCGACGCACGACGGCGGATTCCTTTACGAGGCAGCCGAATTCGACGCCGATTTCTTCGGAATCTCCCCGCGCGAGGCCATTGCCATGGACCCCCAGCAGCGACTGCTGCTGGAGGTGTCCTGGGAGGCCCTGGAAAGGTCCGGGATCGCCCCGCACTCGCTGCGCGGCAGCCAGGCCGGTGTGTTCGTCGGCGCCTACCACTGGGGACAGCCGTCGGCCGCCGCCGCGGGAGAACTCCAGGGCCACGCCCTGACCGGAACCGCCGCCAGCGTGCTGTCGGGCCGGCTCGCCTACACCCTCGGGCTCGAAGGCCCCGCCATCACGGTGGACACGGCCTGTTCCTCCTCGCTGGTCGCGCTGCACGTGGCGGCGCAGTCGCTGCGCAACGGCGAGTCCTCGCTCGCCGTCATCGGCGGCGTCACGATCCTGAGCGAGCCCTCGGTCTTCGTCGAATTCAGCAAGCAGGGCGGACTCGCCCCCGACGGCCGCTGCAAGGCCTTCTCCGACGACGCGGACGGCACCGGCTGGTCCGAAGGCGTCGGCGTACTCGTCGCGGAGCGCCTGTCCGACGCGCGGCGCAACGGGCACCCGGTCCTCGCCGTGCTGCGCGGCTCCGCCGTCAACCAGGACGGCGCGTCCAACGGCCTCACCGCCCCCAACGGCCCCTCCCAGGAGCGCGTGGTCCGGCAGGTCCTCGCGCAGGCCGGGCTGACCACCGCCGATGTGGACGCGGTGGAGGCGCACGGCACCGGTACGAAGCTCGGTGACCCGATCGAGGCGCAGGCGCTGCTGGCGACGTACGGGCAGGACCGTGACCCGGAGCGCCCGCTGTGGCTGGGCTCCCTCAAGTCGAACATCGGCCACACCCAGGCCGCCGCCGGCGTCGCCGGTGTCATCAAGATGGTGATGGCGCTGCGCCACGGCGTGCTGCCCCGGACGCTGCACGCGGACACTCCGTCGTCGCACGTCGACTGGGCCTCGGGCGCGGTGCGTCTGCTGTCCGAGGCGGTGGAGTGGCCGGAGACGGGCCGGCCGCGCCGGGCCGCCGTGTCGTCGTTCGGCATCAGCGGCACCAACGCGCACGCCCTGCTGGAGCAGGCGCCGGTCGCCGGGGAACCGGAGGAGGCCGAGCAGACCGCCCCGGAACCGGGCACGCTGAGCGCGGTGCCGTGGGTCGTGTCGGGCCGGAGCGGCCCCGCCGTACGCGATCAGGCCGCGGCGCTCGTATCGCGGGTGGAGAGCGGCGATCCGGAGACCGGCTCCGCGCCGCGCCCGCTCGACGTCGGGTTCTCGCTGGTCTCGTCGCGCTCGGTCTTCGAGCAGCGGTCCGTCGTGATCGGCGCCGACCAGGACGAACTCCTCACCGGAGCACGTGCGCTGGCAGCGGGGGAGTCCTCGGCCGGCCTCGTCGAAGGGGTGGCCGATGTGGACGGGAAGACGGTGTTCGTCTTTCCGGGTCAGGGTTCGCAGTGGGTCGGGATGGGTGCGCGGCTGCTGGACGAGTCGCCGGTGTTCGCGGAGCGGGTCGGTGAGTGTGCGGCCGCGTT
>NZ_JBITDJ010000031.1:0-46040 GCF_044454085.1 Streptomyces sp. NPDC051569
GAGCTGTCGGCGCGTCACACCGGCGTTCTACCGTGATCCGTCCCGGCACGGCAGCGGAACGCAGATATTGATCACGACCTCACACAGGCCCTAGGTTGGCGCCGTACGGCGTGTCCGGCCGAGTGGCGCGGAACGTCCCCGACGTAGCGCGGTCCGTCCGGGGCCCGCCGGCAGGCAAGACTTCCAGAACCCGCCCAGGGAGCCCAGAGATGGCCTGCGATCCCGAGGAAGCCCGACAAGAGCTGCGCCAGGTGCTGGCCCGCTCGCGGCTCATGACAGAGGCCGGCGCCGCTCTCGCCAGCAGCCTTGAGGGCGAAGAGGGACTGCGCCGGCTCGCCCACCTGGTCGTCCCGCAATTGGGCGACGCGTGCGTCGTGGACATCCGCGAGGACGACCGGGTGCGGCGGGTGGCAGTCACTCATGCCATGGCGTCCCGCCGTGCCGCCGCCACATTCTCGGAGACGGCGTTTCCCCTCCCGGAGCTGTCCTCGTCCATCCTCGGCCGTGTCCTGCGGGGAGCGGGCCCTCAGCTGGTCCATGACGTCTCGCCGGTCACCGAACCGGTTGGGGAGCAGCGCCGCCTCTACCGTGAGCTGGGCGCGGGGCAGGTGCTCGTCGTACCTCTTCAGGCGCGCCGGCAGGTGCTGGGAGCGCTCAGCTTCCTGCGTCCGGCCGCAGGGCCCCTCTTCGACGAGGGGGAGCGGGCGCTGGCCGCCGAACTCGGCCACCGCGCGGCCCTGACCCTGGACAACACCCGCTTGTACCGTCTGCAGCGGCGTACGGCCGAGGAACTGCAGCGCTCCCTCCTGCCCGACCTCGGAGGCGGTGGTCCCTGGCAGCTGACCGCCCGGTACGTGCCGGCTCGGGAGCGTGCGGAGGTCGGCGGTGACTGGTACGACGCCTTCCGGCTCCGCGACGGTTCGACGACGCTGGCGATCGGTGACGTGATCGGCCACGACCTGACGGCGGCGGTACGGATGTCGGAGCTGCGCAACATGCTCCGGGCTCTCGCCTACGACAGCGATGACACGCCGGCCGCCGTGATGAGCCGCCTGGACCGGGTCATGCAGGGGCTGACGGACATCGAGCTGGTGACGGCCGTGGTCGGCAGGATCCGCGAACTGCCGGGTCGGGGGTGCGAGATGCGGTGGGCCAACGCGGGCCACCCGCCTCCGCTGCTCGTCCCCCGTGACGGTGAGGCGCGGTTGCTGGAACACGACCCCGATCCGGTGCTGGGGACGGATCTGCGTATCCCGCGCGTGGACCGCGTCGACGTGCTGCCTCCCGGGTCGACCCTGCTTCTCTACACCGACGGGCTCATCGAAAGGCCGGGCGAGGACATCGGCAGAGGTTTCGTCCGGCTGCGTCAGCAGGCTGACGCCTTGGCCCGGGAGCCGCTCGAAACGTTCTTCGATGAGCTGCTCGCCCGCATGCTGAGCGACTACCAGGACGACGTCGCGCTGCTCGCCCTCAGGGTTCCGCTGATGTGAAGGGGTGCCGGTCCGCTTCGGCGCCCGGCTCGTCCGGCCCGGAGCGTGGCGGGCGGCCGCCGGGGCGGGGAAGGCGTGGCCCGGAGCGGTCGAGGCCCGGTCCGCCCTTGCCCTCCGGCAGCGGCGGAGGCGCGATGTCGCCCTTCCGACCGGATCGCGACACGCGCGACGTTCGGCGCGGTCCGTCAGGCTTCGACGCAAGGCCGGGTGTCGCCCGCCCGAAGCCACGGAGAGCCGTCACGTCCTCGGCCGCAGCGCCTGACAACCCGGCCGGGCACGCGTGAACGTGCCGCCGCGCCGACCGCCGGAGTGCCGGATCAGCCACCCCCGGTCGTCCTCGGACCCGAACCTCACGCCTGCTCAGCGGCTCCCGCGATCGCCTGACCAGCACGAATGGGCGACTGCGCGAACACGGGAATCCAGTTCGTCGGGAGAAACCGTTGATCAGTCAACTGCCTTACTCTAAGGTCGCGTTCATCGAACGACCGCCCCCGGTCGGGAGTGCACCACCAGGAACCCAGCCGTCCCCGGGCGGCGCGGAACGAGGGAGATCCATCATGGTCAAGCACTACGTCAAGTACGCGTTCAGCACGCTCACCGCGGCGATGTTCGCCAGCATGGTCTGACGCTCGCTCCCGGCCTGGACCGGGAAGACAACCCGGTCCAGGCATCAGGAGATCCCTTGTTCGGCACCGCCCTCAGTCAGCTCCGCTACGGCACGGCGATCCTGCGCAACCGTCGCATCCGCCCGCAGGACCTGGAACGCATAGCCCGCGACCTGATCGCGACCCTGGCCGAGTTCGGCGAGCCCGGGGCGGACTCGGCTCTGCTCCCCGGTCAGGCAGGGGCCATCGACCCCGCCGTACGACGGACCGTCACGGAGCGCAGCCTGCGGGCCACGGCACGGGCCGCCGCCCAGCACACGGCCCACTACCGGCGGACCTTCGATGTCCTGGGACTCGACCCGGGCACCCTCACCCCGGAGACCTGGGACCGCATACCGGTCACACCCAAAGAGGCCCTGCGCGGTCTGCCGGCCGCCTTCGTGTCCGCCGCCTCCACTCCCGCGCTGATGGCACTCACCACAGGGACCAGCGGCACCCCCACCACCGTCTGGTACTCCAGGGCCGAGGTGGAGATCGCGGTTGCCATGAGTACCGTCTCGGCCGTGCTCGGCATGGGCCTGCGGCCCCGCCACACCATGGCGTACGCGGGCTGCTCCCGGGCGACCCTGCCGCTGCTCAACGTGGAGGAGTCGGTGACCCGGATCGGTGCCTCGTTCGTCCAGATCGGCACCGTGGACCCGGCCGTGGCGCTGGACCGGCTGGCCACCCCGCTCGGTCTGCGGGGCAAGGCCCCGCAGATCACCCATCTGACGGTCTCCGCGTCCTACCTCTCCGCCCTCGTCGAAGAGGCGGAGAGAAGCGGCTGGCACGCGTCGGACTTCGGCCTGGAATCCATCGGTGTCGGCGGTGAAGTGCTCTCCGACCCGCTGAGGGAGCGGGCCGCAGCGGCCCTGGGCGCCCGGATCTCCACGGCGTACATGATGACCGAGACCGTCCCCTCGGGCGGTACGCCGTGCACCGAGGGACATCTGCACCACACCACCGAGTTCGGGCACATGGAGATACTCGACCCCGTGACACACGAACCGACGCCACCGGGCTCCGTCGGCATCATCGTGCAGACGCCGTACGTCCCCTACCGGGACTGCACCCTGCTGCTGCGCTACGCGACCGGCGACCTGGTCGGGCGCCCCGAGGCCGAGCCCACGTGCGAGCTGGCCCATCTGCCCGCGACCTCGCCCATACTCGGCCGCTGGTCGGGTCCGCGGAGCATCGCGGTACCCACCCGGTCGGTGCTGAACCTGCTGGAGGCCGAGCCGGACATCCCGCTGCCGGCGCGCTACGCCCTGGTCGACCGGCCCGGGGGCCCTGTCCTCCACGTCCTGGTCCGCCGACTGCCCGCCGTCGCCCTGCTCGGCAGGCTGCAGGAGCGGGCCACAGCGGCCGGCCTCGCGCTGGACGGCATCGTGCTGCACGACGATCCGGCCACGCTGCCGCCGACCGGCCCGGTCCGCGCCGATCTGCGCGAGCACACCTTCGAGTCGGCCCGCCCCGCCGCCGTACGCGTGGCGAGCCCGGCATGAGTACCGCCCTCGCCCTCGTGGGCCTCAACTGCGCCGTCGCCGCGATCACGGTGGCAGGTGCCGGCTACTTCGCGCGGGTCCGGATGCCCCGCCCCCCGGTCGGCAGGTACGAACTGCCCGACGTCGCCGTGATGACCGCCGTCGTGGTGGCGGCTCCCCTGGTGTATCTGGCACTGCCCCGGACCGTGGTGGCCGTCGTCTTCGGCCTGGTCCTCTGCGCGGCGCTCCAGTTCACCCTCGCGCCGCTGATCGGCGGGGGGCGGGCCTGGTCTGCCGCGGCGCTCTCCGTGGCCGCCACCGCCGGATGCGCGTTCGCGGACCTGCCGGTCGCCGTGACGGTTCTGACGGACGTCCTGCTCGCCATCGCCGTGGTGGGAGTGGCCAACATGTGGGCGCAGAGCGGGATGCGCTCCGTCCACGCGGCGTGGTTCGCGGGCGTGCTCTGCTGCTACGACCTGGTGGCGACCGGACTCACCTCCGTCATGGACCGGTTCGCCGCCCAGGTCATGGGACTGCCGTTCGCGCCACTGCTGGCAGTCACCCAGGGCAGACCGCCGGTGGCGCTGGGACTGGGCGACCTGCTGCTCCTGGTGCTCTTCCCGCTGGTGGCCCTCAAGGCCTTCGGGCGGGCCGCCGGTCTTCTCGCGGCCGGGGTCGGACTGGCGGTGTCGGCGAGCGTCAGCCTGCTGTTCGGCCTGGGATCGCTGACGGGGGCCTTCCCGCTCCTGACGGCACTGGGACCGCTGATCGTGCTGCAGCACGTGCTGTGGTCACGGGCCAGGTCGGGCGAGCGGACCACCGCCGAGTGGCGCGCGGGAACACCGCGCGCGGCGGCGGCCGACACTCCCACGGACCCCGACCCGGCGCTGCTCCAGGCCCTCGAACCGACCGGCGTGGACGCGCTGCGGGCGGAGGTGTCCCGGGGCGACTGGCTCGCGGTCGTCGACGGCCGGGCGGTGGGCAGCGGGAAGTCGCCTGGTCAGGCACGCAGGGACGCCCGGCTCCGCGGCTGTGAATCGGTGCCTGTGGTACGCCAGAACTGAGCCGGGCTCGCGCTGGGGCGACGACGCGACGCGCCCGCCACCCCACCCCGGCCGGGGGCGGTCCGTCCGGGCGCGCGAGCGGCGCCATCGTCCCGGCCGGGCTCGGTGCCCCCGTTCCCGGCGGGCAGCGCCAGGCCCTGCGCGTGCCTGCCTGTCGTGCTGTACTGGCCAGATGAAGCGCAAGCACACGCGGGCGTTCGTCACGCGCGCCGGGCGGCTCGGCAAGGCGGCTTCCGATACGGTCCCCGCCGAGCGGGCCGACGAGGTGCGCACCAGGGTGCGGCTCATGATCGAGATCACCGCGCGGGCCGGATCGTACCGGAAAGGCCTGGTCAAAGCCGCCGGACGCCTCAGTCCTGAGGAAGCGGTGATTCTGTCCGATCTGGAGCGGCACGGACTGCAGGTACCGCAGTTGCGGGACGTGCTGCGCGGCGGCCATGTGCTGGTGGACGATCCGCAGTTGTACGGGAAGTGGCGGTCCGCCAAGGGCAGCCATCCCCGGCTGTCCAGCCACCACCGCGACATCGACAAGACGGTGTATCCCGACATCGGGATGCGCGGACAGGTCGTACGGGAGAAACTGCACGGCCGCACGGCGCAGGGCACCTGGGTGCAGCTGGAGAAGACCCCGGCGGCGTTCGGTGGGCCCAAACTGCCCCGTCCGAGCGACCTGCGGCACCTGGTGGACTACGTGGTGTACAAGTTCACCGACAGCAACGTCGGGCCTTGGGGGCTGTCGCGGATGACCGAGCGGCGCCCGCTGTATCTCTCGCCGGTTCTGGCGGTGCCCACGTCCCTGACGCCGCCGATCGCGCGGTCCCTGACCCAGGCGCTGCACCGGATCGAGGCGAACGACGACGTCACGGCCGTGTCCCAGGAACTGGCGGCCCGGTTCCCGCCGCCGGATCGGCCGGATCTGTCCGGCGAGCTGGGCCAGGCGCTGTCCGGCGAGGCCGGCCGGGGCCTGTTCGGCAACTCCGACGTATGGGTGACGCAGACCCCGTCCCGTACCGCCGCCGCGGTTCTCCGTGAGAGTCGCGCGACGCCCGCCGTGGGCGGGTGGCCGACAGGAGGTTCGTCATGAGCGACGATCAGCGCGGCACTCCTCCGGCGTCATCGCCGGGGCCGGGCGAGGCGTCCGTTCCCGAAGGGCTGGTCACGGCCGTGGTGGATCTGGTGGACACCGGGCCGGTGCTGCTCGGTGCGTACACCATCGCCGAACTCACCGCCGTGGACGCGATCGTGGACTTCCTGGAGGCCCGGCCGTCGGAGGACGAACTCGCCGAGGCCGTCCGCTCGTTGGCCGCACGCCAGCTGCTCATGGCGGGCTCCTCGGGCGAGGAGGTCCACGTACGGGGAGACCTGGGCATCGCGGTGGCGTTCCAGCAGCGGGCCAGGAAGGTGCTCGACGCCCGTACGACCGGAACGGCTCCGGGCGAGCCGTGGCGGATCCTGCTGCTCCCCCAGCCCGAGCGGATCTGCCTGATGGTCCGCATCGACGCGCTCGGCGTCCACCAGGTCGGCCTGTACAAGCTCGAAGAGGCGCTCCGTACGCTCACCGAGTGGCTCCCCCGGGGCCCGTCGGCGGATACCGATCCGTCGATGGACGCCGATGCCGTGCTCACCGGGTCGGAGCGTTCCGCGCTGGTCACCGTCACCCAGTACACCGCGCAGGGATCGGCCGAGACGGCGGGCACCAGCACCGACCTGATCCTGGCCCGTGACGAAGGGCGGCTGCACGTCCTTTCCCGGGACCCGCGGGACCGGGACAAGCTGGTCCCGGCGGGTGGCGGGGACGGTGTCCGCGACAGGCTGGCGGACCTCCTGGCCGCATAACCGCTCTCCGGGGCGGCCAGGGATCGCCACACATCCTTATCCATTGATCCGAAACGATAGGGGTTTTGGTTAATGGGAGTGACACTTCCCGCGCCGGTCGGAAAACGTGAACGGGGCAGGGGAAATTTGTTCCAGAAGATGTTCGAGCAGATCTCGCCGACGAGGGTGGCGGTGAGGAATTGGATGACGGTCAGGTCGTAGCGTTCTCCGTCATCTCCGGCCTCGTCGTTGATCATGATGGTGCGGTTATCGGTGTTGTCGTCGGGGCGCACGAGCCGGAAGAGGCATTCGGCGTTCTCCGTGGCACCCCGGAACCTCCTGCGGTTTCCCTCCTGTTCTCTCGGTGGGCTTTTCGGTGAATTCCCACAGCGACTGGCCGACCTCGTCCCGCTGACGGGCGACGCGCAGCCGGTCGAAGACATCGTCGACATCGCCGGGGCAGCCGGGTGCAAGCAGTCGCATGACAGGCGTCCGTACCGCCGCCGTAGGGCGGTCCTTGGCAGCTCCGGGGCCATGCGGCGTTCCCGCCGTACGGCCCCGTCCGGAAGCTCTGATGGCCACACTCTTCCATGCTCACGCCAAGGGGAACGGGTGTGTTCGCGTAGCCAGGCATGCATGGTGACGCAATTGCGGCGTCTCTTGTCGGAACCACCGATCATTGCGCGAACAGGCGGGCTCCGCCGTGACCGATGTCGGATTCCCGGCGGGGTCGACTTCCGGGGCGGTTTCGCCACCGGGCATCTCCTTGGTGATGGCTGCATTGGTGATGGTGGCGTTCGAATTCGCAGCGCGATGCGCTGGTGACGAAAACCGGCGTCGCCGGTAAACTCCGAGGACGACCAGATGATTTCCCTACGGAAGGGGAAAGTCGGGACTGTCCGCCCGGTGAAAAGGGGAGAGTTCGAGGGCCGCCCGGACATCAAAGGCACGGGTGGTGACGGCGACGCCGAAGGGGCTGTCGCGGATCTCGCGGGCCGGGACGGCGACGGCGACGCATGGCGAGGAGGTTGACGTACTTGGTGGGCTTCCCGAGCCGCTTGTCGACAGCGGGCAGACAGGCGTTCCCGATCAGCGGCCGACGACCTGGCAAGCGGCCACAAGAGGGAATCGGCCTACGGCTTGCTCTGGTGGTATGTCGCATGCGGTGCCACTCGGCCGGATTCGATCGATACTGGGAACGGACGGCAACCCGCCGCGCCAGACCTCCCCACAGAGAACTGACCATGTGTCAGAAAAGTCGGCATCGGGTCGGCGTCAGTACCGTCGGCCCCGCTTCGAACCGCCGGGCAACGCCGGGATCACAACGTGCCCACATGTGATCTGACCTGCAAAACGCTGGTCAGAGGCACAGCTGCTACCCCACCTAGGAGACAGCGTTGAAGATGCTCATCAATGTGCCGGAGACCGTGGTCGCGGACGCCCTGCGGGGGATGGCCGCAGCGTATCCCGGGCTTTCCGTCGACGTGGAGAACCGGGTGGTGGTACGGGGTGACGCCCCCGTCGCCGGGAAGGTGGGGCTCGTTTCCGGGGGTGGTTCCGGGCATGAGCCGCTGCACGGGGGCTTCGTGGGGCCCGGCATGCTGTCCGCCGCGTGCCCGGGCGAGGTCTTCACCTCCCCCGTGCCCGACCAGATGGTGCGGGCCGCCGCCGCGGTCGACAGCGGGGCCGGGGTGCTCTTCGTCGTCAAGAACTACACGGGCGACGTCCTGAACTTCGACATGGCCGCCGAGCTGGCCGAGGACGAGGGCATCCAGGTCGCGAAGGTGCTGGTCAACGACGACGTGGCGGTGACCGACAGCCTCTTCACCGCCGGGCGGCGCGGTACGGGCGCCACGCTGTTCGTCGAGAAGCTGGCCGGCGCGGCGGCCGAGGAGGGGGCGCCGCTGGAGCGGGTCGAGGCCATCGGGCGGCGGGTGAACGAGAGCTCGCGCAGTTTCGGTGTCGCTCTCAGCGCCGTCACCACGCCCGCGAAGGGCACCCCCACCTTCGATCTGCCCGCGGGTGAGCTGGAGCTGGGCATCGGGATCCACGGCGAGCCGGGGCGCGAACGGCGCGCGATGATGACCTCACGCGAGATCGCCGACTTCGCCGTGAACGCGGTACTGGAGGACCTGCGGCCCTCGGGACCGGTGCTCGCGCTGGTGAACGGCATGGGAGGGACGCCGCTGCTGGAGCTGTACGGTTTCAACGCCGAGGTGCAGCGGGTGCTGGCCGAACGCGGGGTCGTGGTGGCCCGTACGCTCGTCGGCAATTATGTGACCTCGCTGGACATGGCAGGCTGCTCGGTGACTCTCTGCCAGGTCGACGAGGAGTTGCTGCGGCTGTGGGACGCGCCGGTGGAGACCGCCGCGCTCCGCTGGGGCCGCTGAGCCGCTGACAACGGCCGGCAGGGACGGTATGGAACGACCCACGTCGCGAGGAGCGCACATGCCCGACGAGCGGATACTCGACGCCGATTTCTTCCGCCGCTGGCTGACGGCCATGGCCGCCGCCGTGGAACGCGAGGCGGACCGGCTCACAGAACTGGACTCGGCCATCGGCGACGCCGACCACGGCAGCAATCTGCAGCGCGGTTTCCGGGCCGTCACGAGCGCTCTGGACGACGACCCGCCGGCCGGGCCGGGTGCGGTGCTGACCCTGGCGGGACGGAAACTGATCTCCACGGTGGGCGGCGCGTCCGGACCGTTGTACGGGACGCTGCTCCGCCGTACCGGAAAGGCACTCGGTGACGGCACCGAGGTGACACCCGCGGAGCTCGCCGAGGCGCTGCGGGAGGGGGTGGCGGCGGTGGCCCAGCTGGGCGGTGCCAAGGCCGGGGACAAGACGATGCTCGACGCGCTGGAACCGGCGGTCGAGGCGCTCGGCACGTCGTTCGCGGCGGGCGCGGAAGCGGCGGACGCGGGCGCGCTGGCGACCGTACCTCTGCAGGCGCGCAAGGGCAGGGCCAGCTACCTCGGTGAGCGGAGCATCGGGCACCAGGATCCGGGCGCCACATCCGCCGCGCTGCTGATCACGGCCCTGGCCCGGACCGCGGAGGCGACCGCATGAGCCTGGAGAACCCGGTCGGCATCGTGCTGGTGTCGCACAGCGGACCGGTCGCGGAGGCCGTCGCCGCCCTCGCCCAGGGGCTGGCGGCGGGCGGGACGACCGCGCCCGTGGCGGCGGCCGGGGGCACCCCGGACGGCGGGCTCGGGACCAGTTCCGAGCTGATCGCGGCCGCGGCCGCCGAGGTCGACCGGGGCGCGGGCATCGCGATCCTGGTGGATCTGGGCAGCGCCGTACTGACGGTGAAATCGATGCTCGCCGAGGGCGACGAACTGCCCGAGGGAACGCGTCTGGTGGACGCGCCCTTCGTGGAGGGCGCGGTGGCAGCACTGGTCACCGCCTCCGCGGGCGGGGGTCTGGACGCGGTGGAGGCCGCCGCGGCCGAGGCGTACACCTACCGCAAGATCTGAGCCCGGGCGGGACGGCTTCCCGGGCGACGGCCACGCCAGGGAAGCCGTCCCGCCCGCCGTCCCGCCCGCCGTCCCGCCCGCCGTCCCGCCTCCGCATCGCCCGCGTCCGTATCGCCCGCGCGGGCGTCTCCCCCGCTCGGTCGGGGCAGGGCCCGGCGGCGCCCATCCGAAGGGCCATCCGAAGGGCGCGACGATCCCGGAAAACGGCGCGCGGCCACCGCCGTCCGGGCATCCTGTCACCGGGAACCGAACCGCCGCGGACGGGTGGCGGTGGCCCGGAGGGGGACGAGCATGGTCGACTCGGCAGGCCCGGACAACGGCGCACCCGACAGGTGCGCGGACACGGACGTGAACAGAGGCGGGGGCGAGGAGGGGGACGGTGCGGACCGCTCCCACGGCCGCCGGACGCGGCATGCCGTCGTCGTCGGCGGGAGTCTCGCCGGCCTGCTGGTGGCCCATGTGCTCACCGGTCACGCGGACCGGGTGACCATCGTCGAGCGCGACCGCTTACCCGACGGGCCCGAGCCACGCGCGGGTGTCCCCCAGAGCCGCCACACCCATGTCCTGCTGGAGGGCGGCCAGCGGGCGCTGGACGCCCTGCTCCCGGGGATCGTCGCCGAACTGCGTGAGCACGGCGCGCCCCGGCTCGGGATGCCCAGCGACCTCATTCAGTGGCAGGCGCGGCGCTTCTACCGGCGCACCCCCGCCCACGTCCATATCCTCACCGGTTCCCGGCCTCAGCTGGAGTGGCTGGTGCGGCGCCGGGTGGTCGCCGATCCGCGGATCACGGTGGTGGAGGGTACGGAGGTCGTGGGGCTGCTCGGCGACCGGGCCCAGGTCCGGGGCGTACGGCTCCGTGAGCGCGGCACGCGGACCCGCCAGGAGACGCGGCCGCTCACCGCCGATCTGGTGGTGGACGCGTCGGGTCGCGGCTCACGGGCACCCGAGTGGCTGTCCGCGATCGGCGCGGAACCGCCCCGCGAGGAGACGCTCGACACCGGTCTCGCCTACGCGACCCGCCTCTACCGGGCCCCGGCGGACGCCGAAGAGCAGCGGGGCCTCGGCTATTACTTCGTCGCGGGCCGCGACCACATCTACGGCGGGGTGGCCCTGCCCACCGAAAACGGCCACTGCCTCGTGACACTCTCCGGGCTGCGCGGCAGTGAACCGCCCTCGGACGAGGCCGGGTTCACGGATTTCGCGGCCAGGCTCCCCCATCCGGTGCTGCACGAATGGCTGTTGAAGGCGGAGCCGCTGTCGCCCGTCCACGCGTTCCGCGCCACGGCGAACGTCCGCCGCCGGTACGACCGGCCGGGACGCCGCCCGGCCGGCTTCCTCGCCACGGGCGACGCGCTGTGCGCCGTCAACCCGGTCTACGGGCAGGGCATGGCGGTCGCCGCGCTCGGGGCGCTCGCGCTGCGGGACGCGCTCGCCGACCGGCGCCGCGAGCCGACGACCCGACGCCTGCAGCGGGCGATGCTCGGTGCGGCGCGGCAGGCGTGGGGCATCGCCTCCGGGGCGGACCGGGAGCTGCCGGGCGCGCGGGGTGACGCGGCAAGGTCGCGCGCGGCGGACCGGATCGTGGCCCGGTATCTCGCGCGGGTGCTGGAGCGCGCTCCCGGTGATCCGGTCGTCGGTGCGGCGTTCCGTTCCGTGTTCACTCTGACGGCCCCGGTCTCCGTGCTTTTCGCGCCGCGGATCGTGCGTGCCGTGCTGTTCGGTCCGGTCCTCCCGTCGCCGCCCGGACCGCCGATGCGGCCGGAGAGCACGGAGACCGCCTAGAGAACGGCGTCGGCTCGGGCGCGGCTCGGGCGTCGGCTCGGGCGTCGTACCGCCGACGTACCGCCGCCGCGTTGCCGCGCGTCCGTTCCGGGGCCAGGCTCGGCCTGGAGACCCCCGCACGAACCCGCCCCGCCCGACACGACCGAGGAGAGGCGTATGACGACGGACATCGACGGCAGTGGGCTGCGCTGTCTGGTGACCGGGGCCACCGGCTACATCGGCGGCCGACTGGTGCCCGAGCTGCTGGACGCGGGCCACACGGTGCGCTGCCTCGCCCGGAATCCTGACAAGCTGCGCGACTACCCGTGGGTCGGCGGTACGGAGGTCGTCCGCGGTGATGTCACCGACGCCGAGTCGCTCGGCGCGGCGATGGAAGGCATCGACGTGGCGTACTACCTGGTGCACGCGCTGGGCACCGGGCGGGACTTCGCGGCCACGGACCGCCGGGCGGCCAGGACCTTCGCCGAGCGGGCGAAGGCCGCCGGCATCCGGCGCGTCGTGTACCTGGGCGGCCTCACCCCGGCCGGGGTCGCCGAGCGTGAGCTGTCGCCGCATCTGCGCTCGCGCGCCGAGGTGGGCCGTATCCTCCTGGACTCGGGTGTCCCCACGGTGATGCTGCGGGCGGCGGTCATCATCGGCTCGGGCTCGGCGTCCTTCGAGATGCTGCGCTATCTCACGGAGCGACTGCCGGTGATGGTGACGCCGAGCTGGGTGCGTACGTCCATCCAGCCGATCGCGGTCCGGGACGTGCTGCGGTACCTCGTGGGCTGCGCGCGGCTGCCCGACGACGTCAACCGGTCCTTCGACATCGGCGGCCCCGAGGTGCTGACGTACCGGGACATGATGCAGCGGTACGCGGCGGTGGCCGGGCTGCCCCGGCGGGTCATCCTCCCGGTGCCCGTCCTGACCCCGACCCTCTCCAGTCACTGGATCGGGTTGGTGACCCCGGTCCCGCGCTCGATCGCCCGGCCGCTGGCCGAGTCGCTGCGCCACGAGGTCATCTGCCACGAGCACGACATCGCCCGCTACGTTCCCGATCCGCCGGACGGCTCCCTCACCTTCGACTGCTCGGTCGGGCTGGCGCTGCGGCGTATCCAGGACGCGGAGGTGACCACCCGCTGGTCGTCCGCGTCGGTGCCCGGGGCACCGAGCGATCCGCTGCCCACCGACCCCGACTGGGCCGGCGGCAGTCTCTACACCGACCGGCGCGAGATGGTCGTGAACGCCTCGCCCGCGTCGCTGTGGCGGGTCATCGAGGGCATCGGCGGGGTGAACGGCTGGTACTCCTTCCCGCTGGCCTGGGCGGTACGGGGGTGGCTCGACCGGATGGTCGGCGGGGTGGGGCTGCGCCGGGGCAGGCGGGACGCGCAGCGGCTGCGCGTCGGCGACTCACTGGACTTCTGGCGGGTGGAGGCGATCGAACCGGGCCGGCTGCTGCGGCTGCGCGCCGAGATGCGGCTGCCGGGGCTCGCCTGGCTCGAACTGCGCGCGGACCAGGACGGCGGGGACCGGACGGTGTTCCGGCAGCGGGCGCTGTTCCATCCCCAGGGGCTGCTGGGGCACGCGTACTGGTGGAGCGTCTGGCCGTTCCACTCGGCGGTCTTCGGCGGGATGGCACGCAACATCGCGCAGGCCGCGGGAGGCGCCGTCGCCGAGCCGGCCGCACGGGCCTGACCGCTGGGCCTGGCCGCTGAGACGGATCGCCGGGACGGATCGCCGGGACAGTCGCTCGGACGGATCACGCGGACCGGATCCACGCGGGCCTCCACGCGGGCCTGGCCGCACGGACCGGCCTCAGAGCTGGGCGGCGGCCTTCAGGGCCAGGAAGAGCGTGACCGTCGCGTTCGCCGAGGACAGGGCCGAGCCGAGGGTCCCGGCGGCCGCGGCCCAGGCCGCCAGGCCCACCGCGGTGCTCACCGGCGGCCAGCTGACAGCCGGGGGCGCGGGGTCGAGCAGGGCGGCCACCCGTCGCGGTACCGGTCCCGGGGCCGCGAAGCCGGCCGGCGCCGGGGTGGGGGCGGACGTGCCCCGGGAGACCAGCGCGGCCTTGCCGATGGCCCGGGCCAGCACCACCCGCTCCCCGGTCGCCCGGGCCGCGTCCTCGTCCGCCCAGCGCTCCGTCGTGTACGCCACCGCCGAGCGCAGCGGGCGCAGCAGCGGGTTGGCCCGCGCTGCGAGCCGTACGGCCAGCAGGAAGCGGTGGTGGCGCCGGCTGAGGTGGGCGTGCTCGTGGGCGATCAGCGCCTCGCGCTCCCGGGCGTCGAGGCACGCGAGCATGGCCGTCGACACCACGATCCGCCCGCGCGCGCCCCTGCCCTGGCCCGGCAGGGCGTAGGCGTACGGCGCGTCATCGGTCAGCACGGCGAGTTCGCCGTCGGGCAGACCGGCCAGGGCGGCGTGGGCGCGGCGGCCCGTCCGGCGATGGCGCAGGGCGGTCACCGTACAGCTGAGGGCGACCACGGCGAGCGCGACGATGGCCCCCTTGCCCGCGATCTCGTCGTACGGGACGGCCTTGCGGACCTCCGGGTCCGACCAGGCGTCGGGCAGGGGGTTGCCGGGCAGCTGGGCCGTCCCGACCACCACGAGCAGCCCCAGACACAGCGTGCTGCACACCGCGAGGACGGCGGCCAGCGCCGACAGCAGCCGGGTCGCGGTGCGCGGATGGAGGTGCGGTTCGGCCAGGCGCGCGATGGGCAGGGCGGTCAGTGGCAGAACGAGCGGCAGAAAGACGAACATTCCCATCCCGTCAGTCCTCCGGCCCTGCGGGCTCGCCGTCGGCGGGCAGGCCGAGCAGTTCGCGCAGCAGCCGCTCGTCGTCCGGGGAGAGCGCGGTCACGAAGCGGGCCAGTACGGCCTCACGGTCCGTCTCCCGGTCCAGTACCTTGCGCATCCGCAGGGCTGCCAGCCCCGCCTCGTCCGAGGCGGCGCGCCATTCGAAGGAGCGTCCCGCCCGCTCGCGGGTGACCGCCCGCTTGGCCTGGAGCCTGGTCAGGATGGTCATCACCGTCGTGTACGCGAGATCTCCGCCGAGCCGGCCTTGCACCCAGGCGGCCGTGACGGGCCCGGGCGCCTGCCGGAGCGCGGCGAGCACCTGGGCCTCCAGCTCGCCCTGGCCGCGCCGGCGGGGACGCTCGTCAGGACCGTCGCAGCCCTGACCGCCGTACTCCCTCACGATGTCTCCCTCCAGCAGCGCCGCCTCACCAGGGGGCAAGCCGTACATGCTACTGAGCCCACAGGTCCGCCGCCGCCGGGGATGCGGCAGGGGGGCGACAGGGCGCGGCGGAAACGCGGCAGGGGCACAGGACGCGGGCCGCGCGTCCTGTGCCCCTTGCGGAGATCCGTGCCCCTGGTGCGGGGGCGTTCCGCCGGTTTCAGCCGTGGCTGGGCGCCGTGTCGGGCGTTCCGGCCGCGGTCACGTCCGCGGCGGTCGCGTCCGTGCCGGTCGGTCCCAGGGGCGCGGCGGACCCGGAGGGGGGCGTGGGCCCACCGAGGAAACGCTTGGCCAGGGGTTCCGTCCAGCGGGCGGCCAGCGGGCCGATGATCACGAGGATGAGGACGTATGCGGTGGCCAGCGGGCCGATCCGCGGCTCCACGGCGACCGCCAGTCCGGCGATGACGATGGAGAATTCGCCGCGCGCCACGAGCGTGCCGCCGGTGCGCCAGCGGCCCGCCTTCCCGACTCCGGCACGCCGTGCCGCGTAGTAGCCGGTGCCGATCTTCGTCGCGGTGGTGATCAGCGCCAGGATCAGGGCCGGGACCAGCACCGGCGGAATCGCGCCCGGGTCGGTGTTCAGCCCGAAGAAGACGAAGAAGACGGCGGCGAACAGGTCCCGCATCGGGGACAGGAGTCTGTGCGCGCCTTCGGCGACCTCACCCGAGAGCGCGATGCCGACCAGGAACGCGCCGACGGCGGCGGAGACCTGGAGCTGCTGGGCGACACCCGCGACCAGCACGGTGAGACCGAGGACGACCAGGAGCAGCATCTCCGGGTTGTCGGAGGAGACCGCGCGGCTGATCAGCCGGCCGTGGCGCAGGGCCAGGTAGAGCACGGCGCCCACGGTGCCGAGGGAGATCAGCAGGGTGATACTGCCGCCGGCGATGCTCAGCCCGGCGAGGAGGGCTGTGAGCAGGGGCAGATAGACGGCCATGGCGAGGTCTTCGATGACCAGGACGCCCAGGATGACCGGTGTTTCGCGGTTGCCGAGTCTGCCCAGGTCGCCGAGGACCTTCGCGATGACACCGGAGGAGGAGATCCAGGTCACACCTGCCAGCGCGACCGCGCCGACCGGTCCCCAGCCGAGGACCAGCGCGGCGACGGCGCCCGGCACGGCGTTCAGCAGGAAGTCGACGATGCCGGAGGGGTACTGGGTCTTGAGGTTGGTGACCAGTTCGGAGGCGCTGTACTCAAGGCCCAGCAGGAGCAACAGCAGGATGACGCCGATCTCGGCGCCGGTGGCGACGAACTCCTCGCTCGCGTCGAGCGGCAGCAGACCGCCGTGGCCGAAGGCGAGCCCGGCGAGCAGGTAGATCGGGATCGGGGAGAACCCCACGCGGCCGGCCAGCCGGCCGAGTATGCCCAGGCCCAGGATGATGGCGCCGAGTTCGATGAGCAGTGCTGTGGTTTCGTGCACGGGCCTATCCTCCGGAGATCAGGTCGGCGACGGCGTCCACGCCCTCCCGGGTCCCGACGACGACGAGGGTGTCCCCGATCGCGAGGCGGAAGTCCGGGGTGGGCGAGGGCACGGCGTCCGTGCGGCGCAGGACGGCCACGATGGAGGCGCCGGTGCGCGAGCGCGCATGGGTGGCACCGAGTGTCCTGCCCGCGTAGGGGGACCTCTTGGTGATCGGGATGTGCTCGGTGACCAGGTCGATCTCCAGGTGCTGCTGGAGATGCGCGACCGGGTCCGGCGTCAGGAGCTTGGAGAGGGCGGTGGCCTCGTACGGGGCGAGGGAGGCCGCGTCCGCGCAGTTGTCGTCGTCCTCCGGGTCGTGGAAGGCGATGATGCGCCGCCCGTCCTGGTGCACGACGAGGGACAGGTGCTTGCCCGCCTCGGTGTTCAGGTCGTAACGGGTACCGACCCCGGGGAGGGCGGTTTTGCTGACATGAGCTGTGGGCTCCATCGGAAACGCTCCATGGCGGCGTGCTGAGACGGTGGGTGGACAGCGGCGCCGGGTCCGGCACCGGATTGGATGTTTAAACGACCTCCGAACAGGAATTCTGCATCATTCGTCCCGGTAACCCGCAGGGTGGGCATCTCGGCGGGAGTCCACGGCTCTCCGGTTGGGCAGAGAAGTGGGTGGCGCTGGGACCGGCACGCCGTGCCGCATACCCCCGTACGGGACCGGCACCGGACCCGTACGGGGGTATGCGGCACGGGGCAGCGGACAGCACCGCGCACGGCACCGCACAGGACACCGCATCCCTACGAGCGGAACGAGGCGAGGCATGAACCCGAGCACCGACTGGGAGTTCACGGACGACCGCGGCCACCTGACCACGGCGGGCCACCACCCGATCCGGGTGGTGGCCTACATACAGGCGGGCGCGACGCTGTGGGACCACGGTCTGCGTCCAATGGGAGTCTTCGGTTCACACCATGACGGCGACACTCCCGACCCGGCGAAGGGTGGCGATCTGCCCCTCGCCGATCTGCGTTCCTTCGGCGCGGGCAGCGCGCTGGACCTGGACGCCCTCTTCGCGGCCGAGCCGGATCTGGTCGTCGCCGTCAGTTACGGCGGCGGACAGATGTACGGCATCGACCCGGGCGCGGCCGCATACCTGGAGGAGCGGGTGCCGGTGGTCGTCCTCGACGTGGGGAAGGACCGCCCGCTGGACGTCATCAGAGACCGGTTCACCGCCCTGGCCCGCTCGCTGCGCACGCCGTTCGAGCCCGCGATGGCGGACCTGGCGCGCGCGGAGGCCCGGCTGCGCGCGCTGACGGCGCCGCCCGGCGGCCCCCGGGTGCTGGCGCTGTCGGCCGCCGGTGCGGAGACGGCGTATCTGGCCCGGCCGCTGACCTGGCCCGATCTGAAGGTGCTCGCCGGGCTGGGGGTGGAGCTGATCGACCCTGACGAGGGCTCGGGGGGCAACTGGCGCACGGTCGGCTGGGCCGAGGCCGCCGCGCTGGAGCCGGACATCGTGCTCGCCGATGTGCGGGCGAACGCGGCGACGCCCGAAGAGCTGCGGGACAGCGAGCCCTGGCGTGCCATCGAGGCGCGGGCGCGGCTGGTGCCGTGGAACCCGGAGGCCCCGTCCAGCCATCGCGCGCACGCCGCGTTCCTCCACACGGTCGCGGACGCGGTGGAGAACACGGCCGAGAACACGGTCGCGGACGCGGGATAGGCGGCTGCCGCGCGCACCGCGGAGCCGCTCAGCGTCCACCTCGGCTCGCCCTCCGCGTCCCCGCCGCCGACGTCTGCTCCGCCTCGGTCTCAGCCGCTGTCCGGTTCGAACTCGCACCAGACCGCCTTGCCGTCCCCCCTCGGCTCGACCCCCCAGCGCGTGGCCACGGCGTCCACCAGCATCAGCCCTCGTCCTGAGGTCGCCGATTCGCCGGGAGTGCGGCGGCGGGGCCACACGCTGGAGCGGTCCTTGACCCAGAGCCGTACGCGCCGCACCGGCTCGGGGATGACCTCCAGCGTGAGCACCGCGCCGGCCTCGGTGTGCAGGAGGACGTTCACCAGCAGCTCGCCGGCGGCCAGCTCCACATCGTCCACGAGTTCGGCCAGGTCCCAGTCCTTCAGCGCCTGGCGCAGCACGGCGCGGGTCTCCACGAGGTCTTCGGGGTCGGCCTGGTGGACGTACTGGTGCACGCGGGGCGCGTAGTCCGTCCCCGGATCGGGCCGGCGGCGGAACACCAGCAGGGCCACGTCGTCGCCGGTACCCCAGCGCTCCCATAGGCGGTCCGAGAGGTGGTCGGCGAGCGCACTCGCGCGCTGGGGCCCGTTCCGTACGGTCGCGGCGAGCGCGTCCATCCCGGCGGAGATGTCGGCTCCGGGCTCCTCGACCAGTCCGTCGGTGCAGAGCACCAGGGTCTCCCCCGGTACGAGGTCCAGCAGGGTTTCCGGGAAATCCTCCTGCCCGAACGCGGACGCGTATCCGAGCGGGAGTCCGCCGCGCAGGTGGGGCCAGGAGGCTCTGCCGTCGGTGTGCCGGACGAGTGGTCCGAGATGCCCGGCGCGGACGGCGCGTATCTCTCCGGTGCCCAGGTCGACCTGGGCGTAGGTGCAGGTGGCGAAGCGCTCGGTGTCGAGTTCGGCGAGGAAGCGCGAGGCGCGCGCCAGTACGGTCGCGGGGGCGTGGCCCTCGCCGGCGAAGGCGCGCAGGGCGATGCGCAGCTGGCCCATGATGGCGGCGGCGTGGGTGTCGTGTCCCTGGACGTCGCCGACGACGATGCCGACCCGGTCGCGGGGCAGCGCGATGACGTCGTACCAGTCGCCGCCGACCTCTCGGCCGTTCCACGCCGCGTGGTAGCGCACCGCGATCTCCGCGCCCGGGAACTCGGGGATGTCGCGGGGCAGCATGGAGGCCTGCAGACCGGTGGCGAACTCGCGGTCCTGGTCGAAGAGGATGGCACGCTGCAGGGCCTGGGCGACGATGCCTGCCAGGCCGAGGCAGACATTGCGGTCCTGGGCCGAGAAGTCCCGGGGTTCCCGGTAGAAGAGCCCGAGGCCGCCGACGGAGCGGGCCTGGGCGACCAGCGGAAGGTAGGCCGCCGACGCGAAGTCGAGGTGCGGGACGTACGGACCGATCAGGGGATAGCGTTCGGCGAGTTCCGCCATGGAGGCGACGAAGCGCGGCTGCTGGTTGCGGACCGCGTCGCCGAGCGGCAGGGAGCCGTCCATCCGGTGCAGCTGGAGGTCGTCGAGTACGTGCATGGTGTCACCGGCGAGCACGATGAGCCGCAGGGCGCCGCCCTCCACCAGACCGAGGACCAGCCCGTCCGCGCCGAAGCGTTCGAGCCCACCCGCTCCCCTCAGCACCGCGGTGACGTCGTCCACGGTGACGGCTCCGGCCAGGGCCTCGGTGGTGCCCTGGACGAGGGAGGTCAGCCGGCGGCGGCCCGCCTCGGCGGGGCTGACGACACTGAACTCGGTGAGCTCCGCCGTCGCGTTGCGCACGATGCCGACGACGCGGTACGGGTTCCCCCGCTCGTCGCGCAGGATGCGACCGCGCACATGGGTCCACTGCCGACCGCCGCCACGGCGGGTCAGCTGGAAGTACGAGCCGTAGGACGGGCGGCCGCTGCGAACGGCCGCGTCGACCACCGCGTCCAGCCGTACGGCCTCCTCGGGGGAGATCCGCGAGCCGAGGGACTCCGCCCGGCCGTCGTACTCGCCGGGCGCCAGATCGAACACGGCGAGCCCGGCCGGGTCGAGTTCGAGTGTTCCGCTCTCCACGTCCCAGTCGAAGCTGCCCATGCGGTTGAGGGCGAGCTTTTCGTGCGTGCTGATCGGTGGCCGGTCCCGGTTCCCCTCACGTCCTGCCATGCGCCCGCTCCGGATGTGGGCCGGGATCCCGGTCGGGACGGCCGGGATCGGCGTGGTCCGTGACCCGGCCTCCGCCTCCGGCGGTCCGCTGTTCACGGCGTGCGTCCTCTCGCTGATCACAGAGATCGAACGAATGAATCCTACCTTTTGGTAGGAAGTACCGCATTTTGACGAACCGCTCTTGGCTTCGGGGCCGGATTCCGGGGTCGGGTTCCGGGGTCGGGTTCCCGGGGTCGGATTCCCGAGCCGGATTCCCGCCGGAGGCTCAGCAGGCGAGGACCGCCTGGACGGTCTTACCCGCGCCCGGTCCGCCGAGCACGGCGAACCGGTAGGAGAGCTCGCGGACCATCGCGATCCCCCTGCCGCTCTCGGCCAGCGCGTCCGGCGGACGCAGCTGCGGCCGTACCGGGCTGCTGTCGTGGACCTCGACGGTGACCTGCCCCCGGCCGACACTCAGTTGAAGCCGGCAGCCGCTGTGCCCGTGGCGCGTGGCATTGGTGACCAGTTCCGAGACGATGAGCCTGGCGTCGTCCACCTGATCCGCGGAAACCCTCTCGCCGCACCCGTGGCTGAGGTAGGCGGTCGTCAGATGCCGGGCCCAGCGGGCGGAGGTCTCCGACTGCGGCAGGATGTACATGGCGCGCGCGGCACGCCGTCGGCCCTGCCCGGACGCACGCATGACGTTCACTTCCCTTCGTCAGGGACCGGCGCCTGCCCCGAACAGGGCGCCGTCGGCGGATTCGCGCCGCGGCCGGTCCGTATCTCTGCGGGTGCCCTGTTGCGCGATCGCCAATCATGTGCATGCTCAGCCCCGCCGCCGCGCGCCCGCTGCCCGCTCGGTGCACCACGAGCGCGACCGCGACCGGAACGGCGGGATGCCTGCGGTGCGGATCATCACGGCACATCCCCCAACCTCGTCTTGTCATGCACCTGGACACGGCGAGGGGGGCGTGCTGTTATGCCAACCGAAGCTTTTTCAACGTTGTACAGCCTGGTTCGGCACGGATGGGAGTCCCCGATCATGCTCGACCGACGACGTTTCCTGCACACCGGCGCACTCGCACTCGGCGGCGCCGGCCTCCTCGGTCCTCTCGCGCCGCCGGCCGCCGCCGAGGTCCGGGCGAGCGCCTCCGTACCCGCGCCCGCCGGTCCCGCGCCCGGCCCCGGGACCGGCGGCTGGTACACGCCGAACGCCGCACCCCTCGCCCCCGCCGCCTTCCAGAAGCTGCCCCTGGGCAGCGTCACCGCCCGCGGCTGGCTCGCCGGCCAGCTGCGGCTGCTCCAGGACGGCCTGTTCGGCCGCTACGCCGAGATCTCGCACTTCCTGCGGTTCGACGACTCGGGCTGGGTCCATCCGGAGAAGGCCGGCTGGGAGGAGGTCACGTACTGGCTGCGCGGATACGTCGAGCTCGCCGCCCTCACCGGCGACGCGAGCGCCCTCGCGGCCGGCCGCCGCTGGATCGACGCGATCCTCGCCACCCAGCAGCCCGACGGCTTCTTCGGCCCCACCCGGCTCCGCACCGCCCTCAATGGCGGACCCGACTTCTGGCCCTATCTCCCGCTGCTCCAGGCGCTGCGGTCGCACGAGGAGTTCACCGGCGACCAGCGGATCATGCCCTTCCTGGTGCCCTTCCTGCGCTACATGAACGCGCAGGGACCCGGCGCGTTCAACTCCAGCTGGGTGTCGAAGCGTTGGGGGGACGGACTGGACATCGTCTTCTGGGTCCACAACCGCACCGGCGAGTCGTTCCTCCTCGACCTCGCGGACACCATGCACACGCACGGCGCGAACTGGGTCGACAGCTTCCCCGACCTCCACAACGTCAACGTCGCGCAGGGCTTCCGCGAGCCCGCCCAGTACGCGCTGCGCTCGGGCTCCGCCGATCTGACCCAGGCCACCTACCGCGCCTACGCGAGCGTCATGGGCGCGTACGGGCAGTTCCCCGGCGGTGGTTTCGCCGGGGACGAGAACGCCCGCCCCGGCTTCGGCGGGCCCCGGCAGGGCTTCGAGACCTGCGGCATCGTCGAGTTCATGGCCAGCCATGAACTGCTCACGCGCATCACCGGCGATCCGGTATGGGCCGACCGCTGCGAGGAACTGGCCTTCAACATGCTGCCGGCCGCCACCGATCCGGGCGGCAGAGGCGTCCACTACATCACCGCCGCGAACAGCGTCGACCTCGACAACACCCCCAAGACGCAAGGGCAGTTCCAGAACGGCTTCGCCATGCAGTCGTTCCAGCCGGGGGTCGACCAGTACCGCTGCTGTCCGCACAACTACGGCATGGGCTGGCCGTACTTCACCGGGGAACTGTGGCTCGCCACCCCCGACAACGGGCTGGCGGCCGCGATGTACGCGGCGAGCCAGGTGCGCGCGAAAGTCGCCGACGGTACGGAGATCACCGTCACCGAGGACACCGACTATCCCTTCAAGGAGACGGTGACCCTCACCGTCTCGACGCCGCGTGCGCTCCGGTTCCCGCTGTATCTGCGGATCCCCGGCTGGTGCTCCGGGCCGGAGCTGGCGGTCAACGGAGAGCGGGCGGCCGCCCCGGCCGGCCCCTCCTTCGCCACGGTCGACCGCGTCTGGAACGACGGGGACCGGGTGACCCTGCGGCTGCCCCAGCGCACCACCGTACTGACGTGGGACGCCGACCACCGCGCCGTCAGCATCGACCACGGCCCGCTGACCTACTCCTTGCGGATCGGGGAGCGCTACGAGCGGTACGCGGGGACCGACGACTTCCCCGAGCTCGCCGTACACCCGGCCGGGCCGTGGAACTACGGTCTCGCCCCCGACCCGGCGGCGGATCTGGAATTCTCGGCGGACACCGGACCGCTGACCGCCGATCCCTTCACCCAGGAGGGCAGCCCGGTCCGGATCACCGTACCGGCGCGCCGCATCCCGGAATGGATCGCGGATGACCAGCAGGTGGTCGCTCCCCTCCAGGACGGCCCCGCCCGCAGCACCGCCGCGCTGGAGCGGGTGACGCTGATCCCGATGGGCGCGGCGCGGCTCCGGATCACCGCCTTCCCGACCGCGGACCCCGGTGGCCGGCCGTGGACACCGGAGCCCCCGTACCGCCGTATCCAGAACAAGCACAGCGGGAAGGTGCTGGCCGTGGACGGGATGTCTCTGGCCGACAGCGCGCGGGTGGTGCAGTTCACCAGCACGGGTACGGCCGACCACGCCTGGCAGCTGGCCGACGCGGGCGGCGGCTGGTACCTGATCCGGAACGGGAACAGCGGCAAGGTACTGGGGGTCGACGGGATGTCCACCGCCGACAGCGCCCAGGTCGTGCAATTCACCGACAACGGCACCGATGACCATCTGTGGCAGCTGGTGGACAGCGGCGACGGCTGGTACCGCGTCCGCAACAAGCACAGCGGCAAGGTACTGGGCGTCGACGGGATGTCCACCGCCGACAGCGCCCAGGTCGTGCAATTCACCGACAACGGCACGGACGACCATCTGTGGAAGCCGCTCTGACCGGGGGCCCTGGAGGCGCGCCGACCGCCGGGTCCGTGGAGGAGCGCCGGCGCCTCGGGAAGCGACCGGCGCCGTAGGAGGACGCCAGGGCCGTACCGCTGTGCACGCGTACGCGATAGCAACGCTACGGCCCGGTTGATAGCATCCTTCCATGACCACGCGCGCGCGCATTCTGGAGGTGGCCGCCGATCTGCTGGCGAAGTCGCCGAACGGCGACATCTCCACGCGGGCGGTCTGCGAGGGCGCTCAGGTCGGCGCGCCGGCGCTCTACCGGCAGTTCGGCGACAAGGAAGGGCTGCTCTCCGCTGTCGTGGACCGCGGCTTCGACACCTATCTGGAGACCAAGCGGTCGCACGAGCCGGGGGCCGACCCGATCGAGGATCTGCGCGAGGGCTGGGACAGTCACGTCGCGTTCGCGGTGGCGAATCGGAATCTGTACCGGCTGATGAACTCGCCGGCGATGCGCAAGCCGCCCGCCTCGGCCGTGGAGTCCCATCAGATCCTCACCCGCGATCTGGAGCGGGCGGCGGCGCGGGGAAAGCTGCGGATCTCCCCCGACCTCGCCGCCCAGATGGTCATGGCGGCCAATATCGGCGTGGCGCTGACGCTCGCCGCCCGCCCGGCCGCCGCGGGCGACGGCGACGTGTCACGGCGGGTGCGGGACGCGGTGCACGCGGCGGTCTTCACCCCAGAGGCGATGTACGGCACGGCCGGGGCGGTCGACACGGTGACGTCCGGCGGTCCCGGCGAGGAGACTCCGGCGGCCGCGGCCCGTCTGGGGGCGCTGCTGCGGCGGTCGCCGACGACGGCGCTGAGCGCGGCCGAGGGCGCGCTGCTGACCGAATGGCTGGAGCGGGTGTCGGACGCGCCGGGGGCCGCGGCCTCCTCGTAACCGCGGGCTCGGCCGGCTCCGGTGACAGCACGCGGGGCCCCGGCGACGGCACGCCGGCGCGGCGGTGCCGGGAACGGTACGCCGGGCCCCGGCGGTCAGATGATGCCGCCGTTGATCCGCAGGATCTGACCGTTGACCCAGCGCGCGGGACCGGCCAGGAAGGCGACGACCTCGGCGATGTCCTCCGGGGTACCCAGGCGCTCCAGCGGCGGCTGGGCCGCCATCCGGGCGATGGTCTCCTCGTCCTTGCCGTCCAGGAACAGGGCGGTGGCGGTCGGCCCCGGTGCCACCGCGTTCACGGTGATGTCCCGTCCGCGCATCTCACGGGCCAGGATCAGGGTCATCGCCTCGACCGCGCCCTTGGTGGCGGCGTAGGCGGAATAGCCGGGGAGGGCGAGGGCGAGCACGGAGGAGGAGAAGTTGATGATGGCGCCGCCGTCGCGGAGCCGGCGGGCAGCCTGCTGGTCGACGACGAAGGTGCCGCGGATGTTGGTGCGGTGCATCCGGTCGAGGGCGTCCAGGTCGGTGTCGACCAGCGGCGCGAGGGTCATGGTGCCCGCGGCGTGGACGACCACGTCGACTCCGCCGTACGTCTCCGTGGCGGTGTCGAAGACGGCGGCGACGGCCGTCTCGTCGGCCACGTCCGCCTGGGCCGCGATGGCCTGGCCTCCGGCGGCGCTGATGGCCTCGACGGCGGCGTCGGCCTCCGCCTTGTTCCCCGCGTAGACGACGACCACCGCGAATCCGTCGGCCGCCAGCCGTTCGGCGCTCTGCCGGCCGATGCCCCGGGAGCCGCCCGTGACGATGGCGACCCGGCGTCCGGCGGTCGTGTTCTCCGTGCTGCTCGGCGTCATGCCCTTGCTCCGTTCCGGTGAGGGCGCTCTCCGCACCCGTTGGAGCAACGCTAACATAATAGCGTTAGCGCTGATACCCCGCCCGTGCAGCGGCGCTCCACCTCTCGCGTTCGCCGTCGAATCCTGAAGTGAATCCTGAAGCGATCCTTACCCAAGAGGCCGGACATATCAGGACGAAAGCCGCGTCGCGTCGATTATTTGTTGTTCGCCGTCGAACGGCGAACGCCCGACTCGTGCACAAGTCTTGACGCGTACGAAACACGGGAGAAGCATCTGCCCTGCCGAGAGAGCGCTCTCCGGTTTCTTTCCCGCTCCGCCTGCCCGCTGTCTGATGACTCAGGAGACCTGCCCATGCACGCTCCTCCGCTCGCTTCACGGACGTTCAGGAGATCCTCGCCGGCCCGCCGGCGAGGACTGGCCGCTTCGGTCGCGGCCACTCTGATCGCCTCCCTGCTGCTGCTCATCCCCAGCACCACAGCTCAGGCCGCACCCACCCTGCTCTCCCAGGGCAAGCCGGTCACCGCCTCCAGCCAGGAGAACGTCGGCACCCCCGCCACCGGCGCGGTCGACGGTGACAACGGGACGCGCTGGTCGAGCGCCGCGTCCGACCCGCAGTGGATCCAGGTCGACCTCGGCTCGACCCAGGCGGTCAGCCAGATCGTCCTGCGCTGGGAAGCGGCGTACGCGAAGGCGTACAAGATCGAGTTCTCCACCAACGGCACCAGCTGGACGTCCGCGTACTCCACCACGACGGGCCCCGGCGGCAACGAGACACTCAACGTCTCGGGCAGCGCACGCTACGTCCGGCTGACGGGCACGACCCGGGCCACCCAGTACGGCTACTCGCTCTGGGAGTTCCAGGTCTACGGCGGCACCACGGGCGGCGGCAGCGGTCCGATCCAGGGCGGTGGCGACCTCGGTCCCAACGTGCTGGTCTTCGACCCGTCGACGCCCAACATCCAGGGCACCCTGGACACGATCTTCCGGCAGCAGGAGTCGGCCCAGTTCGGCTCCGGCCGCTACCAGCTCCTGTTCAAGCCGGGCACGTACAACAACATCAATGCCAACCTCGGCTTCTACACCTCGATCTCGGGTCTCGGTCTCTCGCCCGACGACACCACGTTCAACGGTGATGTGACCGTGGACGCGGGCTGGTTCAACGGAAACGCCACCCAGAACTTCTGGCGCTCCGCCGAGAACCTGGCGCTCAACCCGGTGAGCGGCACCGACCGGTGGGCCGTCGCGCAGGCCGCGCCGTTCCGTCGCATGCACGTCAAGGGCGGGCTCAACCTGGCGCCCAACGGCTACGGCTGGGCCAGTGGCGGGTACATCGCCGACAGCAAGATCGACGGCACCGTGGGGCCGTACTCCCAGCAGCAGTGGTACACCCGCGACAGCTCGGTGGGCGGCTGGACCAACGGCGTCTGGAACATGGTGTTCTCAGGTGTGCAGGGTGCTCCGGCGCAGGGCTTCCCGGCCCAGCCGTACACCACGCTCGACACCACCCCGGTCTCGCGGGAGAAGCCGTTCCTCTACCTGGACGGCGCCAACTACAAGGTGTTCGTGCCCGCCAAGCGCACCAACGCGCGCGGCACCAGCTGGGGCAACGGCGCACCGCAGGGCGACTCCATCTCGCTGGACCAGTTCTACGTCGTCAAGCCGGGCGCGACCGCGTCGACCATCAACGCGGCTCTGGCGCAGGGGCTCAACCTGCTGTTCACACCGGGCATTTACCACGTCGACCAGTCGATCAACGTGACCCGTGCGAACACGGTCGTCCTCGGCCTGGGCCTCGCCACGATCGTCCCGGACAACGGCGTCACCGCGATGAAGGTCTCCGACGTGGACGGGGTGAAGCTCGCCGGATTCCTGATCGACGCCGGCACCGTGAACTCCAACACCCTGCTGGAGGTCGGTCCCTCGGGAGCGACCGCGAGCCACGCCGCCAACCCGACCACGGTCCAGGACGTCTTCGTCCGGATCGGCGGCGCGGGCGCCGGCAAGGCCACCACCAGCATGGTGATCAACAGCAAGGACACCATCATCGACCACACCTGGCTGTGGCGCGCGGACCACGGGGCCGGTATCGGCTGGGACACCAACCGGGCCGACTACGGTCTGAAGGTCAATGGTGCCAATGTGCTGGCCACCGGCCTCTTCGTCGAACACTTCAACAAGTACGACGTGCAGTGGTCCGGTGAGAACGGCAAGACGATCTTCTTCCAGAACGAGAAGGCGTACGACGCACCGAACCAGGCGTCGGTCCAGAACGGCTCCGTCAAGGGATTCGCCGCGTACAAGGTCGACGACTCCGTCAACACCCACGAGGGCTGGGGTCTGGGCAGCTACTGCAACTTCACCTCGGACCCGACGATCCAGCAGGACCACGGCTTCGAGGTACCGGTCAAGTCGGGGGTGAAGTTCCACGACCTGCTGGTCGTGTCCCTCGGCGGGATGGGCCAGTACAACCACGTGATCAACAACACCGGCTCACCCACCTCGGGCACCTCCACGGTCCCGTCGAACGTGACCTCCTTCCCGTAGTCCGCCACCCGTAGTCCGCGACCCGTAGTCCGCGACCCGTAGTCCGCGACCGGCGGCCCGTCGGCCGCCGTCCGGGGTCCGCGAACCGCATGGAGCGCAGGGCCCGGCCTCGTATCGAGGCCGGGCCCATGCGTCGTGCGGACGGCCCGGGTGACCCGGGCAACCCGATCGGCTTAATTATTCATACGATCAGACCGTTAAAACTGCCATGAATGGCGATATTAACGACTTCTGCACAGACTCAGCGGCATGTCGGGCAAGCGCAGCGCGGGGCTCCTCCTGTACCGGGTCACGGACACCGGTGCCGACGTGCTGCTCGGACACATGGGCGGGCCGTTCTGGTCGGGCCGCCACCGCGCCGCCTGGTCGATCCCCAAAGGGGAGTACGGCTCCGAGGAGCGGCCGGAAGCCGCCGCACGCCGTGAGTTCCAGGAAGAGCTGGGCCTGCCGGCGCCCGGGGGGCCGTGGACGCCGCTCGGCGAATCGCTCCAGCGGGGCGGCAAGACGGTCACCGTCTGGGCCGTAGAAGCCGATCTGGATCCCGCGCGGGCCGTGCCCGGGACTTTCACCATGGAGTGGCCGAAGGGCTCGGGGGTCCAGCGCGAGTTCCCCGAACTGGACCGGGTCAACTGGTTCCCGCTGGAGGACGCGGCGGAACCGCTGGTGGCCGGGCAACGGATCTTCCTGGAGCGGCTGAACGGGCTCATACGGACGGATCGCCGTCCGACTCAGCCCGGTCGCTAGCGAGGACACCTCCTAGCTCCTTCGCCGCCCAGGAAAGGGATCCTTCCGTGCGCCTTCGCACCCCCGTCTTCGTCACCGTCGGCACGGCGCTGCTGGCCGCCGCGGCATTTCCCAACCCGGTGCTGCCCGCCCTCCCCCTGCCCGGCGAGACGCTCGCGGCCGGCCCGCCGCCCCTCCCCCCTGGCGCGGCGGGGGCGCCCGCCGCCGGGGCGCCGGCCGCACGCGGGGCTTCCGCCCAGGAGGGTTCGGTGAGCGCGGCGGCTCTGCTGGCCAAGGTCAAGGACTGCGCACAGCTCTCGAACGGCATGTACCGGAGCGACGACGACGCCCCGGCGTCGGTCCCGGTCTGCGACGCGAAGGGCGCCGTGTTCTGGAAGGCCGACCTGGACATCGACTGCGACGGACAGGAAACCGCGCGGTGCAACCCGGCGACCGACCGCTGGTTCCAGAACCAGACAGCTTTCACCCAGTCCGACGGGCGAGCGCTGAACGCGGAGAAACTGCCGTTCATCGTCGTGCCGGCGCCGAGCTCGGTCTGGGACCACACCACGGCGGGCATCCACGGCGGGACAGTAGCGGCCGTCATCCATGGCAACCGCGTCCAGTACGGAGTCGTCGGCGACATCGGCCCGGCCGGGATCATCGGCGAGGCGTCGTACGCCACGGCGCGCGGACTGGGCATCACGGCGGATCCCGAGGGCGGGGGCGCCGCCTCGGACGTGACGTACATCCTGTTCAAGGACTCCGAGGTCTCCCCCATCGAGGACCACGGCGGCGCGGTCAGGACGGGCGACCGACTGGCGCGTCGGTTCATCGCCGAGAACTGACGCGGGCTGACGCAGGCACGGGCGAGCAGGAAAAAGGGGCGGCCCCACCGGCCGGGGGGGGTGTGCCGGTGGGGCCGCGGAGCTCCTGCGGCCGGGGGGGGAAGGGCCGCGGGCTCGTTCAGAACTGCGTCTGCCCCCTGCCCGCCGACGTATGCACACCGATTTCCGCGAGACCGCCGACGCCCTGCCGCGCCCGGGACCGGTCCGGGCGACACCGCGTCTCCTTCCCCACCCGGTGAACGCTGAGTGACGGTCACGGGGCTACCGCCCAAGGTTCCGGCGACGCTTCGTGGAGGCGGGTGATCCCTGTGTGCGGATGGAAGCCGGCCGTTGAAACCCCGTTCATACGGGGGCCACGCCCGGTACGGACCATCGAAGGGGAGCAAGGCGGCCGTCCCCGGCGCACTTGCTGATGCGTTCGCACTCAGGGAGACCGCACCATGACACGCATACGCTCCGTGGCCACCGCCGTCAACCGCCGTACCTTCATCGCCACGACCGGAGCGGTCGGCGTTTCGGCGGGTATCGGGCTGGCGCTCGGCGCGGGCAGCGGCGACCGGGCGGCGGCCGCCGCCCCCGGTACGGGCTCCGGTGCCGGTGCGCCCGGCACCGGCACCGCCACGGCCCGTACGACACTGGACACGGTCGCCACACCGCGCGGTCCGTCCGCCGCCTTCCGGCGGCTCGGCGACGGTCCCGGCTGGCCCAGGGTCGTACGGGACCAGCTCGCCGCACCCCGGTCCGGCCGGGCGGGTCGGCGCACGGTGCTCAGCTCCTTCGTACAGCTGACCGACCTGCACCTGGTGGACGTCCAGCACCCGGTGCGCACCGAGTACCTGCGCTCCCAGGGAGTCTCGGCGTGGCGGCCGCAGGAGGCGCTCACCGTGCCGGGGGCGGTGTCACTGATCGAGCGGATCAACGCGCTGACGGCCGGGCCCGCGACCGGGGCGCCGCTGTCCTTCGCCGTCACGACGGGCGACAACACCGACAACAACTCCCGGACGGAACTGGACTGGTTCCTGACCGTGATGAGCGGCGGCCGGATCTCCCCCAACACCGGGGACGGCCTGCGGTACGAGGGTGTGCAGAACTCCGGGGAGCGGCTGTTCTGGCACCCCGAGGACGCCCTCCGCGACACCGACAAGCAGTACGGCTATCCGCGCGTCGACGGATTCCTGGCGGCCGCGATCCGCTCCGTGAACAGCCCGGGGCTGCGGATCCCGTGGTACTCGACCGTCGGCAACCACGACAGCCTGGCCAGTGGTGCCATCGCCGACCGGTCCGGTTTCCTCGCGGAGTTCGCCGTCGGGGGACGGAAGCTGTACGGCGTACCCGACGCCGACGCGAAGAAGCTGACGGAGGTCCTCTCGCAGGGCGGCGACCCCGCCGGGGGTGAACTGGTCGATCTGCTGCGCCACTCGAAGCGCGCGATGCGCTCCGTCACGCCCGACCCGGGCCGGGCGCCGTTCGGCCCGCGCGAGTACCTGACCGCCCATCTCGACCCGGCGCGGGCGGGCGCCGGCCCGGCGGGCCACGGCTACACCACGGCCAATCTCGACAGCGACACGCTCTACTACACCTTCCCCATGGGCGGGAACGTCACCGGCATCAGCCTCGACACCACCGACCGCGCGGGCCACTTCACCGGCTCACTCGACACCACCCAGCTGAACTGGCTGAAGCGGACGCTCGACGAGCACCGGGACGGATACGTCGTCGTCTTCAGCCACCACAACAGCTGGACGATGACCAACACCACACCCGACCCCCGGCGGCCCGGCGAGGCCCGGCACAACGGCGACGAGGTCGTCGCGCTGCTCCGGAAGCACCGATCTGTGCTGGCCTGGGTGAACGGGCACAGCCACCGCAACGCGATCCTGCCGCACGGCACCTTCTGGGAGATATCCACCGCCTCGCACATCGACTTCCCGCAGCTCGCCCGGGTCATCGAGGTCGCCGACAACGGGGACGGCACCCTCTCGCTCTTCACCACCCTGATCGAGTCGGCCGCGCCGCACCGTACCGACTTCGGGGATCTCTCGCAGACCGGTCTCGCCGCGCTCTACCGGGAGCTGGCGGCCAACGCGCCGGGCTCCACGGCGAAACCGGCGGGCGCGTCCACCGACCGCAACACCGAGCTGCTGCTGCGCCGTTGACCACCGCCCGCCGTGCACCCGGCGGGCCCGTCAGCCGGTGACCAGGCGCTGCAGCGCGGGCGCGTAGAGGTCCGCCAGCCGCTCGGGGGTGGCGCGGGCGCCGGCGCCCGCGCGGTGCAGGCTCAGCGTGGCGCCCAGGCCGAGGAGCTGGCCGGCGATCAGCTCGGCCCGCAGCTCGCGGTCGCGGCCGGACAGCAGCCCGGTCAGCCGCTGGGTGATCTGTTCGCCGAAGCGTTCCCGCAGCAGGGTGCGCTCGTCGTCGTTGCCCAGCGAGAACACGACGCGCAGCAGCGGGTCGCCCCGCTGGTCGCGGCGACTGCCCACCAGGGTCAGCACGAGATGCCGGCCGAGCGTGTCCAGGGGCGCCGCGAAGAGCTGGTCGGCCGCCGGGCCGAAGTCGGCGATGGTGTTGAACAGCCCTTCCTTGGTGCCGAAGTACTTGACGATGAGCGAGGCACTCACCCCCGCGTCGGCCGCTATGCCCCGCATGGTCACTTCGGCGTACGGGCGGAAGGCGAACGCCCGCCGCGCGGCGCGCACGATCGCGTCCCGGCCCGTCCCGGCATCGGCACCGGCGCCGGTCCGCGCGTCAGCCGCGGTATCCGCCCGGGTGCCGGTTCCGCCATCGGCGGCGGCCTTCGCACCGGCCCCGGTGCCGGTTCTGCCATCGGTGGCTTGTCCGTTCATGCGCCCTCCTGGGCGAGCGACGTCGGTGGACGCCGCCCCTCGTCCGTGGTCAGCTTCCCCCCGACGCTACCGGCGGCCCCGGCCCGCTGACGCGGCAGACACAGCGTGACGGCCAGGGCCAGCAGCGCCGCACCGGCCGCGATGAGGAAGACCAGCAGATACGCGTGGAGGGTGGGCGCGGTACGGCCGCCGGCCTGGAAGGTGACATTGGCGAGGACGGCCGCGACGGCGGCGCTGCAGAACGCCTGCCCGACCGAGCGCATCAGCGTGTTCAGGCCGTTGGCCGCGCCCGTCTCGCTGACCGGCACGGCGCGCATCACGAGCGCGGGCAGCGCGGAGTAGGCGATGGCGGTGCCCGCGGCGACGACGGTGGCGCCGAGGATGATCGTCCAGAGCTGATGGCTGGTGAAGAAGCGCACCACATACCCGACGGCGAGGATGGCCGAGGCGAGGGCCAGCGCGGTCTTGGGGCCGTACGTGGCCGAGATCCTGGCGGACACCGGCGACAGGGCGACCATCGCGAGACCGCCGGGCAGCAGGCAGAGTCCGCTGACGACGATGGAGGCGCCGAGGCCGTATCCGGTGCTCCGGGGCTCCTGCACCATCTGCGCGGTGGACAGGGAGTTGGCGTAGAAGGCGAAGCCGATCAGCAGGGCGGCGATGTTCGTCAGGAGTACGGCGGGCCGCGCGGACACCCGCAGATCGACCATCGGGGTGGTCGCGCGCAGCTCGTAGCGCCCCCACACCAGTCCGATCAGCACGGCGAGCACGAGCAGTCCGAGGGTGCGCGTGGACGTCCAGCCCCACTGCCCGCCCTGCGTCACCGCCAGCAACAGGCTGACCAGCGCCGCCGACAGACCGAGCGCGCCCACCGCGTCGAAGCGGCCGCGCGTGCGCCGCGGTGATTCGGGGACGCAGAGCAGCACGAGCAGCATGTCGAGCAGTCCGAGCCCGGCGGACGCCCAGAACATCGTGTGCCAGTCGTAGTGCTCGACGACGAGGGCGGCGACGGGCAGTCCGACAGCCGCGCCGATGCCGAGCGTCGAGCTCATCAGCGCCACGGAGGGCAGCACCCGCTCGGGCGCCAGCTCGTCGCGCATGATGCTGATGCCCAGCGGTACGACGGCGAGCGCGGCGCCCTGGAGCGCGCGGCCCGCGATGAGCACGGCGATGTGGGAGCTGACGGCACACAGCACGGAACCGGCGACCAGGACCCCGAGCGAGGCCAGCAGGACCTGCCGCTTGCCGTACATGTCGCCGACCCGCCCGAGCACGGGGGTGCAGATGGCGCCGGTCAGCAGGGTGATCGTGACCAGCCAGCTCGCGGCGGTCGGGGTGGCGCCCGTGAGGGCCGGGATGTGTGGCAGGAGCGGTACGACGAGGGTCTGCATGACCGCCACGACCACACCGCAGAAGGCGAGGACGGCGACCAGGAACCGGGGGTGCGGTGCGGGGTGCGGTGCGGGGTGCGGTGACTCGACGGGCTCGGATATCGGTCCGGACATCTCTCTCCGTAACGGTCGGGGCGCGGCGGACGGCGGCGGACCTGGCGGAACAGCCGTGGCGCGACCGGGTGCACAGCTGTTCACCCTCAGGGTAAACGCTTGTGCACCCCTACGGACCGGCGGGGTGCACGCGTGTTCACCACCCGCCTGCCCTCGGGCGCACTTTCGCCACCCGGCACACTGTTCTAGGCGGGTCCGGGTCCGGGTCCGGCCCGACGACCGCCGTGGGAGGCACGATGGCGCTGCAGATCAGCGCGACCAATCCGGAGCAGCCGGCCCTGCTGCTGGACCTGCCCTGGCACACCCAGCTCGACCGGTGGCCGGACGAGCACCTGGTCGCGCTCCCGCGCGGTATCTCACGCCATGTGGTGCGTTTCGCGTCCGCCGGGCCCGAGGTGATGGCGGTCAAGGAGATAACCGAGCGCGCGGCGGTGCGCGAGTTCGGGCTGCTGCGCGATCTGCACCGGCTCGGCATCCCCGCCGTGGACCCGGTGGCGGTCGTCACCGGGCGCGTGGGCCCGGACGGCGAGCCCCTGGAGTCGGCACTGATCACCCGCCACCTCAAGGGGTCGCTGCCGTACCGCTCGATGTTCGAGTCGACGATGCGCCCCACCACCGTGAAGCGGCTGATGGACGCGCTGGCCGTCCTGCTCGTACGCCTGCACCTCGCCGGTTTCGCCTGGGGCGACTGCTCGCTCTCCAACGCGCTGTTCCGGCGGGACGCGGGAGCGTACGCCGCGTACCTGGTGGACGCCGAGACCGGACAGATCCAGCAGAGCCTGAGCCGGGGGCAGCGGGAGTACGACATCGAACTGGCCCGGATGAACATCGCCGGGGAGCTCATGGACCTGGAGGCCTCGGGTTCGCTCCATCCGTCCGTCGACCCCGTGCCCTTCGGCGCGGCGATCGTGCGGCGCTACGAGGACCTCTGGCACGAGGTGACACGCGAGTCGGTGTACCCGGTGGACAAGCGCCACTACATCGACCGCCGCATCCGGCGGCTCAACGAGCTCGGCTTCGACGTGGCGGAGATGCAGATCGCGCGTTCCCCCGTCGGCGACACGGTGACCTTCCTGCCGAAGGTGGTGGACGCGGGCCACCACCAGCGGCAGCTGCTGCGGCTGACCGGTCTGGACGCCGAGGAGAACCAGGCACGCCGACTGCTCAACGACCTGGAGAGCTGGATGGCCGGCGAGGAGGACTACGCGCCGGGCGACCCGCTGGGGGCCCGCCCCGAGGTACTGGCCCACCGCTGGGTCCGCGATGTCTTCCGGCCGACCGTACGGGCCGTACCACTGGCGATGCGCGGTGACATGGACGCGGCGCAGATCTACCACGAGGTGCTGGAACACCGGTGGTACCTGTCGGAGAAGGCGGGCAAGGACGTCGGCCTGGAGACGACGATCGAGGACTACATCGCCCATGTGCTGCCGGACCAGGTCAGCGCGATGACACCGTCGACGGAGGCGGAGGCCCGCTTCTCACCGTGACCGGTGGGGCGGGCGACGGACGCGTGACGGGCGCCGCAGGCACGGGCGGCCCGTCACTGCAGGGCGCGTACCGCCGCCGCGAAGAGCGCGGGCATCCGGGCCGCCGCCGGGACGATCAGGCGGGCGCCCGCCGGGTGGCCGCCGGCCCGTACCAGGGCTTCCGTCAGCAGCCGGTGGCGCCGGGACAGCTTCCGCCACTCGCCCTCGTAGTCCTGCGGCCGCCCCGCCCGCAGGCACCGTACGGCCGCCTCCGCCGACGCCAGCGCGAGCGCGACGCCCTCGCCGGTGAGGGCGTCCACATAGCCCGCCGCGTCACCCACCAGCAGCACGCGGCCGGTGCCGCGGCGGCGCACGCGCTGCCGCAGCGGTCCCGCGCCGCGTACGGTGCTCGCGGGCGGGCCCGTCAGCCGGTCGAGCAGCTGCGGAAAGCCGGCCAGATGGTCGTCGTAGCCGCGCTTGACGGTGCTCAGCACGGCCACCCCCACCAGGTCGTCGGCGACCGGCGTCACATACGCCTCGCCCGCCGCCGACCAGTGCACCTCGACGAAGTCCGTCCACGGCTTCACGCGGTAGTGCCGCCGCTGACCGTAGCGCCGGGGCCTGCGGTCGGGCAGGTCCAGGCCCAGCTGGTGCCGTACGGGTGAGTGCAGCCCGTCTGCGGCCACCAGCCAGCGGGCCCGCAGGCCGCCCGCCGTCACCGAGTCCGCGTTCTGCGTCACCTCGCCGACCCGGCCGGTGACGATCCTGACGCCGGTCTCCCCCGCCCGCCGGGCCAGCGCCGCGTGCAGCTCCGTACGGCGTATGCCGAGCCCGGGGCCGTCGTCGAACGGCGCCTCGGCGCGACGCGGGCCGCACACGTAGCGGATGCCGCGCAGCGGGTGGCCCGGAGGGAGGCCGAGGCCGAGGGCGGACAGCGCGCGCACGCCGCTCGGCATCACGCCCTCGCCGCACGCCTTGTCCACCGGGGTGGTGCGCGGTTCGATCACCACCGCTTCCAGGCCGGCCAGCGTGGCGTGGACGGCCGTGGCGAGACCGGCGGGGCCGCCGCCCACGACCAGCAGGTCGATCACGTGGCGGCGCCCGCCGCGTCCATGGCGAGCGCGCGGTTCTCACACCGTATCCGGACCGTCAGCAGCGCCGCGTTGCACCCGGTGAACAGGAGCGCGGTCAGCCAGGCGCCGTGCACGAGCGGCAGCGCGAGGCCCTCGGCCACCACCGCCACGTAGTTGGGGTGCCGCATCAGACGGTACGGCCCGCCGCTGACCAGCGGGAGGCCGGGCACGACCAGCACCCGGGTGTTCCAGCGCGGCCCCAGGGTGCGGATGCACCACCAGCGCAGCACCTGCGCGGCCGCCGCGACGGCGAACATCGGCCAACCAAGTGCCGGATCGAAGGGCCGGTCGGCCAGCCACACCTCCAGCAGACAGCCCAGCAGCAGGGCGGTGTGCAGGACGACCATCGTCGGATAGTGGCCCTGCCCCCGCTCGACGGCGCCGCGCTCCAGACTCCATCGCGCGTTGCGCCGGGCGACGACCAGTTCGGCGACCCGTTCGGCGCCGACGGCCAGCACCAGCACGGTGTACCAGATCATGACTCCCCGTCCCCCGCTACCAGCGGATCAGCACGAGCTCGGAGCAGAAACCGGGTCCCATGGCGAGCAGCAGTCCCGGGGTGCCGGCCGGCGGCCGCCGCTCGGCCAGGGTGTCCCGCAGAACGTGCAGGACGGAGGACGAGGACAGGTTCCCGACGGCGGCCAGCGAGTCCCAGGTGACGTCGAGAGCTCCGTCGGGCAGTTCGAGGACCTCCTCGACGGCTTCCAGGACCTTCGGCCCGCCGGGGTGGCACACCCACCCGGTGATGTCCGCACGTACGAGGCCGTGGTCGGCGAGGAAACCGTCCACGTCCGCTCCGAGGTTCTTGCGTACGAGGTCCGGGACGCTCGCGTCCAGGACGATGCGGAAGCCGGAGCCGGAGATGTCCCACCCCATCACCTCCTCGGTGTCCGGGTAGAGATGGCTGCGCGTGTCGACGACGACGGGGCCGTCCGTCCGGCGCCGGGCCCCGCAGGCGACGACGGCGCCGGCCCCGTCGCCGAAGAGGGCGGTGGCGACGAGATTGGCCGGCGAGACGTCGTCGCGCTGGAAGGTGAGCGAGCACAGCTCGACGGAGAGAAGGACGGCCACGTCGTCGGGCCGCCCCAGGAGATAGTCGTGCAGCCGGGCGATTCCCGCCGCTCCCGCGACGCAGCCCAGCCCGAACATCGGCACTCTTCTGACATCGGGGCGCAGACCGAGCCGCCCCACGAGGCGGGCGTCGACGGACGGCGCGGCGATGCCCGTCACCGAGGTGAACATCAGCAGGTCGACATCGCGCGGGGACAGACCCGCGGCGTCAAGGGCTCCGCCGACGGCCTCGGCGCCGAGCGGTACGGCCCCGGCGATGAAGGCGTCGTTGACCGCGCCGAAGTCCTTGAGGTCGCCGTACTCGTCGAGCGGCAGGGCCGTATGGCGCGTGGTCACCCGCGCGCCGCGGTGCATCCGGTCGAGGACGCGACGGTCGGCGCCTTCCGGCAGACACGTCTTCGCGACCATGTCGGTGATCTCGTGTTGGCTGTGCTGATACGGAGCCAGGACTCCATGGACGGCTGCGATGCGTGTCATCTGCGGTCCGAGGTCGGGGGCGATGGACGTGCAATCCCTGCCCCGGCACCGGCCCGCCACACGCGAAGTCGCCTGTACGGCCCCGGGCGACTGTGGCGGGGCGGCCTTCCGGGCCGCCCGGATCGCCACCCGGACGGGTACGGCCGTGACACACCCGCGCGGTGCGGGGGCGCCGCCTACCATGGGCGGGTGGACGCTACCGACGGGGCCCGGATCGCCGACCGCGCAGGGACCGCCGACCAGGCCGCCGACCGGGCCGCGCCGCAACGGGCGGCGGGGCGGTGGCTGCGGTGGTCGGCGGCCCTGCTGAGGGCATGTCACCCGGGGCCGACGGTCGCGGTGACGCTGCTGGTCCTCGGCCTCGCGGTGGCCGCGGGGCAGGACGCGGCGGGATGCGCGCTGGCGGCCACCGCCGTCCTCGCGGGGCAGCTGTCGGTCGGCTGGAGCAATGACGCCGTCGACGCGGCACGCGACACGGCGGTCGGACGCGCCGCCAAACCCGTGGTGGGCGGGGCCGTGGACGCGCGCGCGGTCGGGATCGCCGCCGTGGTCGCGCTGGCACTGTGCGTGCCCCTGTCCCTCGCGTACGGGGTGGCGGCCGGCGCGGTCCACCTGGTGGCCGTGGCGGCGGCGTGGACGTACAACCTCCGGCTCAAGTCGACGGTGCTGTCCTGGCTGCCGTACGCGGTCGGGTTCGCGGCCCTGCCCGCCTTCGTCACACTCGGCCTGCCGGGTCAGCCGCGGCCGGCCTGGTGGATCGTCAGCGCGGCCGCCCTGGTGGGGGTGGGCGCGCATCTCGGCAATGTGCTGCCGGACATCGAGGCGGATCTGGCCACCGGCGTCCGTGGCTGGCCGCAGCGGTTGGGGCCCCGTGCGGTACGGCTGCTGCTGCCGGTCCCGCTGACGGCGGCCACCGTCCTGCTGGCGCTCGGTGGGCCGGGCGCGGCCGGCGGGGTCGGGACGGTCGGCGGGGTCGGTATGGGGGTGGCGCTGGTGGCCGCGGTCGGCGGGGCGCTGATGGGGCGTCACCGGCCGAGGGTGCCGTTCCTGGCCGCGATCCTCGTGGCGGGGGTCGATGTCGCGCTGCTGCTGTGGCAGGGGGCGGCGCTCTCCTGACCGGAGTGTTCCGGCCGCTCCGGGGAACCCGGCCCCTGACGACAAGGCCACCGCGTTCAGCCGTCGGCCGGTCTCCGACACCCCGGGAGTAGACAGATGTTGGGCTTCGCAGCAGCCGTACTCTTCGCCATCGCCTTCATCATCAATGCCACCGCGACCTCGGTCGACGCCCTTTTCGCGCCGACGAGTCTGATGCTTCTCGGGCTGGCCCTGCTCGCGCTGCACGTGGCGGGGGTCGGGACCGGCTGGGCGGCGCGGGGCCGTCGGCGCTGACACCGGACCGGCCCGCGCGCCGGCCGAGTCCGGGGCCGGGCCTCACCACGGTGGTGAGACCCGGCCCCGGACGTTCTCGCCCCGCCGCCGGGCGGGCGTCGTCGAAGCGTCACGGACCGGCCTCCCCCTCACACGTTGCCGGTGCGAAGTGCGCCCCCGGACACTCCCAGGGGTGCCGCCGGGGCTTGTCCCCCGGTACCGGGTGAACAGGGCCGGGAGCGTTGCTTCACGACCGCAACTCAATCCCCCGATCGGGCGACTTCGCCCCTGACGGGTGATTCGAACACAGCATGACGACCGTGGGCGGCAGCCCTCGCACGGACACTGTCGGACTTCTCGAAAATCCGTCCGCCAGATCGCCCGCCTCGGCCCGTTACACCCCCTTGATCAGGTCCGTTGTCCGGGCACCTGCACCCGTTCGCCATCTGCTCAGGAGGACTCATGCATCCCGTTCCCATCCCCGCCCATGTCGGCAGCGGAGATCCCGTGTTCGAGTTCGGCCGCCCGGCACGCACCCCGCAAATGCGTCGGATTGACGCGGAAGGCGGTCCTGCGGCGTGAATCCGTTCCGTTCCGGCCGGGCGCCGTACGTCCAGAACTCGCCGCCTGAACAGCTTCTCTTCGGCGGCCGGCTCAAGGGCTCCTGGGGGTGGACCGTCCACGAGGGCGCGCGCCTCGAGGCGTCCTTCTGGACGATCCTGCGGCAGGTCCCCAGCCTCATCGCCCACACCGTCTCGCTCGCCCGGCGGGCCGACCGTCCCGCTCTGATCGTCGTGGCGCTGGCGCAGCTCGGCCAGGCCGCCGCGACCGTCTTCGGGCTGCTGGCCACCAACCGGGTCCTGATCAGTCTGTTCACCGCCGGGCCCACCGCCGAGCGCATCTCGCAGGCGCTGCCCTCCCTGCTCTGGGTCGGCGGCTCGGGTGCCCTGGCGGCCACCCTGCGGGCCGTCGGTCTCGGCGCCGCCGGCCGTCTGGAGCCGAAGGTGGAGCGGCTGGCCGCGCTGATGATGCTGACCCCCGTGATCCGGGTGGAGATGGCGCATCTGGAGCAACCGGAGTTCCACAAGATCCTCGACTCGGGGCAGCACGGCCAGACCGCCGCGCGTCGGCTCATTCAGCACACGCTCGGCGTCGTCGACTCCCTGATGGCGCTGACCGCCGTCAGCGGGGTGCTCGCCGTTCTGCATCCGGCGCTGCTGCCCCTGTTGGTCGCCGTCGTGGTGCCCAAGGCATGGGGCACGGTCCGGGCCGCCCGCCGTACCTACGAATCGGTCCAGGTGTGGATCGAGCATGTACGGCAGCAGGGCGCCCTGCGCCGGCTGCTGATCTCCCAGCAGGCCGGGCCCGAGCTGCGCGTCCATGGTGCGGGTCCCTTCCTGCTGGAGCAGTTCGACCGGATGGGCATCGAGGCGGCCGAGGAGCAGACGCAGCTCGCGCACCGGGAAGCGGGCATGGATCTGCTGACATCGGCGCTGTCGGGGCTGACGGCGGCGGTCACGTACGGGCTGCTGGCCTGGTTGCTCACGCATGGCCATATGCCGCTCGCCTCGGGCGCCACAGCGGCTCTGGCGCTGACCAACGGCACGGTGGGGCTGCGCCGCATGGTGACCCATGTACACCAGCTGTACGAGCAGTCGCTGTTCATGACCGACCTGATCAGGGCCAGGGACGAGGCGCGGCTGCGTGCCATCCCCGCCGGCGGCAGGCCGGTGCCGGGCCCGCCCGAGCTGATCGAGTTCGACCGGGTCTCCTTCACCTATCCGGGCCGGGATACCCCCGCTCTCGACGCGGTGTCCCTGACCATCCGCCGGGGCCAGACCGTGGCTCTGGTCGGGGTCAACGGCAGCGGCAAGACCACCCTCAGCAAGCTCCTCGCCGGCCTGTACCTGCCGTCCGAGGGGCAGGTTCGCTGGGACGGTACCGATGTGCGCGAACTGGACCGGGACCAGCTCTTCGACCAGGTGGCGCTGGTGCTCCAGGACTATCAGCGGTGGCCGTTCACGGTTATGCCATCTGTCAAGGTGTCCCAGACGCGAGTGTCTCATCGTTCGGGAAGCCCCCGTCCCAGGCGTGCTAGCGGGGACAGGGTCATCACTGCTGGGGACAGCATCATGCCGGCGGCCGTCACCAGGAGGCTGGTGCGCAACCCCCACTCCATCGCGAGAAGCCCCCCGAGCAGGGAGCCGAGCGGGGCCATCCCCATGCCGACAAAAGTGATCGTCGCGGCCGCGCGGCCCTGCATCCCGTCCGGAGTGACCGCCTGCCGCACAGCCATGACCGTGACGTTCACCAACTGGCCGCCGGCCCCGAACACGAAGTTGATCGCCAGCAGCACGGAAACCGTCACCGCCGAGGAGCCGTGCAGCGCGGGCACACACACGAACACGCCGTCGCCGAGTGCCGCCGCGGACACGAGCACCGCGCCGTAACCAAACCGGCGCGGCAAGCGAGCGGCCAGCAGCGAGCCCAGGAGCGCGCCCGGACCCACCGCCGCAAGCGCCAGCCCGACGGTGGTGCCGGACAAGTGCAGTTCCCGCGGCAGGAAGAGCAGATAGACGGTCATCATGGCCGCGAAGGAGAACTGGAAAGCGGCCGAGGCGAGGCACACGGTGCGCAGAGAGGTATCGCTGACGACAAAGCGGAGGCCCTCATGGATCCGTCGCCATACCCGAGGGTGACGTTCCGAGCGTTCCGGGAGCGATTCGGTCCGACGGATCCGCCGGACCGACAGGAACGACAGCGCGAAAAACACCGCGCTGGAGGCAGCAGCGATCGGCGCCGACAGCAGTGACACCAACGCACCTCCGAGGGCGGGCCCGCCGATCTGCGCCGCAGACCGACTGCCCTCGAGCGCACTGTTACCTCGCACCAACTGATCGCGTTGTACCAGCCGCACGAGAGACGCCTGATAGGCCACGTCGAAGAACACGGACAGCGCCCCAACGGCGAAGGCGACCAGGAGCAGCGCGGGCAGGCCGAGCCAACCGAGGAGACCGGCCACGGCGGCGGCGCACAGCATCAGGGTCCGGACGGCGTCCGCCACCACCAACACCGTGCGGATCCGCCACCCGTCCACCCACGCGCCGACGAAGAGCGAAAGCAACAGGAGCGGCGCCTGCCCCACCGCGCGGAGGACGCCCAACTCGCCGGCGTCGGCGTTGAGCGTCAGGACGGCGAAGAGCGGAAGAACGATCAGAGTGGTGTGTTCGCCGAGTTGGGAGGCCGTCTGACCCACCCAGAGTCTGCGGAAGTCGCGATCCCGCCACAGACATGGCGGAACAGATCGACTGGAATCGGATACAGCAGAGGAAGTGGACGGCACGGGGATCCCTTGGGCTGCCGACAACGAGGCCCGTCACCCGGCGCACGACAGCTGCACCGACGGTTCAGGCTGGGGAAGGCTCGCTGTGCCGCAACATCAAGGGCAGCACGCGATGACAGGCCGATCACGGCCTACAACGTCAACGCGCGCTCGGACGACCGGGCATGTCTTAGCTCCTCGTGGGTGACTCGCTGCGCCCAAACCCTTTCACGTCGGCCGCCCGACGTGAAAGGCGGCCTCGTTCGTCTCTCCCGCCGACCGCGCCCCGGACGGCCCTGACACCCAGGCATCCCGCCTCTGCCGCGATGTTGACGACGGTCAGGCTTCCGTCGGTGGTCTGCGGGCGCCCTTCCGTGAGTTCTTCGAACGCCCGCATGATGCGCCGATCGATGTCGGTCAGGTCCGTGTGCTCCCGGACAAGACGGGCGAAGATGGTCTGCGCGGTGCTGGTACTGGTCATGCGGGGCCGTCTCCCTCATCGTGGATCTCTGCGATCAGACGGGTCGGGCTGGATAGGTGCTCGGTGATGGCGATCTGCTGCAGATGCGGTAGAGCGTCCAGATCGGGGAAGTCCTGGCGTGCTTGGTCGCGGGCATGGAGCAACCGAGGCAGGTGGACGGCCGACCTCCGGGAGTTGGGGCACTGAAGGCACATGCTGAGCATGGACAGCGGCCGTCCAAGGGACTTCGCGCGCTTGTTGCACACCGCTGTCTCGGCCTGGTGGAAGCAGTCGTTGAGCATTCCGGGGTGCAGGGTGCGAGTCAGGTGTTTGAGCATGGCTCGCAGGCGTGTGGGGCTGGACACCACGCCGGGCAGGTCTCCGATCTCGGCCCGGATGCGGTCGAACTCTTCCTCGACCCGCTGGGCCGCGCCGCCGACGGACCTGCCGCCCTCGTTCCAGTCGTGGAAGAGGTCTTCTACGTAGTCCAGTTTGGCCACTGTCTGATCGGCGGCGACCTCGTCGGCGAAACCTGAGGCAGAGGTGCCCGCGTACCCTTCGAAGATCGCGTATGCGGCATGTTTGTACTGACGCGTGCCCGCGACGACTCCGAAGGGTTGGTGGGCGATGTGCCACGCCAGCTTGTGAACGTGGTTGAGGACTGACCGTTGACCGTTTCCGGGCCTCTGGCCCGCGGCGCCCGGGCTCTTAGCACATCTCTCTGTCGTTTCTTGCTGGAGCAATTGTCAAGATCTGTGGATGGGAGCCGCACCGACCCAGCGGTGATAGGCGTCTACGTCGACGTTGCTGCCGCACACGATGGTGACCACGTGTCGGCCGGCGAAGCGGTCACGGTCTTCGAGGATCGCTGCGATGCCGAGCGCGGCCGACGGTTCGACGACGAGGCCGGCGTGGTCGAGGAGCATTCGCATACCGGCGATGATCGACGCCTCTTGGACCAGGACGGCGTCGTCAGCGACCAGGAGGAGGTCGTCCAGGACGGCCGGGATGGGACGCCGGCCGGCGACGCCGTCAGCGATGGTGTCGGTCGAGTCAGTGGTGACGACACGCCGTGCGCGCCACGAGAGTGTCAGCGCCGGTGCGCCCAGCGGCTGGACGCAGATCACCTCGACTTCGGGTGCCAATGCCTTCACCACATGACCCACGCCGGTGGCCAGTGCCCCACCGCCGAGAGCGATCAGGACGGTGTCGAACGACGGCGCGGTGTCCACCAGTTCCAGGCCGATGGTCGCCGCGCCTTCGCAGGTCTCGATGTCCAGACTGTCCTCGACCAGCCGGATGCCGTCGTACCGCGCGATGGCCGCCGCCCGCTCGCGAGCCAGCTCGTGGTCGCCGTCCACCAGCTCCAGCCTGGCGTCCAACGCGCGGATGCGATCAAGCTTGGCCACCGTCGCAAAGCGGGATGCCACGACGGTCACGTCGAGCCCCCGGCCGCGACCGGACCAGGCGAGGGCTTGGCCAAGGTTGCCCGCGCTGGCGCACACCACGGCTCGCGAGCCGTGGTCGGCGAGCAGGCTCGCGATCACCTCGGTGCCGCGGGCCTTGAAGCTGCGGACCGGGTTCGCCGTTTCGAGCTTGATGCTCACCGTGCACCCGAGGCCGGGCTCCAGCGCCTCGCAGCGGTACAGCGGAGTGTCGAGAAAAACCGGGTCGATCACCCCGCGAGCCGCCCGGATCCGAGCAATGTCGAGACGCGTCTCCTGCACGACACGGCAGCGTAGCGCTATCGGCGCTGTTTGTTGCTTGGCTCAACGATTCTTGATCCGACTGCTGATGCTCGTGACGTTGGAGGCCGATTCCAGAGCCTCTTGGAGGCGTTCGTTGCGAAGGCTGAGGTGTTTGATCTGGGCTGCTGCGAAGGCGAGTTGAGCGTTGAGGTCACGGTTGCGGCGGCGGAGCTTCGCGTTGCGGGCGACGAGTCTGTCGTGCACGGTCGGACCGCTGCGAGGGGCGGTGGAGGCGGCTCGGTGATCAGCGATCTCTCGTGCGATGTCGGGGTAGCGGCGGCGGAAGGTGGTGTTGGTCAGGTCGAGGCGGCGGGCCAGCATGAGGACGCTGGGCTGCTTGTTGGTCTCGCGGCAGATGTCCAGCACCTCCTGGAGGTGCTTGCGGACCAGGGCCTCGGACAGGTCGGGGACGTTGCGGGTCAGGCCGGAACGTCCTCCTGTCCGTTCGCCGTCAGGAACTCGACGATCTCGGCCCGTCGGCTCTCAAGGAGCTGGCGAAGGCGAGGTGGCAACGACGGCCGCGAGGCGATGCGCTTGTCGATGCGGACGATCTCGCGTTGCCAGGCGGTGATGTTCTCGGGGGTGAGCGTGACGTTGCGGCAGGACAACGGCAGGCAGCCACCGTGTGAGGGAAGTCCTTCGCTGTTGCCTCTGCGGGCCTTCTCGCAGAGGGCCTTGGCCGGATCGTTGACGCAGGTGATGTACTCGCCGGGATAGATCGCCGGGTCGTGACGCTTCATGATCCTTCTGAGACGGTGTCTGTCCAGCGCGACCTGGCCCTGGAACTGCGCGCGCTCGCCGAACTCTGTGAGCCGACGAGCTGCCTCTTCAGCAGACGGACCGGTCAGTCCCGCGTGCTGGTGGGAGTCGATCATCTCCATGTAGACCTCGCCGCGCGCGATGGCCTGCTCGCTTTCGACCTCGGCCCGGAAGCCGGAATCGCTGGTCCCTAACCTCGCGCTTTCATGAAGCGGGGCGTCCGATGGGTGGTCAGGTAAGCGAAAAGTGCCTCTGACCAGCAAGAATGAGGATTGTCGAGGTCCTTGTT
>NZ_JBITDJ010000032.1:0-44289 GCF_044454085.1 Streptomyces sp. NPDC051569
GGTTCTCGCTTTCGCGTTTCCCTTTCCGGCGGTTCCGACTCTACCAGATTCATTTGGCTGTTCTTGCCGCTTGAATTCCGGTGGCCTTCGGAGGGGCCTTGCCTTTCGGCTGATCCGACTTTATCAGAAACATTCGAGCTGATTTCTCAGCCTGGGCGTCTCTCAGACGGATCGAAGGACTCCGCGAAATATCGATTTCCATCGAAGATTTCATCGGGGGTCGTATAGATATTAACGACCGCTCTCGAACTTGTCTAGCTTCGAGGCAACCGTTCTAATCTACCTCCCCACGCGGGCCGTGTCAACGGTCCGTGTGAGGCGAAGAGGAGACTAACAGGTTGCGAACGTGTTGCGCACATCAGACGTCGACCGGGAGCCCGCTGCCCGGGGCCGGTGTGTCCACTCCCCATCGGTGACCGGCGCGAGCCGTTCGGCGGCCGAGGCGGTGCGGCGGCTGTGCGGCGGCTCTGCGGGCTTGGGCCGATCGGGGGCCGGCCAGGCGCGGAGGCGCAGGTGTGGCGCAGGCGTCAGGACAGGGACGAGGGAGGGGATTCGAGGTCTTCGAGTTCGATGCCAGGGGCCGAGAGCACCACGTCCCCGGCGAGGTGAACCGTGTGCTGTTCACCGGTGTCCAGGGCGCTGACCTGGTACTCGTCCACGATCAGAGGTCCGTTGTCAGTGGTGTGCGCTTCACTGTTCAGCAGGGCCCAGGACTGGTCGAGTGTGCGGGGAGCCAGGACCGGGTCCGTGAAGGCGACGAGGCGGACGCGGGTCGCGGGGGAGCCGGGGGTGAGGCGCAGGAGGCGGGCCGCAGCGACGAGAAACGCCGGGGACATGCCGGTGAAGGCATGGGCGGAGACATTGCCTTCGGTGGCGTAGGTGCCGGTCGGGTCGGTACGGACCCAGGTGACGCCGTCGATCGCGGCGCCGCGGACCTGCCAGCTCGCGGCGTGGAGCTCGAGGCGGATGGGGCGGCCGAGTTCGTCGAGGGCCAGATCGACGGAGCCCGCGTGGTCGCCCGAGGGGGTGGTGATCTGCGAGACGTAGCGCCAGCCGGAGGGGCCCGGTGCGCAGTGGAAGTGCTCGTCACCGAGAGGGGTGTGATCGTGCGGATCGTGGAGCGAATAACGGCCGCGGGGCATGGGGTCCTTCGGGTCTTCCGGGTACTCGGCGCCTGACTCGGGCCCACGACGGGACAGGCCCCCGACACGGGGGTGCGGGGGCCTGTCCGGTACCGCCGGTACCTACTGCTGAGGGTGGGACGCCGGCCCACCGGCCCGGGAGTGTCTCTCGGGCCGGTGAGGGCGGCGGATCAGTAGCGGTAGTGGTCGGGCTTGTACGGGCCCGTGACGTCGACGCCGATGTACGCGGCCTGCTCCGGGCGGAGCGTCGTGAGCTTCACACCGAGCGCGTCGAGGTGGAGGCGGGCGACCTTCTCGTCGAGGTGCTTGGGGAGCACGTAGACATCGGTCGGGTACTCCTCCGGCTTGGTGAAGAGCTCGATCTGGGCCAGCGTCTGGTCCGCGAACGAGTTGGACATCACGAAGGACGGGTGACCGGTCGCGTTGCCCAGATTCAGCAGGCGGCCCTCGGAAAGGACGATGAGCGTCTTTCCGTCGGGGAACGTCCAGGTGTGGACCTGCGGCTTGACCTCGTCCTTGACGATGCCTTCGACCTTCGCCAGGCCGGCCATGTCGATCTCGTTGTCGAAGTGGCCGATGTTGCCGACGATCGCCTGGTGCTTCATCTTGGCCATGTCCGAGGCCATGATGATGTCCTTGTTGCCGGTCGTGGTGACGAAGATGTCGGCGATGCCGACGACGTCGTCCAGCGTGGCGACCTGGTAGCCGTCCATCGCCGCCTGGAGCGCGCAGATCGGGTCGATCTCGGTGATGATCACGCGGGCGCCCTGGCCACGGAGGGACTCCGCGCAGCCCTTGCCGACGTCGCCGTAACCGAAGACGACCGCGACCTTGCCGCCGATGAGGACGTCGGTGGCGCGGTTGATGCCGTCGATCAGGGAGTGGCGGCAGCCGTACTTGTTGTCGAACTTCGACTTGGTGACCGCGTCATTGACGTTGATCGCCGGGAAGAGGAGGGAGCCGTCGCGGTGCATCTCGTACAGACGGTGGACACCGGTGGTGGTCTCCTCGGTGACGCCGCGGATCTCGGACGCCAGACGGGTCCACTTCTGCGGGCTCTCCGTGAGGGTGCGGTTCAGGAGACGGAGGATGTAGCCGTACTCCTCGCTGTCCGCCGTGGCCGGGTCGGGAGCCTCGCCGGCCTTCTCGAACTCGACGCCCTTGTGGACCAGGAGGGTGGCGTCGCCGCCGTCGTCCAGGATCATGTTCGGGCCGCCGGTGGGCGTGTTCGGCCAGGTCAGGGCCTGCTCCGTGCACCACCAGTACTCCTCGAGCGTCTCGCCCTTCCAGGCGAAGACGGGGATGCCCTGGGGGTTCTCCGGGGTACCGGCCGGGCCGACCGCGATGGCGGCGGCGGCGTGGTCCTGGGTGGAGAAGATGTTGCAGGAGGCCCAGCGGACCTCGGCGCCGAGGGCGGCCAGGGTCTCGATGAGGACCGCGGTCTGCACCGTCATGTGCAGGGAGCCGGTGACGCGGGCGCCGGCGAGCGGCTGGGTCGCCGCGTACTCCTTGCGGATCGACATCAGGCCGGGCATCTCGTGCTCGGCGAGAGTGATCTCCTTGCGGCCGAACTCGGCGAGCGAGAGGTCGGCGACCTTGAAGTCCTGTCGGTTGGCGACAGTCGTCATAGCGAGCTGCTCCTCGTGAAGGGGGTCGAGGGTGGGTACGTACGGCTGGCTCTGCGGCGGCGGGCATACGAATGCCCGGGACGCTCGCGGCGCAGTCCGTCGGAGGCCCTCTCTCCCTCGGACGGTCCGCGCGGGCGGAACGCCCGACCGCCATCAGCAGCGACGTCTGGCTCTGGGAGCGAATCTACACCGGTGGGCCCAGCGGCCCACAGTCGAACGGGGAAGGGACAAGGAAAATGGCGCGTTCGGTCGGCCCCTTCCGCTGGGGCCTCTGTGCCGGATATTCGGTGTGGATCTTCGGTGCCGGGGCTCGGGTGCCGGGTCTTCGGTACCGGGTGGTGCCCGGCCTTCCCGGGCCTTCGGGTTTCCCGCTGTCGCGCGGCGCCGGTGGGGGCCGGGCGGCAGCGGGAGGGATCCGGGTGGGCCGTCCGCGTCAGGGGGCGGAGTCGGGCTCCGGGACCGGGCCGCCGGGGGTCTTGGCCGGGTTGGTGCCGGCCGCGGCGGCCGACGCGCTGTAGATGTCCGGTTCCAGGTAGATGACCCGGGCGATCGGGACGGCGTCGCGGATCCGCGACTCGGCGGCGTTGATCGCGTGGGCGACCTCGGCGGCGGTGTCGTCGTGCTCGACCGCGATCTTGGCCGCGACGAGCAGCTCCTCGGGGCCGAGGTGGAGCGTCCGCATGTGGATGATGCCGGTCACGACATCACCGTCGACGAGCGCTGTCTTGATCTTCTCGACGTCATCCATGCCCGCGGCCTCGCCGAGGAGCAGGGACTTGGTCTCCGCGGCCAGGACGAGCGCGATCACGATGAGGAGGACGCCGATGCAGAGCGTGCCGATGCCGTCCCAGATGCCGTTGCCCGTGCCCAGGGCCAGTCCCACACCGCCGAGCGCGAGGACGAGACCGATCAGCGCGCCGAAGTCTTCGAGCAGCACGACGGGGAGTTCGGGCGCCTTGGCGCGGCGGATGAACTCCTTCCAGGAGAGCTGGCCGCGCGTGACGTTGGATTCCTTGATGGCCGTACGGAACGAGACCGACTCCGCGATGATCGCGAAGACGAGCACGCCGACCGGCCAGTACCAGGCCTCGATGGGGTGCGGGTGCTTGATCTTCTCGTAACCCTCGTAGACGGCGAACATGCCACCGACCGAGAAGAGCACGATGGAGACGAGGAAGGCGTAGATGTACCGCTCGCGGCCGTAGCCGAAGGGGTGCTGCGGCGTCGCCTCGCGCTGCGCCTTCTTGCCGCCGAGGAGCAGCAGCCCCTGGTTGCCGGAGTCGGCGAGGGAGTGCACGCTCTCCGCGAGCATCGACGACGAACCGCTGAAGAGGAACGCCACGAACTTGGCTACTGCGATCGCGAGGTTGGCGCCGAGCGCCGCCACGATCGCCTTGGTTCCGCCTGACGCGCTCATGGGTGCGTGAAGTCCCTTCGTTGCTGCTGCGGCCCTGGCGCCGCGGTACGGCGGCACATTGTTGCAGCCGCCGGTGACCGCCGACCGTTCAGATCACTACTGTTGCCCGGAAAACCGTGCCGCTACCGGACAGTTGGGCCTTCTCGCCGGCGGGAACGAAGACCGAGGCGCCGGGGGTCAGTTGGAGGTCGTTCGCGCGGGGCGTGCCGGCCGTGCAGAGCAGGACCTGCGGTGTGGCGGCCGTGAGATCACGCGGAGCGGCTCCCGGCGCCAGGGTGTAGCGGGACAGGGCGAACTCGTCGGTGGGGGTCTCGTACAGCTCCTCGCCGGACGCGGAGGCCTCCGGGCGCAGGACGCCGGGCTCGGAGGCTTCGAAGCGCACGATACGGAGCAGTTCGGGGACGTCGACGTGCTTGGGGGTCAGACCGCAGCGCAGGACGTTGTCGGAGTTGGCCATGATCTCGACGCCGAGCCCGTTGAGGTAGGCGTGCGGGACACCGGCGCCGAGGAAGAGCGCTTCGCCGGGCTGGAGTTGGACGTAGTTGAGCAGCATGGCGGCGATGACGCCGGGGTCCCCGGGGTAGTGGTGGGCGATCGACACGTACGGCGTGCAGTCGCCGCCGAGGCGTTCCGCGGCGGCGGCGGTCTCGGTGACGGTGGCGGCCATCTCGTCCGGGTCCGCGGCCAGGACGGCGGTCAGGACCTCGCGCAGCGCGGCCTCTTCGGGGTGGGCGCGGAGGAGGTCGACGTACGGCTTGAGGGAGTCGACGTCGAGCCGCGCGAGCAGCTCGGCGGCGTCCTCGGGGGCGCGGAAGCCGCAGAGTCCGTCGAAGGGGGTGAGCGCGCAGATCAGTTCGGGCTTGTGGTTGGCGTCCTTGTAATTGCGGTGCGGCGCGTCGATCGGGACGCCGCGGCGCTCCTCGTCCGCGTAACCCTCCTTCGCCTGGGCGAGGTTGGGGTGGACCTGGAGGGAGAGCGGGGAGCCGGCCGCGAGGAGCTTGAGGAGGAAGGGCAGGCGGGGGCCGAACTTGCCGGCGGCGGCCGCGCCGAGTTCCGCCGCGGGGGCGGCGTCGATGAGATCGGAGAGTGCCTGCTCGCCGGTGCCCCGGTCGAGCCGGGAGGGGGCGCCCGGGTGGGCGCCCATCCACATCTCGGCCTGGGGCTCACCGGTGGGGGCGACGCCGAGCAGTTCCGGGATGGCGGTCGTGGAGCCCCAGGCGTAGGGGCGCACGGTGTTGGAGAGGCGGTCCATGGGGTGGCTTCCTTGTACGAGGTGGCGGGGTCGCGCTCGTGGCGGCAGGCGCGGGGGCGGGTTGGTCCGCCGGGGTGGCGGACCTGAGAGCGGCGCGCGGGCTGGCGGTGGCGCGGGCCGGTGGTGGCGCGGGCCGGGCGGCACGCCGGTGCCGGCGCACCGTTGGGGCTTGCCCGGTGGTGGCTTGCCCGGTGGTGTTCGGGTCAGGCGGGGGCGCCCCCGGCAAGGGCCAGGTAGACGGTGGCGAAGTCGGTGACCGCGACCAGCTCGGCGAGGGCTTCGAGTTCGCTGCCGTCCTCCGGCTCCAGTTCGCTGATGGCCGTGTCATGGCCGAGAGCGAGTTCGCGGACCGCCGGGGCGGCGGTCAGCCCGCCCGCCGGGCGGTCGCGGAGCAGCACGATCCTGGCGCGCAGCGCCTGGTGGTCCTCGACCCGGTCCCGGAAGAAGTCGTCACCGGGGTCGGCGCCGCCCGCGAGGTCGCCCGCGAGCAGGGCGCCATGGGCCGGGATCGCTTCGGGGAGTTCGGCGGCGAGAGCGGGACGGCCCGTCAGCTCGGCCAGTACGGCGGCGAAGCGGCGGCCGGCCGGGGCGGCGGCCGTGCCCTCCGTCCAGATCAGCGGGAGGTTGTCGGCGAGTTCGGCGGCGAGGGTCTTCGCCGGGTTGCTGTACGTCGCGATGGCCGGGCCACAGCGTTCGGCGGTGCGGTCGAGCCGGTCGGCGACGAGCTGGAGCGTCCCGACCGGGGCCGTGAGCAGGCCGACCCGGTCGAGGAGGACGAGGAGCGGGACGAGCAGGGACCACAGGGCGCCGGGCCCGGCCGCCGGTGTCGCTTCCTTCTCGTACTCCTCGGTCGGGGTCGTCGCCATCGGGACGAGGAGGCCGCGCGCGCCGTCGACCGACTCGCTCAGCGGCGACTGCCGGGGGGCGACGGCGACCACCGTGCAGCCGCGCCGGTACGCCTGCTCGGCGAGGAGCGCGAGGCCGGGCTCGCTGCCGTCGGTGGTGGCGATGAGGAGCAGGTCCACGGGGCCGGCCCAGCCGGGGAGTGCCCAGCGCAGTGCCCCGGCGGCCGGGGCGACGCCGGTGGGGCGGAGCCGGGTGACGGGCGCCGCGGCGCCGGCGAGGGCGGCGATCAGGTCGGCGACTCCGGTCGCCGCGGCGCCGGAGCCCGCGAGGAGTACGGCGCGGGGGCGGCCCTCGGGGTTCAGCTCGGCGACGCCGGCCTCGGCGGTGTGCCGCAGGGCGGTTCTCACCCGGGCTCCGGCCTCGGCGGCGCCGCGCAGCAGACCGCGTCGGTCGGCGCGGGCCAGCGCGTCGGGAGCGTCGAGCAGCGATTCGTCGAGCATGGGCAGGGGCCTCCGGTCGCCGGGCGCTGATACGGCGCTGGTACGGGTCGTGGTTACGCGGGGCGGCGGGCCTCGTCGACGAGGAGTACGGGGATGTCGTCGCGGACCGGGTAGGCCAGACCGCAGTCCTCGCTGGTGCAGATCAGCTCGGGCGTCTCGGCGGCGGTGCGGTCGCTGAGCGGCGCGTGGCAGGCCGGGCAGGCGAGGATCTCCAGGAGGCCGGCTTCGAGCGGCATGGGGGTTGTCCCTTCGAACAGGTGGATAGGCGACGTCAGCCTACCGCCGGGCGGCCGGGTGGGCCTCGTTCCGGGGGCGCGGGCAGGGGGCTTGTGGGGCGGCCGGGAGCACACGGTTCACCGTGGCTTTCCCTTCGGGCGGGCGGCGCGCGTGAGGAGCGGCCGGCGGGCGCGAAGGAGCGGGCGCCGCGTGTGAGGAGCGGCCGGCGGGCGCCGGGGACTGCGCGGGCGCCCGCCGTTCCGGCCTTTCCCGGTCAGGCGCGGATCAGGGCCAGGGCCTCGTCGCGGATCCGGGTCATGGTCTTCTCGTCCCGTGCCTCCACGTTCAGGCGCAGGAGCGGTTCCGTGTTGGAGGGGCGGAGGTTGAACCACCAGTCGGGCGCGGTCACCGTCAGGCCGTCGAGTTCGTCGAGGGTGACGCCTTCCCGGGTCTCGAATGCCTCGCGGACGGCGGCGGCGCGGGCCGTCTGGTCGTCGACCGTGGAGTTAATCTCCCCGGAGGCGGCGTAGCGGTCGTACGAGGAGACCAGCTCGGAGAGCGGGGCGTCCTGGCCACCGAGGGCCGCCAGGACGTGGAGCGCGGCCAGCATGCCCGTATCGGCGTTCCAGAAGTCGCGGAAGTAGTAGTGCGCGGAGTGCTCGCCGCCGAAGATGGCGCCGTGGTCCGCCATCTCCTGCTTGATGAAGGAGTGGCCGACCCGGGTGCGCACCGGGGTGCCGCCGTGTTCCCTGACGACCTCGGGGACCGACCAGGACGTGATCAGATTGTGGATCACCGTGCCGCCCGGGTGTCTGGCCAGTTCGCGCGCGGCGACCAGGGCGGTGATCGCCGACGGGGAGACGCCCGCGCCCCGCTCGTCGACGACGAAGCAGCGGTCCGCGTCGCCGTCGAAGGCCAGCCCCAGGTCGGCGCCCTCGGCCAGGACGCGGGCCTGGAGGTCCACGATGTTCTTCGGGTCGAGCGGGTTGGCCTCGTGGTTCGGGAACGTACCGTCCAGCTCGAAGTACATCGGCACCACGTCGAGCGGCAGGTCCGCGAACACGGTCGGGACCGTGTGCCCGCCCATGCCGTTGCCCGCGTCCACGACGACCTTCAGCGGGCGGATCGCGGAGACGTCGACGAGGGACAGGAGGTACGCGGCGTAGTCGCTCAGCGTGTCGCGCTGCCCGGTGCTTCCCGGCTTCGTCACCGAGAGCGGGGGGCCCTGGGTGAGCCACCCTTCGACCAGCGCCCGGATCTCGGCCAGACCGGTGTCCTGGCCGATCGGCGCCGCGCCGGCCCGGCACATCTTGATGCCGTTGTACCGGGCCGGGTTGTGGGAGGCCGTGAACATCGCGCCCGGCAGGTCCAGATCGCCCGAGGCGTAGTAGAGCTGGTCGGTGGAGCAGAGTCCGATGATCGTGGCGTCCGCTCCGCGCGCGACGGCACCCCGGGCGAAGCTCGATGCCAGGCCGGGCGAGGAGGGCCGCATGTCGTGGCCGATGACGATCCCCTCGGCCCCGGTGACCTCCACGAACGCGGCGCCGAAGAGCTCCGCGAGCCGGTCGTCGAGCTGGTCCGGGTTTACCCCTCGCACGTCGTACGCCTTTACGATCTGCGACAAATCGGCCACGGCCAACCCTCCAGAGGTACCTGTCACTACGCCACTTCCACCGGATCACCGCGGTCGGATCACTGCGGTCATGCCAAAAGCTACCCGCCCATGTCCTGGGGATGACGGCAGCATTCGGCGCCGTGCGGTGCGAAGCGGCCCGCGCGATGCGAGGGTCAGGCGCGGCCAGGACTCAGGCGCGGCCGGGGCTCAGGCGCGGCCGGGGCTCAGGCGCGGCCGGGGCTCAGGACTCGGGAGAGCGCAGGACCCGCAGATGGCCCCGGCGCCCGACCTCTGTCGTATCCGCGCCGCGCGGCCCCTTGCCGCCGCCCTCCGCCGTACGCTCCTGGGGGCGCGCGGCTTCCCGTACGGCGTTGGCGAGCGCTTCCAGGTCGTCCCCGCTCGGGCGCGTGGGGGCCGAGCCGTCCGTCAGACGGACGACCTCCCAGCCGCGCGGGGCGGTCAGCCGCTCGCTGTGTTCCGCACACAGGTCGTAGCAATGAGGCTCGGCGTAGGTGGCGAGCGGGCCGAGGACCGCGGTCGAGTCGGCATAGACGTACGTCAGTGTCGCGACAGCAGGGCGGCCGCACGCGGTGCGCGAACAGCGACGTACAGGGCTCACGACGTTGGACGGTACCGCACTCTTGAGCGGGCCGCGACGACTCTCCACCAGGTCACTCCACCGTGTCGCGCTGTGGCATCCGGCATAACGTGGCCCCAGGTAACGGGCCTGACCTGCACGGGGAGAAGAGTAACAGTTCGACGACGTTCTGTGACGAGGTGGCCACTCGGGGCAAATCCCGTCAAGATCGACGTGATCGACGATCACTGAGACGCCGCAAATTAGGCTGATCATGGCCTGAATGTTCATAAAGCGACATGACGCCTGAGGGGGCCGCGGCCGTGATCGCCCGGCCCGGGGAGGGCTACCCTGCGTCAGTGATGGACAGTCCTGTACCGCCCCGCCCGACCGAGCCACGGCCGCGCCGCCGCGACCGCCACGGCCGCGGTATGCGCGGGCCCGTCGCCCCGCCCCAGGTACCGCTCTCGGTCAGCCGCTCCGAGTCGTTCCGTGATCTCGTACGGGACTCCGTGGACCGGCTGGAGCGGCGCTGGCCGCAGCTCGCCGACGTCGAATTCCTCGTCATGGACGTGCCGGCGACGCTGGACGACACCGTGCCGCTCGGCAGCTCGGTCCCGGCGGGCAAGGACCACCCGGCGCGCGTCGTTGTCTACCGCCGGCCCGTGGAGATCCGTACCAAGGGCCGCGACGAACGCGCGCTGCTGGTGCACGAGGTCGTGGTCGAGCAGGTCGCGGAGCTGCTGGGGCAGTCGCCGGAATCCGTCGATCCGCGGTACGGCCAGGAGTGACGGAGGCGGGGGGGGGCCATCTCGGCCCCCACCCGCCTCACCGCCTCACCCGCTACCGAGGCCCCGGCCGGCGGCCCGGCCGCCGTGGCTCGGGCTCCGTGGCTCGGGCTCCGTGACCGGCCTTCGGCGCCTGGGCCTTCGGTACCTCAGTCGGCGAGGATCGACAGATCCTCCTTGGCCTTCGGTACGGACACCATGCCCCGGTCGTCCGGCAGCGTCTGCACCGTGAACATCGAGATGCCGTCCGCCGGCAGGACGAGCGTGCGCGCCGCGTGCACCGGGCCGCCGGACCGCGGCTCGACCGTCAGCGCGTACGAGCCTTTCAGTCCCTCCGGTACCGGGGGGGTGAAGGCCAGGGTCGTACCGGCCTTGACCGTGTACGTCTTCTCGACCGGTTCGCCTCCGCCGGTGCCGGCCGAGGCGGTGACCTTGACCGTGGCGGTCGCGCCGGGCGCGGTCAGCGAGAGCGTCGAACCCTTGGCGCGGTTGTCGGCCACCGTGGCACGCGAGCCGATCGGCGCGGTCGCCGGGATGAACGCGATCTCCTGCTTGTCGCCCTTGCCACGGACCACGCGCAGCGCCGCGACCACCGGGGTCGACCTGCCGCTCTGCACCGGGCTGAGCACCAGCGAGCCGCCCTCGCCCTTGGTGACGTCCGCCAGGTCCAGGGCGGCGGTCATCCCCGACTTGACGTGCAGGGTCTCGAATCCGGCCGGGGTGATCGTGCCGGTCGCGCCGGCGAGCTGCACCTTCAGGTCGGCGTCGTCCTGGCCGGGCGCGTACACGACCAGCCGCACGTCGGTCGCGTCCGCCGGGATGCCGGGCAGCACCACCCGGCTCGCGGGGTCGGCCGAGGCGGCCAGCCAGTCGCTGCCGGCCTTGTCGTCGGCCGCGTGCACCACGGCTCCGACCCGGCCGCTACGGGTGGTGACATGGACGGTCACATTGTCGGCGGCTTCGCTCGTCAGGGTGGACAGGAGCACCGGGACGCTGGACCGGGCGGGCACCGGGATGCCCTCCCCCACCTCCGTCTTGAGGACGCCGTCCTTCCCGTAGAGCTCGATGTCGGCGACGGCCGCGGTGTCGTCGGGGTTGGTGAGGTGGACGTAGTCCTGCCGCGACTCCCCGGTGCTGGCGCCGGGGAACCAGAAGTTGGTGTCGGGCGCGGAGCAGGACATACCGAGCAGGCCGCGCGCGCCGCCCACGCTGACCGTGGTGGTCTGCTGGGCGGTCCAGCCGGGGGCGAGCCGGCCGGTGGCCGTGCCGACGAGCGCGGGGGCGTCGGCGCCGCTCGCCTCGGCGGCGACGGGCTTGCCGGGTTCCTTGAGGGCGGCGAACGGGGCGTCCGGGGCGGGCGGCTTCTTCGCCTTGCCGCCCTTCCCGGTGTCCTTCCCGGTGTCTTTCCCGCCGTTCTTCTTGTCGCCGTTCTTCTTGTCGTCGTCCTTCTCGTCGTCTCCGGTCTCCGTGCCGGCCGGGGCGGCCACGGCCTTCTTCAGTTCGGCCGATCCCTCCGCGTCACCGCCGGCCGTGCCCGCCGGGGTGAAGGAGGTGTACGTCGTCTCCGCGACGTCCGACACACTCGGCGCCGGGCAGAGCAGGCTGGTGCGCTCCACGGGCAGCCGCGCCGGGGCTGACGCGGTCACCGTGTCCCCGGCGGCCGGCGCGGTGAGCGCGGCGATCCCGGTGACGGCGGCGAGGGCGGTGGCGGCCGCGAGGAGCGAGAGAGTCGTTCGGTTCACTGGTTGCTGCTCTCGTCGGGGCGCGGGCGGCGCTCGTTCTCGTGACCGTCGGTGTAGGGCCCCTGGCCGTAGCCGTACGGGTCGTACCGCGCCGGGTCGTACGGCGCTTGGCCTTCCTGGAACTGGCCTTCCTGGAACTGGCCTTGCTGGAACTGGCCTTCCTGGTGCTGGCCTTCCTGGTGCTGGTCCTCCGCGTACCGGCCGTCCTGGTACTGGCCGGCCGGGTACTGCTGGCAGGCCTGCTGGTACTGCTCCTCGCCGTACCGCGCGCCCTCGTACCCCTCGCCGGGGTGCTGCTCGTCCGGGTACGGCGCCTGGGCGTACCGGCCGTCCCACTCGCCGTACGCCGGCTGCTGGGGCACCGCCGCGTACGGCGGCTGTCCGTCGGCCGTCGCGGGCTGACCGTAGGGATCCGGCTCGGGGGGCGCGACGGGCGTCGGCGGGACCGCCTCCTGCTGTCCGGTCCCGTACTGGCCGCTCCCGCTCTCGTACGGGCCGCTGCCGTACTGGCCGGTCTCGTACTGGCCGGTCTCGTACGGGCCGGCTTCGTACGGGCCGGTCCCGTTCTCGTACGACCCGGCCTCGTGCTGTCCCGCCTCCGGGGCGAACGCGGGCTCCGGCGCCTCGGCATCGGCATCGGCCTCCGCCGCTGCCCGCAGCCTGCGGGCCCGGCGTCCTTCGCCGTCCACCGGCTGCGCCGGAATCCCGGCGTCCTCCTCGGGCAGGTCGTCGTCGATCTCGCGGCGCCGCCCCGGCAGAGCCAGCACCAGCAGGACGACGGCGAGCGCGCCCTGGATCCAGATCCACGCGGAGTGCGTGATCGGGTCGTCGTACGTCAGGTCCAGCTGTCCGCCCTGGGCGGGCAGTTCGAAGCCCTGGGCCCAGCCGTCGACGGTCTTCTTCTTCAGCACCTGCCCGTCGAGGGTGGCCTGCCATCCCTCGGCGGCCCGGTCGGCGATCCGCAGCACCCGCCCGGCGGGGCCCGCCGGGATCTTGGTGTGCGCCTCGACCGGCGAGGAGGCGACGGCCAGCGGCCCGCCCTCCCCCTTGCCGTCGACGATGGTGGCCCGCGCGATCTGGCGGCCGACACTCCACAGCGCGCTGCCGTCCAGCTGGCTCAGCCGGCTCAGGCCGGGGGTCGCGTCGAGGACGCGGCTCATCTCGCGCGGCGCCCCGTCCCGTACGAGTACGTAGCGGATCGCGAAGCCGCTGAGCTGGGCGGTCTGGTCTGCGCCGGAGCCCGCTACGAGATTCGCGACGACCTTGTCGAGCCGGGGGTCGCTGCCGCCCGCCTCGGTCAGCTCGGCGTCACCGAGCCGGCCGCCCGAGCCACGGACCAGGGAGTACGAGACCTCGGCGGCGGAGGTGCCACCGAGGATCAGGGTGCGCGGCTGGTCGCGGGTGGTGCTCTCCTCCGCGACGAACGCGGGAACCTGGACCGGGTTCCGGCGCTCCAGCGGGCCGGCCGCTCCGCTGATGATCCAGCCGAAGGCGGCGAGCAGCGGGGCGAGGCCCGCCGCGACGGCGATGAGCGCGGCGACGGGCTGGCGCCAGCCGAAGCTCTCGGCGGCGACGCGCTCCTTGGCGCCGTCCGCGCCGACCACCGCGGCGGCGATCAGCGCGAGGCCGTAGACGAGGGTGGCGGGTCCGGCCCAGCCGGAGTTGTTGGTGAGGACGGCGAAGACCAGCGCGACGAGCGCGGCGCCCCAGGCGGCGCGGACGGCGAACTGCCGCTCGCCGCGCAGCAGGGCGGCGAGCGCGGCGAGGACGACACCGATCAGCAGGACCCCGCCGGCGGCCTTCGGGCCGCCGGGGCTCATGCCGAGCAGATCGAGCGCGGACGCCGATCCCGTACCGAACTCCAGGCCCGCTTCCCGCAGGAAGGCGGAAGGACCGGTCAGCAGGGAGAGCGACCAGGGCGCCAGGAGGAGGAGCGGGGTGCCCAGCGCGGCGAGGACGCGCGGTCCGTACCCGGCGAGGTCGTCGCGGCGCAGTACGAGGACCGCGAGGCCGAGCAGCAGTGCGAGCGGCCAGACGACGGGGGTGAAGGCCATCGCGAAGGTCAGCAGGAAGGCGTACGCCCAGGTGGCCCGCCAGCTGCCACGGCTCTCGCCGTGGAGACCGGCGCGCAGCCCGTACGCGGAGACGGCGACGCGGGCGATCAGGGGCAGCAGGACGGCCAGGACGGCCGTGCCGAGCCGCCCGGTGGCCAGCGCGCCGGTCGCGGCGGGCAGGAAGGCGTACGCGACACTCGCCCAGGCACGCAGCAGCCGGGATTCGACGAGGGACCGCGAGGCGAAGTAGGCGGTCGCTCCGGCGAGCGGCACCGAGCAGACGAGGAGCAGGGTCAGCGCGAAGCCGGTGGAGCCGAGGAAGAGCGCGGACAGGGTCGCGAGTACGGCGAGATACGGGGGCGCGGTCTGGGTACCGCCCGTGCCGACGGGGTGCCAGGCGTCCGCGTAGCGGGACCACAGGCCGGAGACGTCGGGGGGCGCGGGCAGCAGGGCGCCGCCCGCGAGGGAGCCGCCGCCGAGGAGTCCCCGGCAGGCGAGGAGCGAGACGAACAGCAGGATCGCGAAGAGCACGGGTCCCGGCTTGTGCGCGAGCTTCTTCAGCCGCGCGAACTGCTCGACCTCCATGAAGTCGGCGTCGTCACCGCCGGGTCCGGACTCGACGACTCCGTGCCGGGAGCCGCCCGTGTCGGAGTCGGTGTCCCCGCCGAAGCGTCCGGCGAACTGTTCGAAGGTGGCCCGGACCGTCGCGCCCGGCGGCGGGAAGAGGGGGCGCAGTTCGGCCGCCTCGACGACGCTCTTGCCACGCTGCCGCCGGGCGCCGAGGATCCGCCCCGGCCGCAGCAGGGTGCCGGAGAGTCCCATGACTTCGTCGACGGCCTGGCCGGGCGCCTTGCCGACGAGATAGGCGAGGGTACGCAGCAGGGTGCCGACGACGAGGCGCGGCAGGACCCAGGGGAGTGCGGCGGCGCGCGCGTTGACGAGCATGGTGTAGACGGCGCCGGCCTTGTCGACGCGGTGCGGGTTGACGACGGAGCGGCCCGCGCAGTCGACCGTACGGCGCTCACGGGCGGCGGCCTCGGCGTGCCGCAGGACGGCGTCGGGGGCGATGAGCACCCGGTGTCCGGCGGCGTGGGCGCGCCAGCACAGGTCGACGTCGTCGCGCATCAGCGGGAGCCGGCGGTCGAAGCCGCCGAGTTCGTCCCAGACGTCGCGGCGGATGAGCATGCCGGCGCTGGACACGGAGAGGACGGAGCGGACCTGGTCGTGCTGTCCCTGGTCCTGTTCGCGCCGGTCGAGCCCGGTCCAGCGGCGGCCGCTGTTGGCGATGGACACGCCGACTTCGAGGAGTTGCTTGCGGTCGTACCAGCCGCGCAGCTTGGGGCCGACGATGGCGGCGTGCTCGTCGGAGTCGGCGACGCGCAGCAGCTCGGCGAGGGCGTCGGGGGCGGGCGCGCAGTCGTCGTGGAGGAGCCAGAGCCACTGCACCGGTTCGCCGTGGGGCAGTTCCGGCAGGTCGTAGGCGTCGTCGCGCCAGCTCCGGGTGACCGGGTCCCAGCCGCTGGGCCGCTTCAGATACGGCAGGTCGTCGGGGGTGAGCACCCCGGCGGTGCGGACCGCCTCGTCGACGGCCGTACCGAAGCCGGATCTGCGGGCGAGGTGCAGGACGCGGTCGGCGCCGAGCGACTCGGTGAGCAGTCGGGCGGAGTCGTCGGCGCTGCCGGTGTCGGCGGCCATGACGTTCTGTACGGGGCGTTCCTGGCTCAGGAGCCCGGCGAGGGCGTCGGGCAGCCAGCGCGCGCCGTCGTGGGCGACGAGCACCGCGGTCACGACGTGCCGCGGAAACTCGGGGGCGGTGGCGGGAACGAACGCGGCTGTGGTGGGGGACATTGAGGTGGCGGGCCCTCCGGCCGGGGGTCGCCCCGAAGGGGCGTTGGAGCGTCTCGGACGGGGGCCCACACTAACGGGTGGGAAGCAGGACGGTCCGCCGCCTGCGGGTTGGGCGCAGACCGCGGACCGTTCGTTACGTACGGGGTTGTGGCGGTTGGTGATCGGGCGGTCCGACGTTGGTCGGAGTGCCCGGGGAGAGCGGTCGGAGAGCGGTCGGAGAGCGGTCGGAGAGTGCTGGGCGACCGCTCGGGAAGTGCCGAAGAACGCTCGGTCCGGACGGGAAGCGTCGGAACGCGTCAGATCGCGGCTTTCTTCAGCCGGCGGCGTTCCCGTTCGGACAGGCCGCCCCAGATACCGAATCTCTCGTCGTTGGCAAGGGCGTACTCAAGGCATTCGGAACGGACCTCGCAGGCGAGGCAGACCTTCTTGGCCTCGCGGGTGGAACCGCCCTTCTCCGGGAAGAAGGACTCGGGATCGGTCTGGGCGCACAAGGCGCGCTCCTGCCAGCCGAGTTCCTCATCCGCGTCCTCGACCAGCAGTTGCTGGAACAGCTCGGTCATGTGCGCCCCTCGTCTGTCTTTGCGTCCCCGTGGTGTGGCCGCCAACGATTTCGGCCGAACGACACGAGTGAAATTACAAGTGTGTGCTCTGGGCCGGTCAAGCCGAGATCTGCTATTGGACCCGGTATTCACTCTGCGGAACCAAGGCTATGCGGAAAGTGTTCAAATCACCAAAAACCTGACACATGCCACAGGCCTGCCCACATCCACCCCCTCTCATCGAGAGGGACGCCACGCGCTCCGGCCTTGTTGCGGTCCGGCCGGGGAAGCGATCCGGATCACAGTCCGGCCAAGCGGGGAGCGGCGATGTTTGCGAGCACGGTCGCTGGCCCATGTCTCCGCAGGCGTGGGGGCACAAACCTTTCCGTGATCGCAGTAACCGGATGAGGTGAATGATTGCCGCCAAATCGGCCAGTGAGTTGACACCGGCGGCCGGATTCGCCACCTTTGGTGACATGCCAGCGAAGCCCGCGCACCCAGCGACCCACGTCCGTGGATTCCGCAGTGCTGTCCAGGCCCGCTGTTGCTGTTCCAGCTGTTGATGCCCGAGGGCTCCAGCCACTCTCGTTGATCTCTGATCTCTGATCTCTTCGGTCGCCCCCTGCGCTCTCGCGATGTCCGTCGCGTGCCGCGTCACGCGACGGACATCGCGAGACCACCCGCGAGATCTCCCCCCACGGCCGCCATGCCCGCCATCGCCGCCGTTCCCGCACGTCATGTCTGCCGAGGAATCACCGCACCCATGAACAGCGACAGCGACCTCCAGATCGCCGGCGACCTCCTTGAGGTCCAGCACCTGCTCCAGCCCGCCAGGGAGCACCCCGCCACCGTGGCCGAGTTCACGGGCCTCGCCCGTACCCTCGCCGCCGACCGCGCGCGGTGGGCCCCGCTCGTCCGGTACGACGCCACCACCCGGTGGTACCACCGGCTGCGCACCGGCCCCGGCTACGAGGTGTGGCTGCTCTCCTGGGTACCGGGGCAGGGCAGCGGAGCGCACGGCCACGGCCGCTCCTCGGGCGTACTGACCGTGCTCAAGGGCGAACTGACGGAGCGTACGGAGAGCGGCAGCCGCATCCTCGTACCGGGCGCGCAGCGGATCCTGGCCCCCGGCTCCGTCCACGAGGTCGTCAACGACGCGATCGAACCCGCCGTAAGTCTGCACATCTACTATCCGGGCCTGACAGAGATGCCGATGCGCTCCGCCTCGTGCGCCCCGGCGGCCCAGGATGTCGTACCGGCCTGAGAGCATGGGCCGTATGCGCATTGTGGTTCTGGCCGGCGGTATCGGCGGCGCCCGTTTCCTTCGCGGCCTCAAAAAGGCCGCGCCGGACGCGGACGTCACGGTGATCGGCAACACGGGTGACGACATCCATCTGTTCGGGCTGAAGGTCTGCCCCGACCTCGACACGGTGATGTACACCCTGGGCGGTGGCATCGACGAAGAGCGGGGCTGGGGGCGTGCCGAGGAGACGTTCCAGGTCAAGGCGGAGCTGGCGGCATACGGCGTGGGCCCCGAGTGGTTCGGCCTCGGTGACCGCGACTTCGCCACCCATATCGTCCGTACGCAGATGCTCGGCGCGGGCTACCCGCTGAGCGCCGTCACCGAGGCGCTCTGCGCCCGCTGGAAGCCGGGCGTGCGGCTGCTGCCGATGTCCGACGACCGCGTCGAGACACATGTCGCCGTCGATGTGGACGGCGAGCGCAAGGCCGTGCACTTCCAGGAGTACTGGGTGAAGATGCGGGCGTCCGTGGACGCCCAGGCGATCGTGCCGGTCGGCGCGGACCAGGCCAAGCCGGCGCCGGGTGTGCTGGAGGCCATCGCCGCCTCCGACGTCATCCTCTTCCCGCCGTCCAACCCGGTCGTCAGCATCGGCACCATCCTGGCCGTTCCCGGCATCCGGGAGGCCATCGCGGAGGCGGGGGTGCCGGTCGTCGGCCTCTCCCCCATCGTCGGGGACGCGCCCGTACGCGGTATGGCGGACAAGGTGCTCGCCGCGATCGGCGTCGAGTCGACAGCCGCGGCCGTGGCGCTGCACTACGGCTCGGGACTGCTCGACGGCTGGCTCGTCGACACCGTGGACGCGGGGGCGGTGCCCGAGGTCGAGAGCGCGGGCATCCGCAGCCGGGCCATCCCCTTGATGATGACGGACGTGGATGCCACGGCCGCGATGGCGCGTGAGGCGCTGGCGCTGGCCGAGGAGGTACGGGCGTGACGTCGTACCGCGTCCGCGCGCTGCCCGGACTGCCCGAGGTCCGGCCCGGCGACGACCTCGTGAAGCTGATCGCGGCCGCCGGGCCGGGGCTGGCCGACGGTGACATCCTGCTCGTCACCTCGAAGATCGTCTCCAAGGCCGAAGGCCGGATCATCCGGGCGACCGACCGCGAGGCGGCCATCGACGCGGAGACCGTCCGGGTCGTGGCGCGGCGCGGGCCTCTGCGCATCGTCGAGAACAGGCAGGGCCTGGTGATGGCGGCGGCCGGAGTGGACGCCTCCAACACCGCGCCCGGGACGGTTCTGCTGCTGCCCGAGGACCCCGACGCCTCGGCGCGGGCGATCAGGGACGGACTGCGGGACGCGCTCGGGGTGGACGTCGGCGTGCTGGTCACGGACACCTTCGGCCGGCCCTGGCGCAACGGCCTCACCGATGTGGCCATCGGGGCCGCCGGGGTGCTGGTCCTGGACGATCTGCGCGGCGGGACCGACGCGCAGGGCAATCCGCTCAGCGCTACGGTCGTCGCCGTCGCCGATGAACTGGCCGCCGCCGGTGACCTGGTGAAGGGCAAGGCCGCGGGACTGCCGGTGGCGGTGGTGAGCGGACTGTCCCACCTGGTCGGCGAGTCCCGGCTGGTCGGCGAGTCGCCCGGGACGGCCGGGACGGCCGAGGTGGCCGGTGGCGCGCGGGCGATGGTCCGGGTCGCGGCGGACGACATGTTCCGGCTCGGCACGTCCGAGGCGGTGCGCGAAGCGGTCACCCAGCGGCGTACGGTCCGCGACTTCACCGACGAACCGGTCGACCCGGGCGCGGTCCGCCGCGCGGTCGCGGCGGCCGTCACGGCCCCGGCCCCGCACCACACGACGCCCTGGCGCTTCGTCCTGCTGGAATCGGCCGGGTCCCGGTCGCGGCTCCTCGACGCGATGCGCGACGCCTGGATCGCCGATCTGCGCCGGGACGGCAAGTCCGAGGAGTCGATCGCCCGGCGTGTCCGGCGCGGCGACGTCCTGCGCAAGGCGCCGTATCTGGTCGTACCGTGCCTGGTGACGGACGGTTCGCACACCTACGGCGACCCCCGCCGGGACACGGCGGAGCGCGAGATGTTCGTGGTCGCCACGGGCGCGGGCGTGCAGAACTTCCTGGTGGCCCTGGCGGGCGAGCGGCTGGGCTCGGCGTGGGTCTCCTCCACGATGTTCTGCCGCGATGTCGTACGGGACGTCCTGGACCTGCCGGCGGACTGGGACCCGATGGGCGCGGTGGCGGTGGGTCACGCCGCGTCCGCGCCGAAGGACCGGCCGGCACGGGAGCCGGAGGCGTTCATCGAGGTGCTCTGAGACCCCGTCGAGTGGCCTTCGGCCGCCTGATCAGAGGTCACCCGGCAGGCTCCGAGGCGGGCGGCCCGCCGGACAGGCCGGGCGGGCCCACCGGACACGCCCTACAGCGGGGCGATGTCGCGGACCGGCATGCGGGGGGCGCGGCGGGACGGGGTGCCGCCGCTGAGGAGGATGAGCCGGGTCGCGCGGTGCCGCTGGCCGGCATACGGGGCGAGGAGTTCCAGCATCGTCGAGTCGTCCGCGTCCCGGTCGCCCCCGAGGGCGTGGCCGACGATGCCCGGAAGGTGGAGATCGCCGACGGTGACGGCGTCGGGGGCGCCGTTCGAGCGCTGGACGACCTCGGCCGCGGTCCACGGGCCGATACCGGGAATCAGTCGCAGCCGGGCGGCGGCCTGCTCCGGTTCCATCGCCGCGGCCTCCTCCATCCGGCGGGCGACCCGGACGGCCCGCAGGATCGTCGAGGAGCGCTTGGCGTCGACGCCGGCCTTGTGCCACTCCCAGGACGGGATCAGCGCCCAGGTCCGCGCGTCGGGCATGACGCGCATCCCCCCGGGGGCCGGGCCGGGGGCGGAGGCCGGGCCGGGGGCGGGCTCCCCGTACTTCAGCAGCAGCAGCCGCCAGGCGCGGTACGCCTCGACGGTGGTGACCTTCTGCTCCAGTACCGACGGAATCAGCGACTCCAGTACGAGTCCGGTGCGGCACAGGCGCAGACCGGGGCGGCGGCGCAGCGCCTCGACGAGCAGGCGATGGCGTGGGGTGAAGGCCTCGGGCCGATCCGCCTCGCCGAGCAGATCGGGGAGCTGCTCCAGCATCCAGGCAGCGCCGGGGCCCCACGCTTCGGCGTCCACGGCGTCACCGGCTCCCCTGACCCGGAGGGTTCCCGCCCCGGCGGGGGTCCTGGCGGTCCGCCAGAGGGCCCCGTCCGGCGCGGCCCGGAAGGTGGGGTCGGCGGGACCACGCCGGAGCGGCCCGAGGACGAGCCCGAGGTCATAAGGCCCCGCCGGTGGCGTCCAGCGCCGCCGGATCCCGTCCGCGGGGCATGCGGGACGCGGCACGGAGGCGGGCGCGGGTGCGAAGGCGCGCGCCGTCGGCGCGGGACGGGGGCGGGGGGTGAAGCGGCCTGCCACGGGTGGGTCCTCGGGGGTCGGGGTCACTCACGAGGGTAGGCGGTGAGCGGCGCGAGCGGCTTCGTCCCGCGATCCGCACCGCCCCCGCACCGCCCGCACCGCCCCCGCCCCCACACCGCCCGGGCAGGCACCGGGCAGGCACCGGGCCCGCTTCCGGGCTCCGTGGTGGAGTCCGGGAGCGGGCCCGGGGTGGCGAAGCTCTTCCGCCAGGGCGTGCAACGCGTGCGACGCGTCCTACGCGTCCGAGGAGAACCGCACCGCTGCCGCCGGGAGGACCGCGTCGCACCAGACTCTTACGCCCTCGCGCAGCTCGTTGTCCGCGCCCACCTCCGCGCCGTCGCCGATCACCACGCCGGACAGGACCGTACGCTCGCCCACCCGCGCGCCCGTACCGATCAGGGAGTCCGTGATCACCGCGCCCGCCTCCACGACGGCGCCGTCCAGGATCGCGCTGCCCGTGATCCGCGCGCCCGCGCCGACGGTCGCGCCCTCGCCCACGACCGTGCCGCCCGTCAGCTTCGCGTCCGGGGACACCTGCGCCGTCGGCAGTACCAGCCGGTCGCCGCACCGCCCGGGTACGGCGGGGGACGGCGCCCGGCCCAGTACCAGGTCCGCCGAGCCGCGGACGAAGGCCTGGGGCGTGCCGAGGTCGAGCCAGTACGTGGAGTCGACCATGCCCTGGAGGTGCGCCCCGGCGGCCAGCAGGTCCGGGAACGTCTCCCGTTCCACCGAGACCGGCCGGCCCCGCGGGATGGAGTCGATCACCGAACGCCGGAAGACGTACGCGCCGGCGTTGATCTGGTCGGTGACGATCTCCTCCGGCGTCTGCGGCTTCTCCAGGAACGCCGTCACCCGGCCGTCCGCGTCCGTCGGTACGAGGCCGAAGGCCCGCGGGTCCTCGACCCGCGTGAGGTGCAGCGAGACGTCCGCGCCGGAGGACGCGTGCGTCGTGACGAGCGCCCGGATGTCGAGGCCCGTCAGGATGTCCCCGTTGAAGATCAGCACGGGATCGTCGGGCCCGGACCGCAGCCGCGAGGCGACGTTGCGGATCGCGCCGCCCGTCCCGAGCGGCTCCCGTTCGGTGACGTACTCCAGATGCAGCCCGAGTGACGAGCCGTCACCGAAGTACGGTTCGAAGACCTCGGCGAGATAGGACGTCGCGAGGACGATGTGCTCTACGCCCGCCGCACGCGCGCGGGCCAGCTGGTGGGTCAGGAATGGGACACCGGCCGCCGGCACCATGGGCTTGGGGGTGTTCAGGGTGAGTGGCCGCAGCCGGGTGCCCTTGCCGCCGACCAGGAGGATCGCTTCTGTCACCGTGTCGTCTCTGCTTCCTGCTGGGGCCGACGCTTTCGTACATTCAACGTACTTTCGTACATCTGTACTTGCGACCGGCCAGTCTATGCAGCCTTTTCGGTACCTCCCCGGTCATACGCCCTGTGAGTCGTACATCCCCCTAGTCATATGTTCCGCTCAACGCCCTTGGTACTTCGCCGAGGCCGTACGGGTGGCTCCGAGCTTCCCGTAGAGGCGGCGTCCCGGACACTCGGTGACGAATCCGTCCCGGTGGCCGGAGATGGCGTTGAGCTTGACCTTCGTCCCCTTCTTGTACTTGTTGCTGCCGCCGGACGTCAGCGTGACCTTGCCGGCCGGATCGACCCCGTACAGCCCGAGCTTCCACGCCGTCAGCCTGGCGATGGCGGTCGTGGCGGCGGCCGGCGGATTGGTGCCGCTGTACGTGCCGAGGACCACGATCCCCGTGCTGTTCGTGTTGAACCCGAGCGTGTGGGCGCCCATCACGGCCTTGGCCACCCCGCCGGCCCGCCCCTCGTAAATGTTTCCGCACTTGTCGATGGCGAAGTTGTAGCCGAAGTCCCGCCAGCCGCTGCTCTTCACGTGGTAGCGGTAAATACCGCGCAGGACCGACGGCGCTTCCGCGCAGGTGTAATTGTTTCCCGTCGCGCTGTGGTGCACGAAGGCGGCCTTGACCGACTGGGTGTAGCCGAACTTCCTCTCGCGGAGCCTCTCGTCCGCCCCCCAGCCCTTGCGCGTGATGATGCGCGGCCGGGGGCCGATGTACGGCTTCGCGAACTCGCCGAGGCGGGCCTCCGTCTCCTCCTTGGAGAGCTCCGGGATCTCGGTGGCGCCGGGCTCCGCGAGGTCCGCGTTCACCGCCGAACTGGCCTCTTCTTCCAGGGTCATGGGGGCCCCGACGGCGTCCGGTCCGCGTTCCCCGCCGACTTGGGCGCCCGGCGTCTGCGCCGTACCGGCGGGCGGTTCGCCGGTGGAGGGTTCACCGGTGGAGGGTTCACCGGTGGAGGGTTCACCGGTGGAGGGTTCACCGGTGGAGGGTTCACCGGTGGAGGGTTCACCGGTGGAGGGTTCGCCGGTCGCCGGCGTCGCGGCGGGCGGCGTCGCGGTCGCCGGCGCCGGCCCGCCCCCCGGATCGACCAGGTCCAGGCGCAGCCCCCGTGGCAGGAGCGCCGGGGACGACCCTTCCGTTCCCGGCTCCTCCACCGCCCGTACGCGGAGCTCGACGCCGTCCGAGTCGCCGACCCAGAGCGGCGCGGTGGAGCCGTGCACGGTCCCGGCCCTGCGCTCGTCCGTATCGGGGTCCGCGCCGTGTTCCTGGTTGTGCGTCTCCAGGAGCTGCCAACCGGACCAGGCGTGCGTCCCGGTGGCGCGCGTACGGACCTGGACCGTGCCGTGGAGCTCTTCGTCGGCGTCGTCCCAGACGACGCCGAGCAGCGAGAAGTCCCTGACATCACGCCGGGCGAGTCCCCGTTCGGCCACGGCGCCGCCCGTTCGTGCCGTGGGGCGGACGGCCAGCGGCAGCGACTGGGTGGAACCCGGCACGACGGCCCGGGACCCGGCCCCTGTCGCTGACGCCGCCGCGCCCGGCGGCAGCGACAGGGGGAGGACAAGGGCGGCGGTGCACGCGACGCCGATCGAGGTTGCAAGGTAGGCACGCATGTGCTGATCCTGCGGGCGTCCCGCCGCCCCCGCCCGCCGGGAAACTGACGGCCTGTCGGGCCGACCGGGGTACCCCGTCACCGGTACGGCGCTGGTCCGCCGACCCCCCGGCGTACCCTTTCCCGCGTGAACGCCAGCGACCGTACCCCCGCCGACCTGCTGCGATCCGCTCTCGCCGCGGACCCGGCCCGCCCCTTGGTCACCTTCTACGACGATGCCACCGGTGAACGCGTCGAATTGTCCGTCGCCACCTTCGCCAATTGGGTGTCCAAGACCGCCAATCTGCTCCAGGGCGATCTGGCCGCCGGACCCGGCGACCGGCTCGCGCTGCTGCTGCCCGCGCACTGGCAGAGCGCGGTCTGGCTGCTCGCCTGCTCGTCGGTCGGCGTGACGGTCGAGATCGGCGGCGACCCCGCCGGGGCCGATCTCGTCGTCAGCGGCCCGGACTCCCTCGACGCGGCGCGCGCCTGCGGCGGTGAGCGGGTGGCCCTCGCGCTGCGCCCGCTGGGCGGCCGCTTCCCCCAGCCGCCGGAGGGCTTCCTCGACTACGCGGTGGAGGTGCCAGCGCAGGGCGACCGGTTCGCCCCGTTCGCCCCCGTGGATCCGGACGCGCCCGCGCTCGTCGTCGGCGGTACGGAGCTGACGGCGGCGGAGCTGGTCGCGCGGTCGCGCGAGGACGCCGGGGAACACGGCCTCGCGCCGGGCTCGCGGGTCCTGTCGGGGCTCGCCTACGACAGCTGGGAGGGGCTGTCGGCCGGCCTGTTCGCTCCTCTCGCGGCGGGAGCGTCCGTCGTGCTCTGCCGAAACCTGGCGGAACTGTCGGCGGAGGCGCTCGAAAAGCGCGTCGAAAGCGAACGGGTGACCGACCGCGTGGTTTGACGGACACCGTTCCGGCAAGACGACTATCCGCCAAAGCTACTCATCCAGCACAGAGCGGACCGAGCCGCAGGCACCGAACGTCAAGCGCGGTAAATGATCGGCGATACGTGCGATCGCAGCACAACCAAGCACGTGTTTCGCCCGTCTACCCCAGCAACCGGCGGCCCAGCGCGCCGCCGACGCCCTGAAGGATGGACGCAGACGTGACCGAAGGTGCCGGCACGCCGGCCGAACCGAATAATCCGGCCGGACCAGAGCCGCAGGACCGGGCGCCTGGATCCGAGGACAACGGTACGGCGGACCCGACGCCCGAGGCCGCCGCGCGGGAGGGGTCCGGACGGACCGAGCCCGGCGGGACGGAACCCGAGGAGACCGAGCCCGGGGAGACCGAGCCCGGGGAGACCGAGCCCGGGGAGACCGAGCCCGGGGAGACGGAACCCGAGAAGACCGGGCCCGGGGAGACGGATACGGAATCCCCGGGCCCGGAGCCCGAAGGAACGGCCGGGCCGACAGCCCCTGAAGAGGCGACTGCCCCTGAAGAGCCGGGTCACCGTGAAGAGCCGGCTGACCCTGAAGAGCCGGCTGACCGTGAAGAGGCAGAGGGGCCGGAGGAACCGGACGGGGCGGCGGCACCCGAAGAGCCTCTGGCGGCCGACGACGCGGCCGCACCCCTCCGGCGCACGAGCCACTGGCTGCGCTGGGTCGCCCTCGGGGCCTCCGTCAGCGTCCTGGCCGCCTCCGGCGCCGGCTGGTGGTTCTACCAGAAGCTCGACGGCAACATCACCACCGACACCACCGCCGCCGCCGAGCTGCACACGTACGAGAAGGAACGCCCCACTCCCGTCGTCCTCGACGCGCAGAACATCCTGCTTCTCGGTTCCGACAGCCGCTCCGGCCAGGGAAACAGCAAGTACGGCGGCGATGACGGCGGTTCGCAGCGTTCCGACACCACGATCCTGCTGCATCTCGCCGCCGACCGGCAGAGCGCGACGGCCGTCTCCGTCCCGCGCGACCTGATGGTGGAGATACCCAGCTGCCGCCGGCCGGACGGCACCCGCACGAAGGAGCAGTTCGCGCAGTTCAACTGGGCTTTCGAGTTCGGCGGCGCGGCCTGCACGATCCGTACGGTCGAGAATCTCACCGGCATCCGCGTCGACCATCACATGGTGATCGACTTCCATGGCTTCAAGGGCATGGTGGACGCCGTGGGAGGCGTCGGCATCTGCCTCAAGGAGCCGGTCGATGACAAGCAGGCGAAGCTGAAGCTGCCCGCCGGTCCGCAGACCCTCGACGGTGAGCAGGCCCTCGGCTTCGTACGCGCCCGTCATGGCATCGGCGACGGCAGTGACACGGAGCGCATGGGGCGGCAGCAGCGGTTCCTGGGCTCCCTCTTCAAGAAGGTGCAGAGCGACGGTGTGCTGCTGAATCCGACCCGGCTCTATCCGGTGCTGGACGCGGCGACGAAGTCCATCACCACGGACGCGGGTCTGGCCACCCTCACCGACCTGTACGACCTGGCGCGATCCATGCGGAACGTACCGATCGACCAGGTGCGGTTCCTGACCGTTCCCCGGCAGCCGTACACCGCCGACCCGAATCGCGACGAACTCGTGCAGCCCGACGCGAAGAACCTCTTCGAGCGGCTGCGCGGCGACGAACCCGTCATCGTCTCGCCATCCGAGACGAACGGCGAGAACAGCGAGAGCGCCGGTCCCGGCGAGGGCGGGACGACGGACGGCGGGAGCCGCGAGAAGCCGGGCGGCACGGGCACGGCGGCTCCTGTCCCGACCCCCACGTTTTCCGGCTCGAACGCGGCAGCCGGGGTGTGTGAGTAAAACAACGGCCGACGCCGAACCGGGACTCCATGAGGATTGGGCGGATTGCCCGGTTGTAAGGGCCGCACAATCCGGCACCGGCGTCGCTCGACGCCGAACCGGGCGGATAGTGTGACGCGATCCGGTGTTTCCGGCCGCGAGGCCAGGTACCGCTGATCGAATGACCGAGCGCCTTCGGGGGAGGCGCTCGCGTGGCACCGACGGAGGATTCAAGCAACCGTGGATGCGCAGAACCGTGGGCAGGCGGACGATATCGACCCCGCCGACCAATGGGTCCTCAACCCGCAGACAGGCAATTACGAACTGCGACTGGACCACTCCGCAGGGCAGTCATCACCGCCCGCCCAGCAGCGCGGCGCCGCACCGGGACGCGGTGCTTCACCGTCGGATACCCCACGGGCGGATACCCCGCGCGACGATGCCGCGCGCGGTGGTTCCGCACGGACACGGACCTCCACCGGCGACGCCGAGGACGCCCCGCCGCGCGCCGACGTACCGGGCCCGCGCAGCCGCCGGGCGGGGAAGGGTGCTGCCGACACGGCGCCCGCCTCGGCCGGGCGCCGTAAGCGCAAGGCCAAGAAGTCGGGCAAGAGGAAATGGCTGCTGTGGACCGGCGGCGTGCTGGCGTTCGTGCTCGTGGGCGGCTCCGCCACCGCGTACTACGCCTACCAGCACTTCAACGGCAACATCGCGACGATCGACGTGCAGGGCGGGAGCAGCGAGGGCTTCCAGAAGGACCAGCCCATCAACATCCTGCTGATCGGCACGGACAAGCGGACCGGCGCGGGCAACGAGGGATACGGCGACAAGGGCAGCGTCGGCCACGCCGACACCAATCTGCTGTTCCACGTCTCCAAGGACCGGACGAACGCGACGGTGCTCTCCATCCCGCGTGACCTGATCACCGACATCCCCGAGTGCACGACCAAGAAGGCCGACGGCAGCACGAAGACGATCCCCGGGACACCCGGGCAACGCTTCAACACCAGCCTCGGCCAGGACGACCGGGACCCCGGCTGCACCATGCTCACCGTCGCGGAGCTCACCGGCCTCAAGATCGACCACTTCATGATGGCGGACTTCAACGCGGTCAAGACGATGTCCACCGCGGTCGGCGGCGTCAAGATCTGCCTCGCCAAGGACATCAACGACAGGGACTCGCACCTGCGGCTCACCAAGGGCGAGCACGTCGTACAGGGCGAGGAGGCGCTGGCCTTCGTGCGTACCCGGCATTCGGTGGGACTGGGCGGCGACCTGAGCCGGATCGAGCTCCAGCAGCAGTTCCTCAGCTCGCTGATCCGGCAGATGAAGTCCAGCGACACCCTCACCAGTCCGACGAAGCTGTGGTCGCTGGCGGAGGCCGCGACCAAGGCGCTCACGGTCGACACCGGCATCGGCAACATCGAGAAGCTCAGCGGCCTCGCCAAGGAACTCGCCAAGGTCGACCCCAAGAACGTCACCTTCGCCACCCTGCCGGTGATCGACAATCCCGACGAGCCCACGCCGGTGACGGTGGTGGTGAACGAGACCCCGGCGAAGCAGCTGTTCGCGATGATGCAGAACGACACGTCGCTCACCGAGGTCGCGCAGCAGAAGGAGGAGGCCAAGACCGAGCAGGCGAAGCTCCTCGCGGGTCCCAAGGCCGCGGCGGCCGATGTCCGGGTCGACGTGTACAACGGTGGCGGTCCGCCGGGATCCGCCCAGGAGACACTGGCCTGGCTGCAGAACACCGAGGGTGTGCCGAAGTCGACCAACAAGGGCAACGCCCCGGCGAACGTGGCGAAGACGACCCTGGAGTACGCGCCGAACCAGGCCGATCAGGCCCGTGCGCTCGCGGCCATGATGGGGCTTCCGGCTTCGGCGATGCAGCAGGGCACGGTGGACGCCGAGGGGCTTGAGGCGATGACGCTGACCCTCGGACCGGACTTCAAGGGCGCGGGGGTGCCCGTCACCGGTCCGGCGAAGGCGCCGGAGAATATGCAGAAGGTTGAAGGCGACAAGCAGGTCTGTGCCAAGTGACGCCGGACCACCGGCTCGTACGGTCGGCGTGATGAGGGGAATCCGGGTGGGGCAGGGCAGCGTGCAGCGGGACGGGACGCGGGAAGGCGTCCCGCACGCCCGCGAGCTGGGCTGGGACGACAGCCTGTACGACGGCGACGGCGACGGCGACCGTGAAGGCAACGGCGGCGGTAGTGGTGGAAGCGGCGGCGGTAGCGGCGGCGGCGAGGACACGGCCGCCGGTGCCGGGGATCCGACGCGGCCGGAGGGTGCCGGTGACGGCGCGGGCGGCACGGACGCCGCCCCGGAGAGCGGCGAAGGCGGCGACGGCCGGCAGTCGCGTGCGAGACGCCGAAGATGGCGAATACTTCGCTGGGCCGCCGCGGTTCTCTCCCTGCTGATACTCGTGACGGCCGGCGCCGGTTATCTGTACTACCGGCACCTCAACGGCAACATCCGCAGCGGCGAGCGCGCCAACGGCACCGACGGCCTGACGAAACCGGCCGCCAACGCGGTGGGCCAGACCCCGCTGAACATCCTGCTGATCGGCTCCGACAGCCGCAACAAGGCGGAGAACGTCGCACTCGGCGGCAGCCGGGACAGCATCGGCAACCCACCGCTCGCGGACGTGCAGATGCTGGTCCACGTCTCCGCCGACCGGAAGAACGCCTCGGTCGTGAGCATCCCGCGCGACACCCGGGTGGACATCCCCGAGTGCAAGGACGCGAAGACCGGCAAGATCTACCCGAAGACCAACACGATCATCAACGAGACACTGGCGCGCGGCGGCCCCGGCTGCACCCTCAGCACCTGGGAGAACCTGACCGGTGTCTACATCGACCACTGGATGACGATCGACTTCTCCGGTGTGGTGAAGATGGCCGACGCGATCGGTGGCGTCGAGGTCTGCGTCAAGGACAACATCTGGGACCGGCCGCTGCCCGGCGTCCCGGGAGGCTCGGGTCTCAAGCTGACGGCGGGCCCGCATCAGATCAAGGGCAAGCAGGCGCTCCAGTGGCTGCGAACGCGGCACGCCTTCGTGAGCGACCTCGGCCGGGCCAAGGCCCAGCACATGTACATGAACGCGATGATCCGCGAGCTTCAGTCGCAGAACGTCTTCACCGACACGGTACGGCTGACCACGCTCGCGGAGGCCGCCACCAAGTCGCTGGAGGTCTCCGAGGAGATCGGCACGGTCAAGCAGCTGTACGACCTGTCGATGCAGCTCAAGAGCGTGCCGTCGAACCGCATCACGATGACGACGATGCCCTGGCTGACGGACCCGCGGAACGCGAATCACCTGGTCCCGCGCGAGGCGGACGCGGCCAAGCTGTGGACGATGCTGCGTCAGGACGTGGCCTTCGACCGCAACGGCGGCGAGGCCGACACCGGCGAGACCGCCGAGAAGCCGGCCGAGACCCTCTCCAAGGACCCGGCGGCGGACCCGGCCGACACCGGCGTGATCGTGCGCAACGGCACCGGGGGGGCGCAGAGTCCGGTACCGGGCCGCGCCGGTGACATCGCGAAGCTGCTGAACGGCAAGGGGTTCACGCTGGCCAAGTCCGACTCCGAGCCGAGCCGGCAGGAGAAGACGACGGTCAGCTTCCCCAGCGCCGATCTGGAGGGGGACGCGCTGGCGGTGGCGAAGGCGCTCGGCATCCCGGCCGGTTCGGTGAAGATCTCCACGGATGTCTCGGGCGTGACGGTCGTCGTGGGCGCCGACTGGCGCAGCGGCTCGGCCTATCCGAAGGAGGCCAGGCCCGAGGCGGGTGGCATCCCGGACACGGCGGACGCCATCAACGGCTCGGAGAAGAACGCCTGCATGGACGTGTACAAGCCGTACCGCTTCTAGGGTGCGTGGCGAAAGCCCCGGCGACGCGAGCGCCGCCCGGTGATCCACCGGGCGGCGCTCGCTCTGTCCCGCGCCGCGTGGGGCCGCCGTACGACTTCTCCGGCGGTACGGTTCTCTCCGGCGGTACGGTTTTCTCCGGCGGTACGGGTTACGCCTCGACCGGCCGTGCCGCCGGGCGGCGGCTCTCGATGACCCGCTTCGCGAGCGAGCGGGGGCTCGTGAGGAAGCCGTATCCCCACGACATGTGCATGGTCGCCAGGGCCACCGGGATCTGGGCCCGGGCCTTGAGCGGCAGTCCCCTGCCCGCCGGGACCGAGCCCGCGGCGATCGCCGCGAGGTAGCCGGCCGGAACGATCAGGCCCCAGGGCGTGAGCACCGCGCCGACCACGATGCCCGCGGCTATCGCGCACACGGCCGTCGGCGGGGCGAGGTAGCGGAGGTTGATCGAGCCGGAGTGGTAGCGGGCGACGACATGCCGCCAGCGGCCGTAGTCCTTGTACTGCTTGGCGAGCGCCCGGACGGAGGGCCGGGGCCGGTACTGCACCCGTAGCTCCGGGGAGAACCAGATCTCACCGCCGGACTCGCGGATACGGAAGTTCAGCTCCCAGTCCTGGGCGCGGATGAACTCCTCGTTGTAGCCGTCCAGCCGTTCCAGCGCCTCGCGCCGGAAGACACCCAGATACACGGTTTCGGCCGGGCCGGCCTGGCCTCCGGTGTGGAAGGCCGCGTTCCCGACGCCGATCTTCGAGGTCATGGCGGCGGCGACCGCGTGCTCCCAGTCGTTCTCGCCCTCGGCGTGCATGATGCCACCGACGTTGTGCGCGCCGGTCTCCTCCAGCAGCCTGACGGCGGTGGCGATGTAGTTCGGCGAGAGCATCCCGTGGCCGTCGACCCGCACCACGACGGGGTGCTTCGACGCCTTGATCGCGGCGTTCAGCGCGGCCGGGGTGCGGCCGGTCGGGTTGGGGACGGTGTGGACGCGGGCGCGCTGGTCCGCCGTCTCCCGTACGAGCTGCGCGGCGATCTCGTCGGTCCGGTCCGTGGACGGTCCGAGCGCGATCACCACCTCCATCTCACCGTCGTACTCCTGCTCCAGGATGTGCCGGACGGAGTTCCTCAGATGGCGTTCCTCGTTGAGCACCGGCATGATCACGGAGACCGCGGGCGGCAGGGCAGGCATGTAGTCCTTCGGGATCCTTCGAGGCCCGGCGACCGGCCTCGGCCAGGGTCGCGCACGGGCCATGGCCGGCCTTCGGGAGCTGGCGGTTTGGCCGCCACGTTACCGCGAACGGGGGACAGCGACGCGCGCCGCCCTGTTGCCGGCCGGTGGCGCTGATCGTATGGGCCCACCGTGCTCCCGATCCCCACCGCGGAGGTGTTCCCCCGTGCCCACGCCACCCCGCTCCTCCCACGACTCCTCCCGCGATCTCTCCGGTCGCCCGTCCGCCCGCTCCTCCCGTACTCCCCGGGCGGGCGGGCGAGGAGCCCGGCCGGGCAGGGGCCGGCGGCCGGGCGGGCGGCCGCGCTGGGGTATGCGGGCGGCGACGACCCTCTCCGTCATGGTCCTGGGCGCCGGCGGGATCGGCCACGCGGTGGTCACCAGCCTCGACACGGGGATCGGCCGGGTCGATCCGTTCAAGGACATGAAGAACCGCCCCGGCGCGGGCCACGGCCTGAATCTCCTGCTCGTCGGCACCGACGGCCGCGACAAGATCACGAAGGCGGAGCGGCGGAAGTACCGGCTCGGTGGCGCGCCCTGCCACTGCACCGACACGATCATGCTCGTCCACCTGTCGAAGGACGGGAAGCGCGCCAGTGTCGTGAGCCTGCCGCGCGACAGTTACGCGCGGCTGCCGGAGCACACCGACACGACCACCGGCGAGCACCACAAGGCCCACGCCGTGAAGATCAACGCGGCGTACGCGGAGGGCGGGCCCCGCCTGACGGTCCGGACCGTGGAGCAGATGACCGGCGTGAAGATCAGCCATTATCTGGAGGTCGACTTCACCAGCTTCATGAAGACGGTGGACGCGCTGGGCGGGGTACGGATCTGTACGCCCCGGCCGCTGAAGGACTCGTACAGCGGACTCGACCTGACGCCCGGCACGCACAAGCTGAACGGTGGCCAGGCCCTCCAGTACGTACGGTCCCGGCACATCGACAGCGCGGCCGACCTCGGCAGGATGCAGCGGCAGCAGCGGTTCGTGGCGGCCCTGATCCATCAGGCGACCAGCAGCGGCGTCCTGCTGAACCCGGTGAAGTTCCGGAAGATCACCTCGACGATGCTCGGCTCGGTCCGGGCCGACAAGGGCTTCGGCGCGGAGCAGTTGATCGCCATGAACGAGGCGATGCGCGGCTTCTCCCCCTCCTCGTCGGAGTTCACGTCCGTGCCGCTCCTCGGCGCCGCGGTCGCGGTCAAGGGCCTCGGCTCCACGGTGAAGTGGGACCCGGTGAAGTCGAAGAGGCTGTTCCAGGCGCTGCGCGAGGACAGGCCGCTGACACCGCCGAGCACGCCGCAGGCGGCGCCGGGGAAGGGGCCGGGTTCGGGGCCCGGCACCGGAGCCCGGCCCGGACCCGGGCCCGACGCGCGGAAGCAACCGGCGCCCCGGACGCAGCCGCAGACGCGGCCGGAACAGCTGAAGAACGCCCTGCTGGTCGACGTGCGGCCGCGGACGATCCGGGTGCAGGTCGTGAACGGGACCCGTACGGACGGTCTCGGCAAGCGGGTCGACGACGCGCTGCGCGCCACCGGCTTCGACACGACCGGCACGCCGCTCACCTCATCCGGCCGCGATCTGCGGCGCACGGTCGTGATGTACGACCCGCGCTGGGACCGCTCGGCGAAATCCCTGGCGGCCGCACTCCCCGGCAGCGAGCTGCGCGCGGTGAAGCTGCAGGGTGCGACGCTCAAGGTGGTGGCGGGCCGGGACTACAAGGCGGTGTCGCCGGTACGGGCCGAGGAGCCGCCCCAGGGGCAGTTCGCGACGGTGACCGGCGACCAGGTGGTCTGCCCGTAGGTTCTGATCCTGGATGCCGTCGGCGGTTCTAGTCCTGGATGCCGTCGGCCGCGCGCTTCTCCCGCAGTTCCTTGATCGCGCGGCGCCGGGCGAGCCGGTGCGTACGGCGGATCTGGGCCTCCTGGTAGCGCCGCTTGTCGCGCTCCGTCTCCGGGATCACGTGCGGTACGGCGCGCGGCCTGCCCTCCGCGTCCACGGCCGCGAAGACCAGGTACGCGCTGCCGACCTGGGTCGCCGGGGTCGACTCGTTCCAGCGCTCGGCCAGCACCCGCACGCCGACCTCCATCGAGGACCGGCCCGTCCAGTTCACCTGTGCCTTCACATGGACCAGGTCGCCGACCCGTACCGGCTCCAGGAAGACCATCTCGTCCATGGACGCGGTGACGGCGGGCCCACCGGAGTGCCGGCCCGCGACCGCGCCGGCCGCGTCGTCGACCAGCTTCATGATCACGCCACCGTGCACCGTACCGAGGAGGTTGGTGTCGCTGCCGGTCATGATGTGGCTGAGCGTGGTCCGGGAGGCGGAGGTGGGCTTGCCCGGAATGTCATTTTCCGGATGCCGGGCCTGATCTGTCATGCCCTCCACCCTATGCGGGGGTCCGGAATGATCCGCTCCGGGTCCGCATTGCATCAGATTCGCAACAGCCCCGGTCCGATTCCCCACCCGCTCTGTCAGCCGCACCCCCCTCCCCGGCACACTGGTCCGCATGAATGATTGGCCCGATCAGTGGAACGGCGACGGCCGCGAGCGCGGTGACCGCCACGGGCGCGGCAGCGCGGGCGCGCAGCCCGAGGGCGCGCGCGCGATGCCGCACGTACGGCCCCGGCCCGGCGTCCCTCCGCAGCAGTCGGGCGGGTACGACGAGGGATACGGCCAGGGGTACGACAGCGGGTACAACACGGGCCAGGTCTACGGCAGCCCGGCCGGGGGCGGCGGCCACGCCGGCGGACCCCCGCCCCCGTTCCCGCCGGGCGGCGCCCCCGTGCCCCGGCACGCCCCGGACTGGCGCCGCCGTATCAAGATCGGCGCGCTGGTGCTGGTCGTCGTGGTCCTCGGTGTCTCCATCAGTACGTACTTCTGGGCCGACTCCAAGCTCCGGCGCGATGTCGACCTCGCCAAGGTCATCGAACGCCCGAAGGCCGGCGACGGCACCAACTATCTGATCGTCGGCTCGGACAGCCGCGAGGGCATGTCCGCCGAGGAGAAGAAGGCGCTCCACACGGGTTCGGCCGAGGGCAAGCGCACGGACTCGATGATGATCCTGCACGACGGGTCCAGCGGTCCGACGCTGGTCTCGCTGCCGCGCGACTCCAACGTGACGATCCCGTCGTTCCGCGGCTCGGAGTCGGGCAAGCTCTTCCCGAGCACGGGCCGCCAGACGAAGCTGAACGCGGCGTACGCGGAGGACGGCCCCGAACTGCTCGTCCGTACGGTCGAGTTCAACACCGGTCTGCGCATCGACCACTACGTCGAGATCGGCTTCGCCGGCTTCGCCGGCATCGTGGACGCGATCGGTGGGGTGGAGATCGACATCCCGAAGGCGTTCAAGGACAAGAAGTCCGGCGCCGACTTCCAGGCGGGCAAGCAGACCCTCGACGGCGAGCAGTCCCTGGCCTTCGTCCGGACGCGGTACGCGTTCGCCCGCAGCGACCTGGACCGTACGAAGAACCAGCAGAAGTTCCTGGCCGCGCTGGCCTCCCAGACCGCGACGCCGGGCACGATCCTCAACCCCTTCAAGCTCTACCCGACACTGGGCTCGGGCCTGGACACGCTGATCGTGGACAAGGACATGTCCCTGTGGTCCCTGAGCCAGATGTTCTTCGCGATGAAGGGCGTCACGGGCGGCGAGGGCACCTCCATGAACATGCCGATCTCAGGCAGCGTGGGCGGCAACCTCGTCTGGGACAAGGCCAAGGTCAAGGAGCTGGTGGGGCAGCTGAACAACGACGAGAAGGTCACGGTCTCCGGCGACTAGCAGCGTTCCGGGCAGGCCTGAGGGGGGCACTCCGCCGGAGTGCCCCCCTCCTCGTACCCGGACGGATCGGACCCGCCGTTACGGGATGTTCCTCGCCATCACGATGCGCTGGATCTGGTTCGTGCCCTCGTATATCTGCGTGATCTTCGCGTCGCGCATCATGCGTTCCATCGGGTAGTCACGTGTGTAGCCGTAGCCGCCGAGCAGCTGCACCGCGTCCGTGGTGATCTCCATGGCGGCGTCCGAGGCGAAGCACTTCGCCGCCGCGCCGAAGAAGGTCAGGTCCTCCTTGGCGCTGCCCTGCGAGACGCGTTCCGACCTGGCGGCCGCCGCGTAGGTGAGCTGGCGGGCCGCCTCCAGCTTCATGGCCATGTCGGCGAGCATGAACTGGACGCCCTGGAAGTCGGCGATCGGCTTGCCGAACTGCTTGCGTTCCTGGACGTAGCCCTTGGCGTAGTCGAGCGCGCCCTGGGCGATGCCGAGGGCCTGGGCCGCGATCGTGACGCGGGTGTGGTCGAGGGTCTTCATCGCGGTGGCGAAGCCCGTGCCCTCCGCGCCGATCAGGCGGTCGGCGGGGATCCGGACGTTGTCGAGGTAGACCTCACGGGTCGGGGAGCCCTTGATGCCGAGCTTCTTCTCCGGGGCGCCGAAGGAGACGCCGGGGTCCGACTTCTCGACGACGAACGCGCTGATGCCCTTGGTGCGCCGGTCGGGGTCGGTGACCGCCATGACCGTGTAGTAGTCGGAGACGCCGGCGTTGGTGATCCAGCGCTTCACGCCGTTGAGGACGTAGTGGTCGCCGTCCCGTACCGCCTTGGTCTTCATGCCGCCCGCGTCGGAGCCCGCGTCCGGTTCGGAGAGGCAGTACGAGAACATCGCGTCGCCCTTGGCGAGCGGGCCCAGGTACTTCCGCTTCAGGTCGGCGGAGCCGGAGAGGATCACCGGCAGCGAGCCGAGCTTGTTCACCGCCGGGATCAGGGAGGAGGAGGCGCAGACCCGCGCCACCTCTTCGATGACGATCACGGTGGCGAGGGCGTCGGCGCCCGCGCCGCCGTACTCCTCGGGGACGTGGACCGCGTGCAGGTCGGAGGCGACCAGGGCGTCCAGGGCCTCCTGCGGGAAGCGGGCCTCTTCGTCGACCGCCGCCGCGAACGGCGCGATCTTCGCCTCGGCGAGCGCGCGTACGGCCTCGCGGAGCATGTCGTGCTCCTCCGACGGGCGGTACAGGTCGAAATCAGCCGATCCGGCCACGGTCTCTCACTCCCCAGGATGCTAACTACCGTTAAGTAACACGATTTTAGGGGTCGGCGCCGCCGTAGGGATAGGTGAGCTTCCCTACAACCGGCCCGCCGGCGACCGGGCGGTGGCGGTCCGCCGATAGGCAAGTGCCCCCGCCGGGCCGCGACGGCGCGCGGATATGCTCGGGCAGCGTTGTCCCGCCCGTATCTCCTTGGAGCACCTCATGGCCCTCAAGATCACCGTGGTCGGCACCGGCTACCTCGGCGCCACCCACGCCGCGGCCATGGCGGAGCTCGGCTTCGAGGTCCTCGGCCTCGATGTGGTCCCGGAGAAGATCGAGATGCTGTCGGCGGGGCGGGTCCCGATGTACGAGCCCGGACTTGAGGAACTGCTGCGCAAGCACGTGGCCGGTATCGAGGGATCGACCGGGCGGCTGCGGTTCACGATGGACTGGGCGGAGATCGCGGAGTTCGGCGATGTGCACTTCATCTGTGTGAACACCCCCCAGAAGCACGGCGAGTACGCCTGCGACATGTCGTACGTCGACTCCGCCGTCGAGAGCCTCGCCAAGCACCTGGGCAAGCCCGCGCTGGTCGTCGGCAAGTCCACGGTGCCGGTGGGCAGCGCGGAGCGGCTCGCGGCCCGCATCACCGAACTGGCCCCGGCCGGCGCCGACGTGGAGCTGGCGTGGAACCCGGAGTTCCTGCGCGAGGGCTTCGCCGTGCAGGACACGCTGCACCCGGACCGTGTCGTCGTGGGCGTGCGCAGCGAGCACGCCGAGCGGCTGCTGCGCGAGGTGTACGCGACGCCCATCGGCGAGGGCTCGCCCTTCGTCGTGACGGACTTCCCGACCGCCGAGCTGGTGAAGACCTCCGCCAACTCCTTCCTGGCCACGAAGATCTCGTTCATCAACGCGATGGCGGAGGTCTGCGAGGCGGCCGGCGGCGACGTGCAGAAGCTGGCGGAGGCGCTCGGGCACGACGAGCGGATCGGGAAGAAGTTCCTGCGCGCGGGGATCGGCTTCGGTGGCGGCTGTCTGCCGAAGGACATCCGGGCGTTCATGGCCCGCGCCGGTGAACTGGGCGCGGACCAGGCGCTGACGTTCCTGCGCGAGGTCGACTCGATCAACATGCGCCGCCGTGGCCACATGGTGGAGCTGGCGCGCGAGGCCGTGGGCGGCGACTCGTCGTTCCTCGGCAAGCGGGTCGCGGTCCTCGGCGCGACGTTCAAGCCCGACTCCGACGACGTACGGGACTCCCCCGCGCTCAACGTCGCCGGCCAGATCCACCTTCAGGGCGGCCAGGTCACGGTGTACGACCCCAAGGGCATGGAGAACGCGAAGCGGCTCTTCCCGACGCTGGGCTACGCGGACTCCGCGCTGGACGCGGTGCGCGGCGCCGACGTCGTACTGCACCTCACGGAGTGGCACGAGTTCCGCGAGCTGGACCCGGCGCTGCTGGGTGAGGCGGTGTCGCGCCGACTGATCCTGGACGGCCGCAACGCCCTGGACCCGGAGCTGTGGCGCGGGGCGGGCTGGACGTACCGCGCGATGGGCCGCCCGCGCGCCTGACGCCTCTCGGGCGCGGCTGCTGGGGCACGGTTCGCTGCCGGTACGGCTCGCGGGGCGTGACGGCCGTCGTGCCGGTATCGCGAACGGCCGGGGGGGGTACGGGACGACTCACTGTCCCGTACCCCCTCGGCCGTACGCCCTGACACGGGCACCCTGACACGGGCGCCCTCGCACGGGCACCCTCACACGCGCCGTCAGCTCGCCGCGCCGCCGTCCAGCTCCTCGATCGTCGCCAGTGACGGGCCGCGCTCGGCCTGGGCCGCGCGGGCCACGTCTTCCGCCGCGCGCAGCACGCGGACCGCGTTGTGCCACGTCAGCTTGGAGACGTCCGCCGTGGACCAGCCGCGGGAGAGGAGTTCCGCGATCAGGTTCGGGTAGCCCGCGACGTCCTCCAGGCCCGTGGGCGTGAACGCCGTGCCGTCGAAGTCGCCGCCGATGCCGATGTGGTCGATGCCGGCGACCTCGCGCATGTGGTCGAGGTGGTCGGCGACCGTGGCGGCCGTGGCGGCCGGGCGGGGGTGGGCCGCCTCGAACGCCTCGTGGATCTTCATCGCCTCGGTGGTGGTGTCGAGTGCGTGCAGGCCGCGCGCCCGCATGTTCTCGTCCGCCGCCTGGGTCCAGGCCACCGCCGCCGGGAGGATGAACTTCGGTACGAACGTGGCCATCGCCACGCCCCCGTTGGCCGGCAGCAGCGCCAGCACGTCGTCCGGGATGTTGCGCGGGTGGTCGCAGATCGCCCGGGCCGAGGAGTGCGAGAAGATCACCGGCGCCCCGGTCACGGCGAGCGCGTCACGCATCGTCGTGGCGGCCACGTGCGAGAGGTCGACCAGCATGCCGGTCCGGTTCATCTCGCGGACCACCTCGCGGCCGAAGGCCGAGAGCCCGCCCACGCCCGGGGCGTCCGTCGCCGAGTCCGCCCACGCGATGTTGTCGTTGTGGGTGAGCGTCATGTAGCGGACGCCCAGGGTGTGCAGGGCCCGCAGTGTGGCGAGGGAGTTGTTGATGGAGTGGCCGCCCTCGGCGCCCATCAGCGAGGCGATCCTGCCGTCGCGGCGCGCGGTCTCCATGTCGTCGGCGGTGAGCGCGCGGACCAGGTCACGCGGGTAGCGGGCGAGCAGGGCGCCGACCACGTCGATCTGTTCCAGCGTCGCGCTGACCGCGTCGTCGCCGGCCATGTCGGACCGTACGTACACCGACCAGAACTGCGCGCCGACGCCGCCGCGCCGCAGCCGGGGGATGTCCGTGTGCAGCTGCCCGGACAGGTCACCGGCGATGTCGAGCCGGTCGAGGTCGTAGCGGACGTGCTCGCGCAGCGCCCACGGCAGGTCGTTGTGGCCGTCGACCACGGGCGCGGTGGCCAGCAGCGCACGCGCCTCTTCGAGAAAACCCCTGGAGTCCGCGGAGCCCGTACCGCTCACGGCCGTCACTTCCCGAATCCGAAGCTGTCCGAGCCCTCGACCTTGGCGCGCAGTCGCTTGCCCTTCTCCGTCGCCTGGTCGTTCAGCTCCTGCTGGAATTCGCGCATCCGGGTCTGGAGCTCGGGGTCGTGGGACGCGAGGATACGGGCCGCGAGCAGACCCGCGTTCCGCGCGCCGCCGACCGAGACGGTGGCGACCGGGACCCCGGCCGGCATCTGCACGATGGAGAGCAGGGAGTCCATGCCGTCGAGGTACTTGAGCGGTACGGGGACGCCGATCACCGGCAGCGGGGTCACCGAGGCGAGCATGCCCGGCAGGTGGGCCGCGCCGCCCGCGCCCGCGATGATGGCCTTGAGGCCGCGTCCCGCCGCGTCCTCGCCGTACGCGATCATCTCGTGCGGCATCCGGTGGGCGGAGACGACGCCGACCTCGAACGGAATTTCGAACTCGCCGAGGGCCTTCGCGGCGGCCTCCATCACCGGCCAGTCGGAGTCCGAGCCCATCACGATGCCGACAACAGGGGAAGTCATTCGGTGATCGTTCCTCGGAGGTAGCCGGCGGCGTGGCGGGCGCGCTCCAGCACGTCCTCCAGGTCGTCGCCGTAGGTGTTGACGTGCCCCACCTTGCGGCCGGGCTTCACGTCCTTGCCGTACATGTGGATCTTGAGCTGCGGGTCCCTGGCCATGCAGTGCAGGTACGCGGCGTACATGTCGGGGTAGTCGCCACCGAGCACATTGCCCATGACCGTCCACGCCGCGCGCGGGCGCGGGTCGCCGAGCGGCAGGTCGAGCACGGCGCGCACGTGGTTGGCGAACTGCGAGGTGATCGCGCCGTCCTGCGTCCAGTGCCCGGAGTTGTGCGGGCGCATCGCCAGCTCGTTCACCAGGATCCGTCCGTCACGGGTCTCGAACAGCTCCACCGCGAGGTGTCCGACGACGCCCAGCTCGGCCGCGATCCGCAGCGCGAGCTGCTGGGCCTCGCCGGACAGCTCCTCCGAGAGACCGGGCGCGGGCGCGATGACCGTGTCGCAGACGCCGTCGACCTGCTGCGACTCCACGACGGGGTAGGCCACGGCCTGGCCGTGCGGCGAGCGGACGATGTTCGCCGCCAGCTCCCGTACGAAGTCGACCTTCTCCTCGGCGAGGACGGGGACCCCGGCCCGGAAGGGCTGCCCGGCGTCCTCGGCGGACCGGACGACCCAGACACCCTTGCCGTCGTAGCCGCCGCGCACCGTCTTGAGGATGACCGGGAAGCCGCCCACCTCGGCGGCGAAGGCCACGGCGTCCGCCGGGTCGGCCACGATGCGGTGGCGCGGGCAGGGGACACCCAGCTCCATCAGGCGGGCGCGCATCACCCCCTTGTCCTGGGCGTGCACCAGCGCGTCCGGACCCGGCCTGACCGGGATACCGTCCGCTTCCAGGACGCGCAGATGCTCGATCGGCACATGCTCGTGATCGAACGTGATCACATCGCAGCCGCGCGCGAAGTCACGCAGCGTGTCCAGGTCGCGATAGTCGCCGATGACGACATCGTTCACCACCTGGGCAGCCGAATCCTGGGGTGTGTCACTGAGGAGCTTGAACTTGAGGCCGAGGGGGATGCCTGCCTCGTGGGTCATGCGGGCGAGCTGACCGCCGCCGACCATGCCGACTACCGGAAATGTCACGCACCCAGGGTATCCGCCGCCGCGCCGAAGACGTGATCCAGACCCGAATGCCTGGCCCGCGGGCGCCTGCGGGGCCGCTGGATAGCATGGCTGGTAGTGACATCTATTCGTACATCCACTGGTGCATCCATCGGACGGGGCTGAGCGGTCTTATGAGCGAACGGGGCGCGCTCCGCGCGCGGCTGGACCGGCTCGACCGGCTCGTGCACGAGGTGGCCAAGTTCGGCGCGGTGGGCGGCGCGGGGCTGCTGGTCAACCTGCTGGTCTTCAACGTCGTGCGGCACACCACCGAGCTGGCCGTCGTGCGGGCCAGTGTCCTGGCCACCGTCGTGTCGATCGCCTTCAACTACGCGGGCTTCCGCTACTTCACCTACCGGGACCGCGACAAGAGCGGCCGTACGAAGGAACTGACGCTCTTCCTGCTGTTCAGCGCCATCGGCCTGGTGATCGAGAACGGGATGCTCTACGCCGCGACGTACGGCTTCGGCTGGGACTCCCCGCTGCAGAGCAACGTGTTCAAGTTCGTCGGCATCGGCGTCGCGACGCTGTTCCGCTTCTGGTCGTACCGGACATGGGTGTTCAAGGCGCTGCCCACCCCCGGCGCCGGAAGCGGGGCCGATGCCGGGGCCGGGGCCGGGGCCGAACGGTCCAGCGACTCGCTGACCCGCTGACCCGACTGGCCCGCCTGACCAGCTGATCCGCGCCCCGAGGTCCGCCGGGACGACGGCTCAGCGGACCGGACGCTCCGGCTCCTTCGGCGTCTTGCGGGTACGGGCCTCCCGGCTGAGGAAGAGGGCGAAGACCGGCGGATGCTGCTGGAGCAGCTCCAGCCGGCCGCCGTCCGCCTCCGCCAGATCGCGGGCCACGGCCAGCCCGATCCCGGTGGAGTTGCGTCCGCTGATGGTCCGCTCGAAGATCCGCGCCCCGAGGTCCGCCGGGACGCCGGGCCCCTCGTCGGTCACCTCGATGACGGCCTGGTTGCCGGTGACGCGGGTGCGCAGGGCGACCGTGCCGCCACCGTGCATCAGGGAATTCTCGATCAGGGCGGCGAGCACCTGGGCGACCGCGCCCGGGGTGCCGACGGCCCGCATCCCGGCCCGGCCCGAGGCGACGACGGCCCGCCCCTCGCCGCGATAGGCCGGGCGCCACTCCTCCAGCTGCTGCTTGACGACCTCGTCGAGGTCGAAGGCGACGGCCGACCCGGTGCGCGGATCACGGGCGTTGGTGAGCAGCCGCTCCACCACGTCGGTCAGCCGCTCCACCTGCGTCAGCGCGATCATCGCCTCCTCCTTCACCGTGTCCAGGTCGTCGGTGGCGGAGATCTCCTCCAGCCGCATGGACAGGGCGGTCAGGGGCGTACGCAGCTGATGCGAGGCGTCCGCCGCGAGCCGCCGCTCGGCGGTGAGCATGCGGGCGATCCGCTCGGCGCTGGAGTCGAGGACGTCGGCGACCCGGTCCAGCTCGGGCACCGCGTACCGCTTGTGCCGGGGGCGCGGGTCGCCGGAGCCGAGGCGTTCGGCGGTCTCCGCGAGGTCGGTGAGCGGCGAGGCCAGCTTGTTGGCCTGACGTACCGCCAGCAGGACGGCGGCGATGACGGCGAGCAGCGCCACCGCGCCGATGATCAGCAGGGTGCGGCCGACCTCGCGGGTGACGGCGGAGCGGGACTCCTCGACCGTGACGTTCTCGCCCTCCTCGCCCTGGGCGGTGCCCCGGATGACGCTGCCGGTGGGGCGTTCGCCGATCTCGACGGGGGGCCGGCCGGGGAGCGCGATGCGGGCGTAGCGGTCCGGGTCGATCTGCTCGGACAGGACCTGCGGGGTGACGTTCTCACCGCCGAGGATGCGGCTGTCGACGATACTCACCAGGCGCAGCGCCTCGGAGTCGACGCTCTCCTGGGCGCTGCTGCTGATCGTGCGGGTCTCGACGATGACGAGCGACACCCCGAACACGGCGATGACGACGAGCACCACGGCGAGCGTGGAGTTGATCAGACGACGGCGCAAGGTGCCCTCCGGGCGGGGTGACGCGATGACAGGCGTGCCGCTCCGAGCCTAAGAGGTACGCACAGCACCTCTCCGCAGCCGGGGCGGCCCCGAAGGTCCACCGCCCCGAAGGCCCCACCGCCCCGGAGGCCGCCGTTCCGAACAGCACCGCCCCGAGGTGCCTCCCGCCGCGAAGTCTCCCCCGCGCCCGGCCCCGGGTGCGTCAGCTCTTCTCGAAGCGGAAGCCGACGCCTCGCACCGTGGCGATGTAGCGGGGGTTGGCCGCGTCGTCCCCGAGCTTCTTGCGCAGCCACGAGATGTGCATGTCGAGCGTCTTGGTGGACGACCACCAGGTGGTGTCCCAGACCTCGCGCATCAACTGGTCGCGGGTGACGACCCGGCCCGCGTCGCGGACGAGGACCCGCAGCAGGTCGAACTCCTTGGCGGTGAGCTGGAGCTCCTCGTCGCCCATCCAGGCGCGGTGCGACTCGACGTCGATCCGTACGCCGTGGGTGGCGGGGGCCGGGGCGGGGTCGGAGGCGCCGCGCCGCAACAGCGCCCGCACCCGGGCGAGCAGTTCGGCGAGGCGGAAGGGCTTGGTCACGTAGTCGTCGGCGCCGGCGTCCAGACCGACCACGGTGTCGACCTCGTCGGCGCGGGCGGTCAGCACCAGGATCGGCACGGTGTGGCCCTCGGCGCGCAGCCGGCGGGCGACTTCGAGGCCGTCCATCCCGGGCAGCCCCAGGTCGAGTACGACCAGATCGACGCCGCCCTGGAGTCCTGCGTCCAGAGCGGTCGGACCGTCTTCGCGGACCTCGACCTCGTAACCCTCCCGTCGCAGGGCGCGGGCCAGCGGCTCCGAGATGGAAGCGTCGTCCTCGGCGAGCAGTACACGGGTCATGGGGTGATGGTAGACCGCGCCGGGCGGCCCTAGGCCGTGTCTGATAAATGATCATGCGGTGGTGTCGCGGAGCCACAAGATGAGCGAGGCCAGGTGCAGTCCCGACTGATAGCGGACGGCGAGC